>CAZWRF010000012.1:0-18572 GCA_964636095.1 uncultured Candidatus Saccharibacteria bacterium | reverse complement strand
ATTATTAAGATAAATTTATTTTAAAAACATGCCAAGATTAGATGGAACAGGCCCAATGGGACAGGGTCCGCGAACCGGCTGGGGCCGGGGATCTTGCGCGGGAGGAATGGGAATGAGGCGAAGATTTATTTCTCCCAAAAACGAACTTGCCGCCCTGGAAGATGAAGAAAAAATACTCGAAGACGAACTTAAAGCCGTAAAAGAAGAAATAGAAGCTCTCAAGAAGGCCAAGTAGCAGGAAGCCCTGCACCATACGGTGCAGGGCTCCTCCCAACTTTAAGATTAAAATAAAACAACAAACATGCCAAGACCAAGACTTAGAAGAAGAATAATGTTCAATCCGGATGTTACCTACTTCAAGCCCCGCGGAGTGCCAATGAGGCACCTTGAGGTGGTGGAGCTTGCTTCCGAAGAAATGGAAGCCATACGCCTTAAAAATATAAAAGACCTGGACCAAACCGAATGCGCCAAGCAGATGAAAACATCGCAGAGCACTTTTCAGAGAATTTTGTCTTCGGCTTACAAAAAAATAGCCGAAGCCTTAGTTGAGGGGAAAGCTATCCAGATTAAAAATTAATCTGTCTTTCTTGAACAAAAATTCGGCAAGATGAAATATGGCGTAGGTTATAAAAAAGGCGGCCAAAACATCAATGGAATAATGCAAATGCCCCAAAAGCATCGTCGCGCCAATAACAACCGAGGCCACAAGAAACGCATACCGGAGAATTTTGTTTTTCCAGTAAATTAAAGACATCAAAAAAGGCAGGCCGGTGTGGCCGGAAAAAAATAAATCCCCGGCAAAAGTAAATTTATTTATAATATTGGAGTCAATGACAACGGCGGTGGGAAAAGGCCCAAGATGAGTAAGGCTGATGAAAACGGACCTTATCAAAACAAAAAGGGCCACCGACTTTAAAACAAAAGGCATGGTTTCCGGCATGGCAAAGCATAAAAAAGCTATGAAGGCAATTCCAAAAAGAGTACTGAAAATTACAAAGCCGTCAACGTCGTGCGCCTGGATATTGCTTAAAACAATGTCCGTTACCGAGTTGCTTTCTTTCTCCGTGGCATAATTGCCCGCATAGTAATTGATAAACAGGCTGGCAAAAAGCAACAAGAAAGCAAAAATCAGAGAGTACACGAACTTTCTGTTTTTGAATAAAAAAGCGTATTTATTTTTTACCTCTTTGTACATATTTTACGTTTTTATATTATATCACGCTTCGTCTTAACCAGTTGTTGATAAATTTCCGTGAGACGGCTTTTTTTGATGTCTTCCTTTTGGGCCAGTGCCAGCGCGCCTTTTGAAAGCTTCTCGCGAAGGCCTTCATCCGCCAAAACAAGCTTCAGGTTTTTCTCAAATTCTTCATCGTTTTTTGCCTTGAGGCAATTTTCTCCATGAACAAGCCACCCGCCATAAACGGGAATGTCGCGGACCAAAATGGGCAAGCCCAAGACTGCCGCCTCCAAAATCACCATCCCCTGATTTTCTTCATATGAAGGGAAAATAAAAATGTCCAGGGAATTGAACGCCGCCAAAATGTCGTCGACATATCCGGTAAAACGCGTGTTTGCGGGAATGTTTTTCGGAAGAGATTTCACCAGAAGCGAGCTGTATATTTTCCCGTACCACATAAACTTATTTTCCGGAAATTTTTCGGCCAATTTTAAAAATGTATCAATCCCCTTTCTCGGTATGGCAAGGCCGACTGTTCCAACCGCTAGATTTTTAAGGTTGTATTTTTCCCTATAGTCCGTTCTTTTCTTTTCGTCTTTATAAAATTTTTCAAGGTCAACTCCGTTTGAAAAAGCTACAATTTTTTCTTTTGAAATGCCGTAGGCTGCCACAAGCGATTTTGTATATTCGCTGGGACTGAAAATGAGGTCGGCCTGGTTGTAGGCGTAGGCAAGATATTTTTTCATTAACGGAGCGATATATTTGTTGAAGCGAAACACCTGGATAAAGTCTTCAACCGTTACATGAGACCAAATTATCACTTTCATGCCCCGGCGCTTAGCTTTTTTAATAAGCCACAGAGATTTTAACCATGGCGTATTTATTTGAAAAATATCACAGCCTTCGCTCCATTCTTCAACATAGGGAATCCTAAAATATTCAAGCGCATTTTTTTGATTTTTGTAGGAAGAAAGAAGGCCCGTGCCTATGTTTTTGTACAAAAAACCTCCCAAAAAACGCAGCCCCTCAAGATAAAGGCATATTTTCATGTTCTTTTTTTGTTCAAAATTTTTTTATAATAATTTTCCAGAAATTTGGAAACTTTTTCTCTTGAATATTCCATGGCAAGGCGCCGCGAAGCGGCGCCAAACTTTTCAACAAGGGCCGGTTTGGAAATAAGGTCAAGCGTTTTTTGGGCTATATCTTTGGCGTTGTCCGTTTCGGCAAAAAACCCGTTGACATTTTCTTCAATAATTTCTTTTAAACCCTTTTCCGGCACCGCCACAACGGGCAATCCGCTGGCCATGGCTTCCAAAACCGAAATCGGCATATTTTCGTTTTTGCATGCGGTAAGAAAAACATCCGAAGCCCGAAGAGCTTCGATCAAATCTTTTCCGTGAAGAGTACCGGTAAAAAAAACTTTGTCCTTTACGCCCAGGTTATCCGCAAGCTCCCGAAGATTCTGAAGCTCCGGTCCGTCGCCGACAATCGCCAACCGAAGAGCTCCGTCTTTTTTAATCATTATCGCAAACGCTTCCAAAATTTTATCAATGCTTTTTTCGTAGCTAAGCCGGCCCATATAAACCAGTGTTTTCCCGTTTTTTAAAGATTTGTCGGCAGCAGGCCTGAACATATCAGTTTCCACGGAATTTCTCAAAATTTCTACCGGCTTTTTAATGCCCTGCCCCTTCAAAGCTTCAGCCAGCGATCTCGTAGGACTTAAAACAAGGCGGCAGCGATTATAATAGCCAACCGTGTACTTCCATGAGAGACTTTTTCCCCAACCGTAGTCAATTTTCGCGTGCTTCAGATAATAGTCGTAGAAAGTATGGTGTGTTCCCACAAGAGGAACTTTTAAAATTTTCGCGCCCCATACGGCTTCCCAGCCCATCGAAAAAGGCGTGTGACTGTGAATAATGTCGGGTCCGAATTTTTTAAGCCGAGAGAGTGATGCGCCGACAGGTAGAGTAAATCGCGCGTCGGGATAAACGACAGCAGGTAAAGAAGGCAAAAAAACAACTTCAAAGCCGTCTCTTTCGGCGGCAGATTTGTCTCCGTTTTTGGAAACGGTAAAAACAATCACCTTGTGCCCCATATCAGCCAGACCTTTGGCGGACTGGCGGACAACGCTGGCGACACCATCGGTTTTTGGAGGAAAAGTATCGCTAAAAATCGCTATTTTCATAATCCAGGATTTTATTATTAAGGAAATTCATTAAAATTTCAATAACTTCATCCTGGGCATTTGTTCCCACAAAATGCCCGGAACTTTTGGAAACTACAACCTCGGCTCCCTTCATGGCCTTGGTCATGTCATTGATCTCCCGCCTTGTAACCAAAGGGTCTTTTTTGCCGGCAATTATCACTGTGGGAGCTTTGATCTTTTTTACTGTGTCTTTAAAATTTATTTCAAAAACTCCGGCAAGCATCCAAAAATTCACCGACAACGGCATTGTTTTGAATCCGTCAAAAACAGAATCCCAATAACCCACGGATTTGCCGTGCTCATAGTAATAATATTCCTTTCTTTTCTGCCAAAGAACAAAAAACGCAGCCAGGTTTATAACTCCCGTTACAATGGGTGTTAAAAATTTTAATCCTATGTGATATTCCAGCGGATTTGAATGATTTACGCTTATAAGAACCAGCCCCTGCGCACGTTCGGGATTTTTTGAAATATAATCAATGGCTACTTGCCCGCCGAAAGAATAACCCACAAAAACCGCATTTTTTATTTCCTCTTTTTTCATAATAGCGCCCAAATCCCCGGAAAAAACATCCAATATATAATTTTTTTTGTTCTTGGATTTATCAGACAGGCCGTGCCCGCGCAAATCCAAAGCTAATACATTGAATTTCTTTTTACTGAAAAATTTCATCGCCTTAAGCCACGTGGTGTGGTTTGAGGAAAGGCCGTGCAAAAAAACAACGGTTGGCCGGCCACGAAAAGAAAGGTTGCTCCAGTAAAAAATTTTCCCCCGCCCCGTATCTACAAATTTTTCTTCAATTTTCGTACTTTCCACAATTTTATAATTTTTTCTCAACAATACGACGATAAAATAAATAAGCAACGATAGCAACAATGCCCGCTATGCTAACTACAATGCCGAAAACCCGGCGGTAAAAATCTGCCTGGCCTATGGCCTCTCCAAAATAAAAACCGATGGTTAAAACGGCAAAAGATTTCGGAAAAGTGATAACAGCATTCCACCAGAAATATTTTTTAAAATTCATCCGGGTAAGCCCAGCTATGGTTTGAATGGTTGAGCTTAAGGGGTCGGCCACTTTGCCGAAAGCCAGCATTTTAACGCCGTGTTTTTTGAAACGGTCTTCCAGTTTCTCTACCCTTTCGGGGGTAAGGCCAACGCGGTGAGCATGTTTTTCAACTACTTTTTTCCTGCCCCACCTGCCGAGGGCGTAATACAAAGCATCGCTTGCCAAGTCTGCTATAGGCGCTAAAAAAATTAACAATAAAAAATTCATGTAGCCCAAAGAACAAAGAAACCCGGCAACAAGAGTAGTTACGGGGCCTTCAAACATCACCAACGGGAAAAATATAAAATATTTGTAGGAAAGAAGCAACCCAAAAATTCTTTGATAAACGGAAACCATTTTTTTATAATGACACAAAACAGCCGAAAAATAAATCCCGCATGAAATACCCGGGCTGGAAAAAATACGGCTTTTAACCTACCCTAAAGATAATGAATATTTTTATAAAAGACATCGCCAACTATGCCGGCAAAGAAGTAAAAATAAAGGGGTGGGTTTTCAACGCCCGCTCTTCCGGAAAAATAGCTTTTTTGGAAACACGAGACGGCACCGGCATTGTTCAGGCCGTGGCCCAAAAAACCGAGCTGGATGACAGCGCATGGAACGAAGTAACAAAAATCACAACGGAATCTTCGGTGGAGCTTGCGGGTACTGTAAAAGAGCATCCAAAAAAACCCGGCGAGTTTGAGCTAAAAGTAAACGGTATAAAAGTTTTTCAAATCGCCGAAGAATACCCTATCGGCAAAAAAGAGCACGGCCCCGATTTTCTTTTAGACAACAGGCACCTGTGGCTTAGGTCAAAAAAACAATGGGCTATTTTGAGAATACGAGCGGGTATATATAGGTATGTTGAGGAGTGGCTCAACTCCAACGGATTTACGCGATTTGACTCCCCCATTCTTACCCCTTCCGCCTGCGAAGGTACCACCACTCTTTTTGGGGTAGACTATTTCGACCTTGGCCAGGCATACTTGTCGCAATCGGGCCAGCTTTATCTTGAGGCCGGAATAGCTTCACTGGGAAGAGTGTACGACTTTGGCCCAACTTTTCGGGCCGAAAAATCAAAAACGCGCCGCCACCTTACCGAGTTTTGGATGATGGACGCGGAAGCTGCTTTCGTGAACCACGAAGGAAACATGAAAATTCAGGAAGAACTGATAAGCTTTGTTGTTTCAAAAATTTTGGAAAACTATTCAAAAGAACTTGAGACAATAGACCGCGACAAAGAGCCCTTAAAAAAGATAAGCGCCCCCTTCGCGCGCATGACTCACAAAGAAGCCGTAGAAAAACTGCGCAAGCTGGGAAGCAACATAAAAGAAAACGACGACCTCGGAGCGGAAGACGAAACCATTTTAACAAAAGAATACAATAAGCCTATTTTTGTTGAAAAATATCCGGCCGAAGTAAAAGCCTTTTATATGAAAAGAGACCCGGAAGATCCGTCCCTGGCTCTTTGCGCCGACCTTTTGGCGCCGGAAGGATACGGAGAAATAATAGGCGGCTCACAAAGAGAAGACGATTATAGCGCTCTTTTAGCCCGGATAAATGAGCATGGGCTTGACAAAAATGATTTTAAGTGGTATCTTGACCTTAGAAAATACGGTTCGGTTGTTCATTCTGGATTCGGAGTGGGGCTTGAGAGACTGGTTGCCTGGATATGCGGACTAAAGCACGTACGGGAAACGATTCCCTTCCCCAGAATGATAACCAGAAAATCGCCGTAAAAATTTAAAAACTATTTGAAAATTGAAGAAAGGAGGATGAAATGAAAAAATCGGCTCTTTTTGTTTCTTTTTTTCTGGCTATTTTGTTTTTTGCCGCTCCCCTCCATGTGGAGGAGACTAAATATTTCCCGGGAAACGTAGTAGAACATGCCGTAAAAAGCACAGTAAAAATAACAGTTTCTTTTTCCCATGGAATAACCGCTTATGGAAGCGGAGTTATTCTAAACAAACATGGCCTTATAAGAACCGCGTGGCACGTAATTCATGCCGTGAACCTTGTTCCTGAAAGCTTGCGGGTAATTCTTTACAATGGCCACAAACATCCGGCTATCGTGGTAAAATCTACACTCAGGGATGATTACGCCCTGATACAAATGGTCGGCCCGCTGGATAACCTTTTCCCCTCAAAGAGTGCTCTTGAACTACCCGCCAACAAAAAAGTCTTTACCGTAGGATACCCCCACGGAAATATGGTTATAATCTTCGGAAAAATTTTAAATGAGAAAAAATATACGGCGGTCAACGGTATGCCGACCAAAAAAAAATTTTTGACAATAATTATTAACAAGCAAATCAAATCCGGCCATTCCGGCGGTCCTTTGTTCAATAAACACGGAGAAGTAGTGGGCATAGCTATCGGCGCCTGGAAAAAAGAAATACAAAGCTGTTTTGTTCCAACTCAAAAAATCATAAAAACGATTGACAAGCAATATTTGCTTGTCACCTCAACAGAAAATTAATTAAAAACCCCCGGCGCACGGCGCGGGGGTTTTCAGTACCCTTCAAGTTTTTTTAATTTGTAGTGCTGGCGAATTTTCTCCAGCGCTTTTGATTCTATCTGCCTTATTCGCTCTCTGGTAACGCCGAATTCGGCCCCCACTTCTTCAAGGGTGTGCTGATTGCCGTCAGCAAGACCGAAACGCATTTCGAGTATTTTTTGCTCCCTTAAAGTAAGGTCTACAAGTATTTCTTTTATTTGGTCTCTCAAGAGCCTGCGAGCCGCCTGCTGATCGGGAGAAAGTATTTTGTCGTCTTCTATAAATTCACCGAGAACCGAATCTTCTTCACTGTCGCCTACCGGCGCCTCAAGGGAAACCGTTTCCTGGGAAATTTTTTGCATGTGTCTTACTTTTTCAACTTCAATATTCATTTCCGCCGCTATTTCCTCAGCCAAGGGGTCTCTTCCCAAGTCCTGGGTAAGCCGGCGGACAACTTGGTGGTATTTTGAAATACTTTCAACCATGTGAACGGGGATGCGAATGGTTCTTGCCTGGTCGGCAAGGGCGCGTGTGATAGCCTGCCTCACCCACCAGGTGGCATAAGTTGAAAACTTGAATCCACGGCGCCAGTCGAACTTTTCTACGGCTCGAAAAAGGCCGAGGTTGCCTTCCTGAATGAGGTCCAAAATCGTGAGATTTGAGGTGCGAGAAATATATTTTTTAGCAATGGAAACAACCAGGCGCAAATTTGCCTGGGCAAGATGTTTTTTGGCTTCTTCATCACCCTTTTCAATGCGCTTAGCCAACTCCTTTTCCATGGACGCAGTAATAAGAGGTATTTTACCGATTTCCTTAAGATACATTAGAACAGAGTCGGTGGATTTGGAGTTCATCCACAAAAGACACGTTTCGGCCGAGTATTTTTTGCCTCCCTTCCCTTCCGTATCCAAAAGGTCGTAGTTTTCTATGATATCTATGCCGTCTTCTTCAAGCCGGCCGTAGAGCTGGTCCAGGAAAACTATGTCCTCTTCAATGTCGGGAAAGTTTTTAAGGATTTCATTGTGAGTAACAAAGCCGCGCGTCCTTGCCTTGGCAAGGAGCTTATCCATTTTTTCGTCACGCTCTTTCGCAATTTCACCTACCGTTTTTTTTACTTCTTTCGGGGCAGCGGTTTTTTTCGTTTTTGCCTTGGTTTTCGCCGGGGTCTTTTTTGCGGTCTTTTTCGCGGGTTTTTTTATCTTTTTTGTTGTTGAGGCCTTTTTTGGCATATTAATAATTAATATACATTAAAACCCAAAAAACAAAAAGACCTGATTAAGATTTGAGTAAAAACAAGGAAAGCCCGTCTGCCTAAGGCAAACGGGCTTTAAAAGCTATCGGCATTTTAACTTGTCCACAAATTTTTCGGACTTTATTAATCCCCAACCGGTTACGCTTCTAACAAAGTCTTCGGCAATAATCGTTTTGATGGTATTTTTGTTACTATATTTAATCTTCTTGGCAACTTCCTTCAGGGTACCAATATGCACCCATCTTTTTACATCCCCTATCTCAATGTAGGCACGGACAGTAGGATTGGCAGACGATGACGAAACGACCTCTACCTTACCTTTGAATCCCAAAATATTTTGTACAAACTCAAGGCCAAATTTGTCAGTCAGCTTTATCTCCATGCCAAGCCTCCTTTTTAAAATATTTTAATTACACCTTTCCCGATATTGTAAGCAATAAGACCATACATACCGTTCACAAAACCGCCACACAAGCCACCAACTAGACTGACCTCTTTAACGCCATACAGTTCAGCCACAATGCCCGAAACAATTCCACCAGCCAGTATGGTTAGAAACAATTTTAATTTCATTATAAATCCTCCCTCATTTTTTCCTAAAAATTTTATTGTAAAAGAAAACCAACCTATGTCAGTGATAGCACATATTAGTTTATTAATCAACTTAAACGGCTAAGGAGTCCTTAGCCGTTTATTGTGTAGAAAACTCCCCGGCCCGTGTTGCCGTTTTGGGTGATTTTTCCTTCTTTTTGTAGCTCGTCCAGGTAGTTGGTGGCCGTGGCGTCGGAAACGCCCAAAAGCTCTTCAATGTCATTGTTTGTTATCTCCGGTTTTTGTTCAAAAAATTCCAAAATTTTTTGCTTCCTCTCCTCTTTCTTTTGAACATCCGGCCTTTTGGACATTCCAACATTCTCAAGAATGTTGGAATGTTGTAAATTGGATGAGGCGGTGGAGATTTTTCTTCGCTTGGCAAAAAAGGAGCCGAGCAAATATCCGGCAACCCCAACAACAAGCAAAAATAAGTACTTCATAGGGTTATTTTAGCACAGAATTTATTTTTTGCAGTTTTTCTTTTTCTATTGCCATAAATTATTTAAATGAAATCACAAAAAATCCTTATTTTCAACCCATTTACGCTTTAAAATAAACGGCTAAGGAGTCCTTAGCCGTTTATTTTGTGATATTTATTGAGGTTTTTTGGTTACGAGCACAGCCCCCAGCCACAGACCGGGCAAGACATGCACCCCTCCTGAAAGGTAAGCTTTATTTTACAGCTCGGGCAGTGAGTAATTTTGCCTCCCTTGCCGTTTCCGTTGCCGTTTCCGTTTCCGTTGAAATATACCGAGCCCGGATCGCGATAAACAGCCAGCCCTCCTCCCTTCTCGTCTTTCAGCTCCTGCAATCCGTCCTTCTTCTCTTGTCTTTTTTTCTTGGCGTCAGAAACGTCCAAAACCTGGTCTTTTATGGAGGTGTCCCTGTAAACGGTAACTCCTTTGCATCCAAGCTCGTATGCCAGAAGATACACCTTTTCCATGTCTTTTGGCGTGGCCGTTTTCGGGAAGTTGATGGTTTTTGAAATTGAAGAATCGGTCCATTTTTGGAAAGCGGCCAGGCTTCTTACGTGGTCTTCGGGCTTTATGTCGTGGCTGGTGACAAAAATTTTCTTCAAGTGGGGCGGAATGTAGTTGATATTTTGAACTGAGCCCTTGTTTTCCAAAACATTTTCCACCAGGCTCTCGTCGAAAAGTCCTTCCCTAAGCATGGTCTTTTCAAATACCGGATCAATATAGTAAAAAGAACCGACGGCCACATTTTTTTGGTATACAAGAGAGTAAACGGGTTCAATGCCGGAAGAGCACCCGCCTATCATTGAAATTGAGCCCGTCGGCGCGATAACGGTGGTGTAGCTGTTTCTGATGCCGTATTTTTTTATGTCGGCTGAAAGTTTTTTCCAGTCAAAATTCCACGACTTTTTGTCATAAAATCCCTTGAAGGGAAGCCTGCCCTCGGCATAGGTACTTTTTTTGTATAGGGGAAAGGGCCCGCGCTCCCTGGCCATTTTCATTGATTCCAGCTTTGAGTGATAATTCACAAACTCGGCTATTTTTTCCATAAAGTTTCTGCCTTTTTGCGAGTTATAAGACATGCCCAGTTCATACAAGAGATCTCCAAGACCCATTACGCCGAGGCCTATTTTTCTCGACTTTACCGTCATTTCCCTTATTTCTTCAAGGGGAAACTTGTTGATATCTATTACATTGTCCAGAAAACGAACTGCTCGGCGAACCGCTTGGGCAAAAGAGTCCCAGTTAAAGGAAATTTTTTCATTGGCGTTCGTTTTTACAAAATCCCACAAATTGAGCGAACCAAGATTGCACGATTCATTGGGATAAAGCAAAAGCTCAGCGCAGGGATTGGTGGTAACAATGGGGCCAAGCGCCTTGGTGAGCGGGTTGTTTTCGTTTATTCTGTCGTAAAAAAGCACTCCCGGTTCGGCGGATTCCCAAGCATGATAAACAATTTTTTCAAACAGGTTTTTTGGAGAAACAAGAGCGTATTCTTTGCCGGTGCGGGGATTTTTTAGGGGATAAGCCTTGTCTTTTTTATAGGCTTCCCAAAAATCGGGCATCAGCAAAATGGAAATATTGAAATTTTTGAGCGCTTTGTTGCCTTCTTTTACCACCACAAACTTTTCTATATCGGGGTGGTTGCTGTTCATAATACCCATGTTCGCGCCCCGGCGAATACCTCCCTGCTTCACCACCTCCGTCATGGTATCAAAAAGCTTCATAAAGCTGATGGGGCCGGAGGATGTACCTCCTGTGGTTTTTATAAAATCTCCTTCGGGCCTTAGCTTTGAAAAGTTGTAGCCCAAGCCTCCGCCGGACTTGAAAATAACAGACGCCATTTTTAAGGTTTCCATTATTTCTTCAATGGAGTCGTTTATGTCCAAGGCGAAGCAGGCCGAGCCCATCCCAAGGTAGCTGCCAAAATTGGCAAGAGTGGGAGTGTTGGGGAGGAAGCTTCTTTCAACCATAAGATTGTAAAAATCAGTAATATTTTTTTCGTAGCGGGCGAAGCGGTTTTTTTTCATCATTCCGGTTAATTTTTCCCAGGTAACTTTCATTTTCCCCTCCCTTTCAAAATATTTAAAAGCTCTGTAAAAGTCTCTTACGTGAAAGCGGTTGAGCGGGTACTTCCCTATTTTCATCGTCTCTTCAAGAGCCAGGCACTTTTCGTCGCCGAGCGCGGGAATTTTCGGCTTGGCGCACCCTTCTTCCGGCGCCTTGGGGATGCTTGGACCTCTTTTTCGATATACCGATTTATCGTACAAAACATTGGGCAACACGACATGAACGGCTACTCTTTGAAAAAGCTCTTTTGGTGACTCCACCACTTTGCCCGATTCGTCTTTATCCAGGTATCTGCTTCTTAAAACGCGCAGAGCATTCGGGTCGAACATTTTGTCCACCTCGTCTATCTCAATTTTATCCAAAATATCCTGCTTTTCGCGTCTTACGGCAGCTCTTTTCTGTCGATAAAGAATATAAGCCTTGGCAACTTTGGCATAGCCCTTTTCAATAAGAGATTCTTCAACAAAGTCCTGGACTTCTTCAATAGAAGGAATAGCTTTTTTTGCTTTGCTTTTACCCGCCTTGTTGCGAGACGGATATTTTTTGGCCAGCTTAAGTAAAACTTCGTCTTTTACTTCGCGCGCCAGCGCTCTGTCCGGCTGTCCGCTGGCTTCAAAAGCTTTAAAAACCGCTTCGGTGATACGAGCGGGGTTGAAATCTTCTACTCTTTGGTCTCTTTTGAGAATTTTTTCCGGTGCTTCAATTGTCACTACCTTCATTCTACTCCAAAAGAAGCAAACTCACAAAACTGTGGATAAGATACTCTCCACTCTTTCTATTTCTCCCAAAAGACCCTCTATCAGATCGTATTTTTTAAGCTCTTCAAGGGTGGCCCAGGCAAATTCAACATTGTCCTCGTCCAGCTTCACTTCGCCCGATTTGTACGGAGCATAAAAACTCAAAATAAGCACCGGAATGCCGTCGGCCCTTACAAAAGTCATATCCAAAAGATAGCTTACCTTCCCCGCTTCCAGGCCGCACTCCTCTTTTACTTCCCGCCGCAAGGTATTTTCAAGGGCAAAATACCAGTGATCGCCCGTGGTTTTCGGCGTGTTTATATAATCGTCCGTTTCAAGCCCCCCGCCGGGCACGGTCCACTTGCCGGGGAACGCCTTTTTGTCGGGGCTTCTTTTTAATATCAAATATTCCCGGCCCTTTGGGCCGTCTCTGTGAATAATAGCCGTGATGGCTATGCGGTGAAGTTCTTTGTGTATCGGCTGTGTCATGAAAATTTTTTTAGCGTTTTAAAATCTTTTTTTAAAGTGTCCGTCTCGCTTCTGTTGTAAAGAGCCACCGCCGGATGATACAGAGGAATTATTTTTACTTTGCCGTAGTCCGTTTCCGCTTCAAAAACCTGCCCGTGAATTTGACTGATGGATTTTAGTTCATCTTCAAGGCCGAATCTTTTCATAATGTAGTCCATGGAAAATCTTCCGAGAGTGGCAATGACCTTAGGCTTTATTATGGAAATTTGCCGGTCAAGAAATGGCGCGTAAACTTTTATCTCTTCCGGCAACGGGTCTCTGTTCATTGTCGGCCGGTCTTTTACAATGTTGGTAACGTAAACGCCGCTTCTTTTTATTGAAACCGACGCCAAAAGCTCGTCCAGCACTTTTCCGGCCGCCCCACAGAAAGGACGACCGGTAGCCGCTTCGTTTTTCCCGGGTGCTTCGCCTATAAACATTATTTTGGCATGGTGGCTTCCTTCGCCTATCACCGGAAAAACTTTGTTTTTTACTCTTTCCTTATAAAGGGGCGACTTTTTGAGATTTATTACCTCATCTTTTACGGCCCGCATAAGCTCCGTTCTTTTGTTTTTTTCTCCCATAGAAAAAATTATAAACAATTTTTGCGAACAAAAAAAGCGGGGCGATTTTATCGCCCCGCTTAAATACTTTATCTTAAGTACTTATCAGGTTTATCAAACTTTTATTTTTTTGCAATCAATTCCTTGATTGATTCTTTTTTGCCGTTTTCTTTCTTTATTTCCGCTTCCTTTATTTCTTCTTTCACTTCTTTTTGGACGTATCTCCTCACCTGATAAAAACCCAAAATTGAAAAAACAAAAGTAGTAGAAAGAAGAAGGCCGATAATATTTATCAAAACGGAGCGGGCGCCGGCGAAAACCAAAGAAGCATCAAAAAAAGCAAACCCTATGCCGACAACGGCAATGGGCGGAAGAAGAGTAACGCTTATGGCTATGCCCGGCAGTGTATTTGAGAGATTGGGCCTGGCCCAGGCATAGGCGGCCGCCACACCGGCAGCTATGGCAACGTACACATAAAACAAATTGGCGCTTTCAAAAATTTTGTTTATAAGGCCCCAATCAACGTTTTTGGCGGGAACAAGAAAGGAGGAAACAAGGCTCGTTAATAAAACCACGCCCGTGGCTTTTAACATGTTGATGGCGGACAGCCGGATAATATTTTTATCCGAGATAACAACGGCCAAAGCCAATCTTAAAAGAGGCGACAAAAAGGGCGTCACCAACATGCCGCCGATAACAACAACGATGTTGTTTAAAAGAAGTCCCATAGAAACAAAAACCGAGGACAAAACAAGCATCAGATAAAAATCGCCGGTAAGGCTGCTCTGCTCTATAAGCTTTGAAACGGCCTCTTTTTTATTAACATCTATGTCGCTGGCTACGTCTTTTTCCATAAATTTATTATAGCAAAAACCCGTCTTTTGTGCATAGAAACAAAATAAACCATATATCCAACTACGGCAGAAACCGCGATGCTGCCCAAAATATCAACAAAATGATGTATGCCCGAAAATACCCGCGACAAACCAACAAGAACTGTTAAAAACCACAACACAAAGCTTGTTTTTTTGCCGAAAGGAAAAATAACCGCAGAAAGAGCGGCGGACAGCAAGGTGTGGTCCGAGGGGAAACCGTTGTCTGCCGCGTGTGGAATAAGAGGCGTAAAATTGCCCTGAACAAACGGCCTCGGGTCATAAAAGAAGAGACTCGACAGCTTTGCCAAAAAATAAGACATCGGCAAAACAACAGCACCAAATACCAAAATCTTCTTTTTTATTTCCTTGGGCTGCTTTAAAAAAAACAAAAACGCTATTGCAAGAACGGCAACATAAAGATACTTGGCGCAAAATATAATAATGGATGTTTTTACCGCAATCCAAGTCACAATGAATATATTTTACAAGCTTTGAACTCAATAGAAAAGACCGCCTCAAAAGAGGCGGTTTTTTATTCAATTAATTCCAATATTTCTTCTCTTTGAAGAGTTTCCTTTTCAAGAAGAGCAGAAGCAAGATTTTTCAATCTTCCCCAATTATCCGCGAGAAGCTCCTCCACATCTTTCCTGCACTGTTCAAAAATGTCATGGATGGCTTCATCAACCTTTTGGGCAACTATTTCGCTATAGTTGGCACTGTACCCGTCGTACCCAAGAAAGACATTCCCCTTTGGGTCTCCAAACGTCCGCAGAGACAATCCGTTTCCGGCCATTCCCCATTCGCGGACCATTTTTTCCGCAATCTCCGTGGCACGCTTCAAGTCATCGGACGCGCCGGTTCCAATAAGATCAGGGTCATCGTGATAAGAAAATAATTTTACCTCGGCCAGTCTGCCGCCAAGAGCAGTTTTTATACGCGCCAGACAATTTTTCCTGGTCAAGAAATATTTATCTCCTTCGGGGGTAAACTGTGTAACCCCCATTGCCCGTTCCGTCGGGATTATAGAAATCTTTTGAACCGGATCAGAGCCCGGCGTGTAGTGGCCTACGATAGCGTGCCCGGCTTCGTGAAAAGCCGTAACCATTTGTTCCTCGGGTGAAATCAGTATTTTGCGCTCACTGCCCAAAAGCACACGGTCGCGAGCAGCCCAGATATCTCTCATCCTGACAAAGTTGCCATCTCTGCGCGCGGCCGCAAGCGCCGCTTCGTTGGCCAGATTTTCCAGGTCGGCTCCTGTAAAACCTGGGGTGCCGGCGGCAATTTGGCCCAAGTCAACATCTTTCAAAGGCATGTTTTTTGTATGAACCCTGAGTATTTTTTCTCTGCCCACTATATCCGGCTTGTTGACGGTTATTTTCCGCGTAAACCGGCCGGGGCGCGTAAGAGCGGGGTCCAAAATATCCGGTCGATTTGTAGCGCCCATTATAACAACGCCTTCTATCCCCTCAACTCCATCCATCTCGTGCAAAAGAGCAGTTACGGTTTGGCCGTGTTCTTTTCCTCCGCCGGAACCGTCATCCATACGCTTGCCGCCCACCATATCCAGCTCATCAAAAAAGATAATGGCCGGAGCGTTTTTTCTCGCGTCTCTGAATAAATCCCTTACACGGCTTGCTCCGACTCCGACCCATTTTTCAACAAAATCCGAACCGGACACAGAGAAAAATGGCACCCCCGCTTCTCCGGCCGCTGCTTTGGCAAGCAAGGTTTTCCCTACTCCCGGTCCGCCGACAAGAAGAATACCTTTGGGCATTTTCCCGCCCAACGAGTTTATTTTTTCATTTTTCATCAAAAAACCGATTACTTCTTTCACCTCTTCCACGGCTTCATCTATACCGGCCACATCGATAAAGCGAGTAGGGGGAATTGTTTTCCGAGCTGCTCTGGACATGCCACCGGATGAAAATCCGCTTCTGCTTCTGAAATAGAAAAATATACAAAGTACAACAAACGCTATCAGGAAAAAATAAATCCAACTTGCCGCAGATTCCTTGGTTATTTTAAAATTTATGAGATTTTTATCACCTCTTGTGGCATTGATTTTTTCTGCCCACTTGCGTAATTCATCAACACCATCTTTTGTTGTAACGGTACTGTAAGTTTCAGACTCCTGGGCTTCAACGCTCTGACCGAAAACAATAATTTTTTGGCCGCCGCTGGATTTTTCCGAATTTCCCTTTTTTATAACCGCCGCAACTTCCCACGTTTTGTCGCCCGGACTGAAAGTAATCAGCAAAATTTTTCCATTATCTTTGTTTTTTTCCAATATTCTTTTAAACTCGCTGTAATTAACTTCTTTGCTGCCGACGTCAGCCGCAAAAGAAACGCCAACTTGAGCAGCAAACTGAAACACAACCGCACACAAAAGAACAAATAAAAATTTTTTATTCAAGAGACACACAATAAACCCCCTTTTTTCAAAGATTATGATTTCAAGATGCTAGACTGTATTTGCTTACACTATAAAGTAGAAATTATTTTCTGTCAAACATGTTATTGCTGGATTGTAAGAGTGCCTCGAATGGCATCGAATTGATTAAGCAGGGCCTGATTGTCGAAAGACTTAACCGTGCCAGGGGGATAATTTTCTATTACTCCGTAATGAATAAAATACCTCACGGCCACACAGGGATTTGTCCCCGGAATAGCGTAAACAATCTGCTGGTAGCGGTTTCCGGCGGCGGCATCGGTCGCCGCCACAACCGAATATTCAATGCCATTGTACGTTGTAGTTGCTACGCTTGAACTGCCTATAGATTCCGGCGCAAGAAACAAATCCGCCGAGCAATTTTCTTCCCGGGGAATTTGCTCTACACTGATATATGAATCGGGCGCCAAATTTGTACCTTTCGCGATTGACGGCGGAATAGTAAAAGAAACTCCGTATATATCTTTACCCGGCCCCAAGTCTTGATATTTGTAATCGGGGTCTACGGTATAGTCGGCCGGGTAGCGAACAGAGAAGCCATTTGAACCGCTTTCGTATATTTTGGGCAAATTTCCCGGGTCGGGAACAACGGAAATACACCCTGTATAAGTTTTTTGCTCATTGTTTTCCAAAACCAGCGCCCCGTTGCCCTTGCTCCAAAAGACGAATGTTTCGCCACCCTGTACCGATGGGTCTCCGTTTGAATACCGTATTCCGTCGGCAGAAATGGTTTGCTTTAGTGTAAGTGTGGGGCCGTCGCTAAACATTAGCTTCACGCTGCCGCCCGGCACGGGCGGCTGACCGGGTGCGGGAGCCGGTTTTGACTGCCCCTTAAAAAATTCGGCATTGATAGTTTTTCCACCGTCGCACATGTAAAAAGCCGTGGCTATCGGCTTTTCTCCGAGCTGGATATTGGACGGGGCTGTTGTATTGTCGGAATTCCACACAGCGTACCATACACCCAGCGCGGCCACCATTATAATAACTATTACGGCAACAAAAATATTTTTTTTCATATTATTAATTTCGCTTTTTGCGATGAACTTTTTATTAAAAGTGTAGGCAGCTAATTTTCCACAACTTTCTGAACGTTGGAGTGGTCTATAAGCTCTTGGCGAATTTTTTCCGCGCGATTTTTTTCTATCGCCGGCAATACGCCTTCCGACTCGCCCCTTTCTTTCCTGTCTTCCTCACCGGCGGTAAGAATGACGAGCCGGCTTATGCCTATAAGCCGATCGAATATGCCGCGGTTTATATCCACGTTCTGAATTTGTCGATAAGGAATGGCGATTTCTTCTTTCCTTAAAATTCCACGCTTAATTTGAAGAGCATTTTCACCGAGAGTAAACCTGTAGTTTGTGTATTTAAGCCAGCCGGAAAGAAAAGCAAGCCCAAGCGCCAGAACAAATAAAAGTATCGCCCCTATGATAACATCAACAAAAACAGAAGAAAAATCTTCAGGTATGTATTTACCCAAAAACAATAACACAACGGCAAACACAAAAAATCCTAAAGCCGGTCCGCAGCCACTCAAAACAAAAAGCCAAAAGGTTTTTTTGCCCAAATGCTGATATTGAGGTTCTTCCATCTCTACATTTTAGCAGATTTTTCCTGTGGCGGGAAACCTACAGCGATGAAAAGATACTTATGGAAACGTCGCACGGACACCGGGCCGGCGCGGTGCCGCTGACGATTGAAAACACGCTCCTGTAGTTTAAAACGATTACTGCGTCTCCTTTCCTGAAAACCGTCATGCCGCTTCCCGGACCGTTGGCCGCCAGGCTGTTGTCTACGACCCATCCGGCAGCTGTGAGCTTTGACGCATAATAATCTTCAAACGGAATAAAAACATCGGACGGCGCCATGGTGCCCGTGGCCGGAGTGGCGCTTACTTCCATTCCCTGCACAGTAGAAGTCCCCAGAGTAATAGTTTGAGCAACTGGCTCGCTCCAGTCTGCTCCGCTGTAAAGCGGATACGCGTCGCCTGAAAGGCCCGAAAACGGAGGCGGGATCTGCGGCGCTTTTATCGGCGTAGGCTTCAGTAAAAAAAATCCGACCGCCGCGACGACAATAATTGCGATAATAATAAAAAATATTTTTTTGTTCATGTTTTTATGATGCGG
>CAZWRF010000011.1:0-21061 GCA_964636095.1 uncultured Candidatus Saccharibacteria bacterium | reverse complement strand
TCAAATTTAAAATAGAGAATTAGTGTCGTATACCATATATACAACCAGAGCTTTTCTTTTTAAAAAAAAAGAATTCGGCGAATCGGGCATGTTGTATTCTTTTTTTACCGAAAAATACGGACGCATTGACGCGGCGGCCCGAGGCGTCCGCTATCTCAAGTCAAAGCTTCGCTATTCTCTTTCCGGACTATCGTTTTTAAGGATTTCCTTCGTTGCTACGTCCGGAGGCTATTGGCGGCTTATAGACGCGGAAGAGGTTTTTATCCTTGATAGAACAAGAAATGACGCAAGAAGAACAAAATCCTCTTTTGTTCTCTTTTCGCTTGTCGATAGGCTTATACAAGGCCAGGACGCAGATACATATTTATGGGAAAAATTCAAAAATATTTTTTTGTTTCTTGAAAGAAAAAATATTTCTTCAAACGAGCTTAAAAATTTTGAAATATTGTCGGCTGTTCATATATTGAACCACCTTGGCTATATGGGCGGAGAGATTGAAGGCCGGAATTTGTCTTTGGATAAAATAGGCGCCGATAGAAAATATTTTTTATCGCTGGTTAAGGAGTCTATTGAACAAAGCCAGCTTTAGTATGTTATAATAAAATCGATGGCAACAGACGAAGAACTGAAAAAATTAAAGAAAAAACTATACGACGAAAAAGAGACCTTTCAGTCGCGTTTTAAAAGAGGCGCATTGTCTCCTTCCCGGGGTACTAAAACCTACTGGAAAGACGAAGAGACAAAAAAGGCTACTACCAGAGAAAAAATAGAATCCAGGCGCACACGCCGCAAAAAGCCGCCTCTTGTGATTATCGCTTCTGTTATTGTTGTGGTGGCGGCTCTTGCCGCAGGCGGTTTTTATTTATGGAGGTATATTTTTGTTGGCGGAAACGTAGTCTCCTCTAAAAACATTGATATTTCTATTGACGGCCCGTCCATTATAAAGGGAGGAGAAAGAAACAAATGGTATGTGCAAATAACCAACAAAAACAAGGTAAGCCTTGAGCTTGCGGACCTCGTCATTGATTATCCGGAGGGCACTTTGGCTATTGACGGCTCACCTCTTACGCGAGAAAGAAAAGTCGTTGGAGTTATTTCTCCCGGCGAAACAAAAAAGACCGAAATTGATGTTTTTGTTCTTGGACAGCAAGACCAGGAGAAAGAGATGGACTTTTCTTTTGAGTATAGGCTTAAGGATTCTAACGCTATTTTTGCGAAAGATCTGAAGAATATAATAAAATTTTCCAGTTCTCCCGTTGGAATTTCAATCAATCTACCGGAAGAAAAAGAATCGGGCCAGCCGGTTGATGTGAACGTGGAGTTCGTTTCAAACAGCGACGTTACTTTGAAAAATGTTTATTTAAAAATGGAGTATCCCCCCGGTTTTCAGTTTGAAAAATCGAACTTTGAACCAGCCAGAGGAAACGACCTGTGGTTTATAGGAGACCTTCAGCCTCAAGAGAAGCGCACTTTTCAAATAAGAGGTACCATAGAGGGCCAAGATTTGATGGAGCTTAGCTTTAATGCCACTGCCGGTTCGTCGAAAGACGGAGGCAATACGCTTTCTTCACTGGGCTCTACGGCGCAATCCATAGTTTTGAAAAAACCGTTTTTAAATTTGAGCTTCTTGGTTGACGGAAAAGACACCGAAAATATTTTTCCCGACAAAACAGTAAGAATAAACATTCCGTGGAAGAGCAACCTTACAACGGAAGTTCGCGATGCTACCATAGAGGCGAAGATCCAAGGCAACGGAATTGATGTAAGCAGTATTAGGGTGGAAAACGGTTTTTATCGCGGATACGACAATACTTTGGTTTGGAATTCTTCAAGCGAAGGAAGTCTGGCTCTGATAAATCCCGGGAAAGAGGGTGGCGTTGGCTTTTCTTTTAAATTTGCGAGCAAGTTGCCGGTAAACAGTCCTGATGATAAAAATTTTACCGTTAACTTAAGCGCGAAAATTACGGCTTCAAGAAGCGGAAGCGAGGGGCAAGTATCAACTGTTGAGGGAACGGTTTCGAAAGAATTGAAAGTTGCTTCTATTGTTGATGTTTTTCCTTCGTTGAGCTACGATTCGGGTCCTTTGCCCCCTCAAGTCGGGCAGGAAACCAATTATACAATAACCTGGTCGGTATCAAATTTTTACAATGACACCGAAGATACGGAGGTTAGGGCCACTTTGCCTTCTTATGTCCGCTGGCTTGGAATTATTGATCCGTTGGAAGAAGAAGTTATTTTTAACCAGAGCACGGGCGAAGTTGTTTGGTATTTGGACAATCTTCAATCGGGAACCGGAATAATAAAGCCTCAAAAAAGTGTTTCTTTCAAGGTATCTTTATTGCCGGCGCCAAATCAGGTTAATATCGCACCCGGCCTATTGTCGCAGAGTACTATTTCTGCAAAGGACCTGTTCACCGGCCAGGACATTTCTGGTATGGGAAATGCTCTCTCAACTCGCTCGCTGCCCGAAGCCAAAACAAATGCCTTGATAGGCGTCGTAAAATAGTTTAGTATTGGAAAAATAAATTTAGTCTGAATATAAGCATGAAAGAAGGAAAAAAATCTGAAAAAACAATGGAAAAAATAATCTCCTGGGCAAAGAGGAGAGGTTTTGTGTATCAGGGTTCGGAGATTTACGGAGGTTTGGCCGGTGCTTTTGATTTTGGACCTTTGGGAGTTGAACTTTTGAATAATATAAAAGCTTTTTGGTGGAAAAGAGTCATTCAGGACAGGGGAGACTATTACGGGCTGGATTCGGCTATGTTCAAACATCCCAAAGTATGGGAGGCATCCGGACATACAACCGGTTTTTCCGATCCTATGGCTGAGTGCAAAAGCTGCAATACGCGGTTGAGGGCGGATAAAGAACTGAACAAAATAGGCGTTAACGCCGATGAGAAAATGTCCGAGGAAGAGCTAAACAAGCTTTTTGAAGAAAATAAAGACAAGATAAAATGCGTTAAGTGCGGCAAATCTGACTTTACCAAAGTAAGAAAATTCAATTTGCTTATAAAATCAAACTATGGCGACTTTACACAAGAAAATTCTGAACCCGTGTATCTTCCGGGAGAAGCTTGTCAGGGCATTTATCTAAACTACAAAAATGTTATGGATTCCATGCACCCAAAGATTCCCTTTGGCATAGGTCAGATAGGCAAGGCTTTCAGAAACGAAATCTCGCCTCGCAATTTTTTATTTAGATGTCGGGAATTTGAACAGGCAGATACGCAGTATTTTATAAGGCCAAACGAAAACAAAGAAAAATATGAAGAAATAAAAAAAGAAAGGTTGCAGTGGCAAATAGAACTCGGCTTGTCAGAGAAAAATTTAAGATGGAAGCAGCATGAAAATTTGGTTTTTTACGCCAGCGATGCTTGGGACATTGAGTATAATTTTCCTACTTATGGTTTTGACGAAATAGAAGGAATTCACGACAGAACAGACTACGACTTAACACAGCACACAAAGTTTTCAGGAGTAGACTTATCGTACAACGAGAATGGAGAGAAATTTATTCCTTGGATTTTGGAAACTTCAATGGGGGTTGGCAGAGTATTTTTGGCATTGATTTCCGAAGCCTACACCGAGGAAGAAGTAAAGGGGGAGACGAGAGTGGTGATGAAGTTTCCCAAAAAACTGGCGCCGGTGAAAGTTGCCATTTTGCCCCTTTCAAAGAAAGATGAACTTACAAAGCCTGCTCTTGAGATTTTTGATTCGCTTAAAGGCCAATTTGTGTGCCAATACGACGAGACTCAGTCCATTGGCCGGAGATACAGGCGGCAGGATGAAATCGGCACGCCCTTTTGCGTTACAGTTGATTTTGATTCTCTTGAAGACAAAGCGGCAACCGTCCGTGACCGGGACACCATGAAGCAGGATAGAATAAAAATAGAAGAGCTCGCCGCGTATCTACGGGAAAAGCTGAAATAAACGGTTTTTACCACCCTGTTCTATGTGCTTAGTGTCTATCTGTGTATCCAGTACCCAATTTATTTATAGCTATAGCCATATATAAATTGGGTTTTTATTCTTAGGCTATAACGGTACTGGTTTAATGACAAAAATGAAAGACAAATATTCAAAAGGGGAACTTGCCAAAGAAATCCTGAAAGGTTTGGCGTTGGGAGGCTTTATAGCTACTTGTTTTGTGTTGCCTAATTTTGCGCAGGTTGCAAAATTGTTTGGCGCCAAAGACTGGAAAGACAAGGAGCGGTTAAGACAGTCTTTAAAATATTTAAATAAACAAAGATTTGTTAAAATCAGTTTTGATAAAAAAGGCAATCAGGTAGTTAAAATAACGGAAAAAGGAAACAAAAAAGTTTTGAAATATCAAGTTAATGATTTAAAAATAACGATTCCTAAAAAATGGGACAAGATGTGGAGACTGGTTATTTTTGATATACCCGAGAAGCATAAAAGGGCGAGAGACGCCATAACTTTAAAACTTCAAGATATGGGATTTTATGCTTTGCAAAAGAGTGTATTTATTTCTCCGTATGAATGTAAGAACGAAGTGGACTTTATTTTTAGTGTTTTTAAGATTAGAGACTACGTGCACTATTTTGTAGTAAAGAAATTGGAACACGAAGATCTTCTTAGAGGAGAGTTTGGTCTTTAATGTCTTATATTTTTTACCTCGTTTATTTGTGGCTATCGCCGTAAATAGACGAGGTTTTTGATTTTGAATTGTTTTTGAATTGTTTCGGTTGGCGAGGGGAGATATAGATACTGCTTTGGACGATGTTTTTTCCGAAGCGAGGAGAGCTTACTGCAAAGTAGACATCTCTGTTGCTTTGCAGATGTGTTTTGCTTGCGACCCCGGCATATCGAAATGCCAGATTATGACCAAGCTTGAAAAACTGGCAATAAAAAGGGACCCTGTTATCTTTTGGGAAGCTACGCCCAAATATTGGCGCGAAGTGATTTTGGGGCTGGTGGAATCTTGCAGCTTGTTTGAAAAAGTTGTTTGCCGTCCCGAGGAGCCATGGGAGTATATCTGCAAAGTTTTTAATATAATCGCTGAGATATCGTCCAAGCTTTCACGTGAAATAATGGAAGAAATGGTATCCCAATACGAAAGCACCAGAGACAGAAATTGGGAAAACAAGATGGACAAGGCCATTAAAAATATCGCGGGTTCCCGAAATGTTTTGTTTTCCAGGGGTCGCTATTTGTTCCGGGTCTTTAAAAGTCTGGAAGAGAATTATAATCTTTTGACAAGGGAACTGATTAGAATGATTTGTACAAAAATATTCTTTTCTTATGAAAGCGTGGATATGATGAATTTGCTTATAACCTGTATTGAATCAAACGAAAGGGCAAAACAGGCAAAGGCCCCTTGTTAATATAAAGGCAAAAAGCCGTTGTACAAAAAACATGCAGCGGCTTTTTTATTTCTTCATATTTTTATGATAAGATGTTTATGCTATTCTTAACTTATGATCAAATTTGAGAAGAAAGTTCTAAAAAACGGACTGCGGGTAATTTTGGCGCCGATGGAAAATACCGGCGCCGTTACGCTTTTGGTTCTTGTCGGCGTCGGTTCAAGGTACGAAACGAAAAAAATAAGCGGTATCTCCCACTTTTTGGAGCACCTTTTTTTCAAGGGCACAAAAAACCGGCCAAAACCGGGACAAATTCACAAGGAACTGGATAAAATGGGAGCGGAACACAACGCCTTTACTTCAAAAGAAATGACCGGTTTTTGGGTAAAAACTTCGGCAAAAGATTTTGTTACGGGGCTGGATATTGTCTCAGATATTTTGCTTAACCCGATTTTTAAAAGTGAGGAAATAGAAAAGGAAAGAGGCGTAATTTTACAGGAGCTAAACATGTATGAAGATATTCCTCAGCAAAAGGTATGGGACGAATTATACGAGATTTTGTTCAAAGACCAGCCAAACGGATGGCCGATAGGGGGAACAGCCGAATCTGTCAGCAAAATAATACGGCCTGAAATATTGAAATATAAAAACGGCAATTATCTTGCAGGAAATACGGTGGTTGTTGTTGCCGGCGGAGTTGACTCCGGTGAAGCTTTCGGTCAGGTCGCGGGTTCTTTTAACAAGGTTAAAGTGGGTATGGTAAGAAAAGCGCAAAGAGCGAATACGCTTCAAACGTTTCCCAATGTGAGATTTGTAGAAAAAAATACGGAACAGAGCCACGTTGCCATAGGAATAAGAGCTTTTGATATGTTCAGCGAAAAAAGATATGCCCTGAGTGTTTTGTCCACTATTCTCGGCGGGAATGCTTCGTCGCGCCTTTTTACCGAAATAAGAGAAAAACTCGGCCTGGCTTATTATGTGGGAAGCTCAACGGGCCTTCAAACAGACTCGGGAATACTGGCTTTGAGGGCGGGTCTTTCTCACGATAATTTGGAAAGGTCAATTAAAAAAATTTTTGAAGTTTTGAAAAATTTAAAAAACAAAAGCGTATCGGCGAGGGAACTAAAAGACGCCAAGTCATTCATAAGAGGCCACACGCTCCTCAATTTTGAAACAACCGACGATGTGGCCGATTTTTTCGGCGAACAGGAACTTTTTTACAAAAAGGCCGAACAGCCGGAGGAATATATGACAAAGATTGAAAAAGTCAGCCAGAATGATATTCTAAAAATAGCGAACGAAGTGTTTAATTCCGCAAAGGTGAACATGGCTGTTATAGGAGCCGGCGGGGAAACAAAAAAGAAAGAAGAGTTTTATAAAAAATTAATTTTCAATCTGTAAACTATGGCGGAAAAGAGCCCAAAAAACAACATTAATGTCATAGAAATAACCACAGGGACGGTTCTCAGGGTATTTTTTATAGCTATACTTTTGTTTGCATTGTATATGGTGCGCAATATTGTAGTGCTTGTTTTGTTCTCCATTGTAATTGCTTCTTCGCTGGAGCCTGCCGTAAGGTTCTTTGAAAAGAAAAAGATTCCCCGGGTCTTGTCTCTTATATTTCTTTACTTTCTGGGGTTTTTGATATTGGCGGCTTTGTTTTATATGATAGTTCCTAATTTGATTTCTGAGCTTTCCCAGTTTGCCGCCACGCTGCCTCACTACCTGGATCACGGCGGGGGTGCTCACAATTTGTTCGGATTTTTCCCCGGTTATGAAAAATCTCTTTCTTCGGCATTTCGGGACATTTTACTGGGCATAGAAGGCAAGATAAATGAATTTTCCAGCGGGTTCTTTTTGGCGACGGCAAAAGTTTTCGGCGGCGCCTTCTCTCTTATACTTATGGTGGTTTTGTCTTTTTACCTTGCTGTTCAAAAAAACGGGCTGGATAATTTTGTAAGAATAATCACTCCCTCAAATTACGAAGGGTATGTTCTCAATTTGTGGAAGAGGTCTCACAAAAAAATAGGCCTTTGGCTGCAGGGACAGATTTTGCTGGGTCTTTTGGTTGGTATTTTGGTCTTTTTGGGTCTTACCATTTTGCGTGTAAATTACGCGTTTGCTTTTGCACTTTTGGCCGCGGTTTTTGAGATTATTCCCGTTTTCGGCCCTATAATGTCGGCTATCCCTCCGGTTTTGGTAGCATTTCTTCAAAGCCCCACCTTGGGCATAATAGTTATCGCGCTGTTTTTCGTGATACAACAATTTGAGAATCACCTTATTTATCCTTTGGTTGTAAGAAAAATAATAGGTATTCCTCCCATAATTTCCATTCTTGCTATTATCATCGGAGGAGAACTGGGGGGGGTTTTGGGCGTTCTCTTGGCTGTTCCCGCCGCTACGGTTTTGATGGAGCTTTTGAATGACTTGGCGGAGAGGAAACATATTTCAAATAAGACGGCTTAACCGATTCAAATTTTAAAATGAATAAAAAATTCTACGTTACAACGCCTATTTATTATGCCAACAGCGTACCGCACATAGGCCACGCATATACTTCAATTGTAGCCGACGTTTTGGCAAGATATCATCGTCTTTTGAAAGAAGATGTTTTTTTGCTGACAGGTATGGATGAGCACGGAGCCAAAATTTGCAAAACCGCAGAGGAAAAGGGCAGAGACGTAAAAGAGCTTGTGGACGAGAACACAGCCTTGTTTAAAAAATTGAATGAAGCTCTGAACATATCGAATGACGATTTTATAAGAACTACCGACCAAAAGAGACATTGGCCCGGCGTGTACAAAATTTGGGGAAAAATAAAAGAAAAAGGAGATATTTACAAAGGCGAATACAAGGGTCTTTACTGCGTGGGGTGCGAGGCATTTATTACGGAAAAAGATTTGAAAGACGGGAAATGCATATACCACAACGTTGAGCCGGAGGTCATAGAAGAGGAAAATTATTTTTTCCGTCTTTCAAAGTATGGCGACGAGCTGAAAGAGCTGATAAAAAACGATACTTTTAAAATTTTGCCTGTCTCAAGAAAAAACGAAGCCCTGTCTTTTGTAGAAGAGGGGCTTGAAGATATAAGCTTGTCCAGGCCGTCAAAAGACATAAAGTGGGGGATACCTGTTCCCGATGATTCGGAACATACTATCTATGTCTGGGCGGAGGCTCTTGTAAATTATATTTCGGCGCTGGGGTACGGAAGGGACGAGAAATTGTTTAAAAAATTTTGGCCTGCCGATATTCATATTACGGCTAAGGATATTGCCCGCTTCCATGCCCTGATGTGGCCGGCCATGCTTTTGTCTGCCGGGCTTCCGCTGCCGAAGATTCTTTTGGCTCACGGTTTTATAAATTCGGGAGGCAGAAAGATGTCAAAAACCGTGGGGAATGTAATAGATCCGTTTAAAATTGTAGCTGATTATGGTGCGGATGCTTTAAGATACTATGTTTTAAGAGAACTTCCTCTTTTTGAGGACGGCGATTATACCGAAGAAAAATTCAAAACGGCCTACAATGCTAATCTTGCCAACGGGCTAGGCAATTATGTAAGCCGTATTTTCAAAATGGGTTTTTCTTATTTTGACGGAAAAATAAAAAAGCCCTCCGATATTTTGCTAAGCTCTGTGCCCTTTAAAGAAGAAGGCAGAGAAAAATTTACAGTGCCGTATGTATTTGAACATGTTTTTTGGTCCGAATACAAAAAAAACATGAGCGAAATTAAAATAAGCGCTGCCGCGGATACGGTCTGGCGCGCTATATCCGACCTGGACTCGTACATACAGGGATACGAGCCTTTCAAACTGATAAAAAAGGACGAAGAAAAAACTTCCGCTGTTTTGTGGAGCTTGTTTTTTGGCCTGGCCAATATTTCACGAATGATTTACCCTTTTATGCCCGAGACCGCTGAAAATATAATGGAAGCCCTGGGAACCGAGGCTGACAAAAAAGAGGAGGGAGATTTTTCACTAAAATCTATTGATATTTTGTTCAAAAGAAAAGAATAATTCATGGGACCAAAGCTTGTAGACATACATTGCCATTTAAATTTTCCCGATTTTTATGAAGACAGGGAAGAGGTTATTGAAAGAACCGTAAAAGAAAATGTTTGGTTTATTGTTGTTGGTACACAATTGGACAGCTCAAAAAAAGCGCTTGAAATTGCTAAAACTTACGACGGCGCGTTTGCTTCCGCGGGTCTTCATCCCCAATATGTTAATGCGGGATTCAATGTGGGAGATTTTGAGAAGATACTAAGAGATGGAAAAGTGGTTGCCGTGGGCGAATGCGGCCTGGATTATAGAAGAACGGGAGACAGCGACGAGTGGGCGAAGAAAAAGCAAAAAGATATTTTAAAAAAACAAATAGAGCTCTCAATGCAGTTTAACAAGCCCCTGATGATACACTGCAGAGACGCTCATGCCGATCTTTTGTCTTTGCTCAAATTTTATTATTCAGGAAGCAAACTGCGGGGCAATATTCATTTTTTTTCGGGAACCGCGGATGACGCCCGCGAATATTTGGCCATGGGATTTATGGTTTCCTTTGCCGGGCCGGTGACCTTTGGCGGCACCTATGACGATGTGATAAAATCGGTGCCGCTTGATAAAATAATGATTGAAACGGACGCTCCTTTTGTGGCGCCGGCCGCTTACCGCGGTAAAAGATGTGAGCCTCTGTATGTGGAGGAAGTGGCCAAAAAAATAGCGGAAGTGAAGGGCGTTTCTTTTGAAGAAGTAGCCAGGCAAACAACCCAAAACGCAATTAATTTTTTCCGGCTGGGATAGAAAAAATAGAAAAAAGCCCCGAGGGGCTTTTTTATTCAAAACGAAGCTCAAGCGCGTCAAGCGCTTTTTTTAAAACCATTTCAGTCATCTCGGTGATTTTCGTATCAGTCGTATCTATAAGAAAGATATTTTTTGTTTCCACCGGGTAAGAGCGGTTGTTGTATGAGTTCTTGAATATATTTACGAGATTTCTTAAATTTTCCGGGTTTGTTGTGCCTCCGAATTTTTCGGTAAGGCTTACGCTCATGTCCCTTTTTATTGCTTCTTCCGCGGTTGTTACAACGTAAAAAACAACATCAATCATATTCATCCATGTCGAGAAGCAAAAGAAACTTTGGATGAGATACGTATCTTCAAAAGCAAGATCGTTTTTTTCGTTCCAGTAGTCCATCCAGGCGTGAACATCACAAAGGCCCCTGTCAAATATAACCAAGTCGTAATTGTCGTTTACCGACGCGTCTATTAGTGTGGAGAGAGCGTACAGCCCCGTTCTTACATTGTACAAGTGACTTGTTCTCGGAATGTGGCGGATAACTTCGGCGCCCTCCTGCGGAGTATATACTCGAAAACCCTGTCTTCTGAAAAACGGATCCAGAATACTTATTATGGTTGTTTTTCCTGAGGTTGGCGGCCCCGTAAGTTCTATAAAAAACGGTCTTTCAACTTTCTTCTCTTTTTTGGGCCTTTTGAGTTTTTTAAGAAGCGCTTGCGCCCGGTCCTCATATGATTTTTCCATTGCCTTCCTCCTTATTTTTAAGTAACTTTTTATTTAGTATACATACAAAGATAGAGGCGGTGCAATTGTGCTATAATAAGAATTGTGAAAAAAGAAAATGTCAAAAAAAGAATAGGCCTTGACTTGGACGGTGTTCTTGCCGACCACGCGAAAAACGCCGAAAAAACAGCCCGAAAGCTGGGTCTTAAGAAAAACAGCGAAGAAGTAAAAGAGATAATTTACAGAAAGCTCAGTCTAACGGCAGGCGTTGTGAAAGGAGCCAAAAGGGGAGTGAAAAGCATAGGTAAGGATTTTGACCTTTTTGTGGTTTCCCGCCGGGGGCGGGGAAGCAGATACGGAAGAATGTGGCTGAAAAAGCATTTTGATTTTCCCGAGAAAAGCGTATTTTTCGTTGACGCGGACAAAGGAAAGGCGGCTATTATAAAAAAACTCGGGTTAGATTTTTTTATAGACGATAAAATGTCGGTTTTGCTCAACGTGCGCGGCAAAACAAAAAAATTTTTGCTCGATACGGCCGGTTCGTACAAAAAAGAAAGATACGGAGGGATAAAGGTGGTTCATTCTTTTGATGATTTTTTGAAGGAATTGCAGTCGGGCGGGAAATCTGGTAATTTGAGATAGTCAGGCCTGGGTAGCTCAGCCGGCAGAGCAGCTCCATGGTAAGGAGCAGGTCGGAGGTTCGAATCCTCTCCCAGGCTCCTTAATATGTTCGCCAGGATAGCTCAGTTGGTAGAGCAACGCACTCGTAACGCGTAGGTCGTGGGTTCGAATCCCTCTCCTGGCTCACTATGGATTTTAAATTCGTTTAGCTATAAAATGAGAATAGACGCCGAAAAAGAAAAAAAAAGACTGAAGGAGCTGGAAGAAAAGCTTCAGGAGCCGGATTTTTGGCAAAACAAAGAAAAGGCGCAGAAAATTCTCAAGGAAATAAGAGATACAAAGGCAAGGCTCTCTTCCGTTAACAAATATGACAAAGGCGACGCGGTTGTAAGCATTTATTCCGGCGCCGGAGGTGAAGATGCTGAGGACTGGGCCAGGATACTTTTTGAAATGTACCGAAAATTTTCCGAAAAAAAAGGATGGGGTTTCCGTGTGTTGCACGAGCACATAAACGACACCGGCGGAGTAAAAAACGCCACAGTCGAGCTTACCGGAAAAAACATTTACGGCGAGATCAAGGGGGAGATGGGTGTTCATCGCTTGGTGAGAGTGTCTCCTTTTTCGGCCAAAAAATTGAGGCATACGTCGTTTGCTCTGGTGGAAGTTTTGCCTCGATTTGTTGAAAACGTTGAAGTGGAAATAAAACCCGAAGATATGGAAATTGATTTTGCCCGCTCATCGGGCCCCGGGGGGCAAAACGTAAACAAAAGGGAAACGGCCGTAAGAATAAAACATATTCCAACCGGCGTTTCCGTGCATATTGATTCCGAGCGCTCGCAGGCGCAAAATAAAGATAGGGCCATTGAGCTTTTGCGCTCAAAACTCTTCAAGCTTTATGAAAAGCATCATAAAGAAGAGTTGGAAAGTTTTAAAATAACAAAGGCAACTGAGCCCGAATGGGGCAACCAAATTAGGTCTTATGTCCTTCATCCCTACAAAATGGTAAAAGACCACAGAACCAACGTTGAGACGGGAGATGTTGACTCCGTGCTAGAGGGTGGGCTGGAAGAGTTTATTAAGGCAGAGCGTGATATTTAATATTCAATTTTCAATATTCAATATCCAATGAATTTTCAATTTAGTAATTTTCAAAATTTAATAATTTGGTCATTGATTGAAAATTGTAAATTGGTTATTGAAAATTTGAGCGAACAAAGTGAGCGATTATGATTTATTTCGATAACGTTTCAAAAGTTTATTCAGAATCATCAACAGCACTGGAGGATATAAACTTTGCCGTGGAGCAAGGTGAATTCGTTTCCATTGTGGGCCAGTCGGGCGCGGGGAAAACCACTTTGCTGAAGCTGCTTTTGGCTGAGGAGGAGCCCACAGAAGGCAACATATTTCTCGATTCAATAGATATTAATTCTTTGCCTAAGAAAGATCTTCATGTTTTAAGAAAAAGAATAGGAGTGGTCTTTCAGGATTATAGGCTGCTTCCTACAAAAACAGCCTATGAAAATATCGCTTTTGCGATGCAGGCGGCCGGAAAAACGGAGCTGGAAATAAAAACGGACGTTCCGCAGGTTTTGGAAGTCGTCGGTCTTATTGAAAAAAGCTTTCATTTTCCGAACGAACTTTCCGGGGGAGAGAGGCAGAGAGTAGCCATTGCCAGGGCTCTTATCAACCGGCCGGATGTAATAGTTGCCGATGAGCCGACGGGTAACCTGGACCCCATAAACGTTCAGGAAATAATAGATCTTATAAAAAAAGTAAACCAGCTGGGCACTACGGTTATTTTAACCACGCACAACAAAGACATTATAAACTCTCTCGGCCGAAGGGTGATTACTCTTGAAAAAGGGAGAATTGTGCGGGATGATAAAGAGGGCAGATACGTATTATGATCTGGGTAAATTTCAAAAGAGTGGTCAGGGCGGGTTTTATAAGCTTCTGGAGAAACGGATGGGTTTCTTTGGCTACCATTATGATAATGGTTATTACTCTTTCCGTTCTCGGCTCGCTTATTTTCGGCAAAGCGGTACTTTTAACCGTTTTGGACCAGCTTCAAAACAAAGTTGACATTACGGTTTATTTCAAAACGGATGCTTCCGAAAACGACATAGTTTCTCTCAAGGATTCCCTGTCAAATTTGGATGAAGTAAAATCACTGGATTATGTTTCAAGGGAGGATGCTTTAAGCGCCTTTGAAGACAGGCACGCGGACAACACTCTTATTATTCAGTCGTTGGATGAGTTGGGGGACAATCCACTTGGAGCAAGCTTGAATATAAAAGCAAAAAATCCCTCCCAGTACGAGAGCATCGCTAAGTACCTGGAAAACGGAGCGGGCAACCAGGCAAGCGTTTCTTCAATAATAGACAAGATCAATTACCGCCAAAACAAAACGGTCATTGACCGGCTCACCGGTATTTTGGAAACCTCAAGAAGTATTGGAACGGGCATAAGCCTTGTTCTTATATTCGTGGCGCTTCTTGTTACCTTCAACACAATTCGCCTTGCCATTTACACGAGCAGGGAGGAGATAAAAATAATGCGCCTTGTGGGCGCTTCAAACCGGTATATACGAAGTCCTTTTATGATTGAAGGAGTTCTTTATGGCATTATCTCAACCATTGTTACCATGTCTCTGTTTTATCCGTTGACCTATTGGCTTGGGCCGATGTCCGAAAGTTTTTTTGGAGGGATAAATGTTTTTTACTACTACCTGGCCAATTTTTTCCAGCTTTTCGCTGTTCTTTTGGCAGCTAGCGTCGCGCTGGGGACTTTTTCAAGCTGGGTGGCGGCGAGAAGATATCTGCGGGCATAGCTCAAATTTTCAATTTTCAATTTTCAATTATCAATTTTCAAACTCCGATATGGTCGGGTTTTTATTTAGCATTGACACAACGTTTGATTTGTTAAATAATAATAGAAAATAAAAATATGAATATAATTAAAAGACCGATTTTTATCATTATTGTGGCTATTGTTGCTTCCGCTGTTATCGGCGTTTATGCTTTTTTGCGAATTCGTTCTTCTTCAAGCGGGTTTGAAAACATAGCGGAAGTGCAAAAAATGACGCTAAGCCAGGAAGTGGAAGCCGGCGGGAAAGTAAAGCCGGGCGAAAGTGTGGCCTTAAGCTTTGAAAAAGGCGGAAAAGTTTCCGGAATTTATGTAAAATCCGGCGACAAAGTTTATAAAGGAGAAACACTTGTTGCCCTGGGAAACGCCGACTTAAGAGTCCAGGAGCTTCAGGCGGAAGCCGGTCTTGAAATGGAAGAGGCAAGGCTTGAAGAGCTGAAAAAGGGTTCGTTGCCGGAAGAAATTCAGGCGGCTCAGACAAATTTGCAAAACGCACAGGCCAAGGCTCAGGCGGACCTGGACGGAGTTTACAGTAAAGCATTGACCACGCTCCAGGGAGCCGCTGATTCGGGCAAATCAGCCATTCTTACCGTTACCGATATACAATACGCTCATTTTTCTGCCAACGACCAAACGGGGCAGAAAATTGCCGACGCAAAAGAGGCAGCCGTAAAATATATGCTTGGCGCCGATGATGCCGGTAGATGGACATCTGACCCTTTAAGTAAGCTTGAAGGGGGAGCTTTCGGCGCGGTGAAAGCGGCGGCGGAAAATCCTCTTTACTCCAGCGTGGATTTGGCTCTTTCCGAGACCTTGTTTGCATTAAAAAAGGTCAAGCAGGCGCTTGACTCTGTACCTGTCACCGGAGATTTAACCTCGGCTGAATCGGCAAACCTAAGCGTTCAAAGCGCCGGAATAAATGCTTCAATTACGGCAGTTTCCGGAGCCATACAGTCCATTTCTTCACAAAAAGTGGCCAATGAAAACGCTATTTCCACTGCTGAGGATAGCCTTACCTTAAAGAAGGTCGGCGCTACATCCGAACAAATAAAAGAACAAGAGGCAAGGGTAAAATCTGCTCAAGCCGGTATTGATGGTGTCCGGGTGCAAATAGCTAAGACTATAATTTCAGCTCCTTTTGCCGGCGTTGTTTCAGTATCCGATTTAAGCGTCGGAGAAGCGGTGCCTCCGAATACGCCCATTGTTTCCCTTATTTCCGATGCAAAGTTTGAGGTGGAATCTTTTATTTCCGAAGCGGATATTGCTAAGATTAAGGTGGGCGACAAGGCGGAGATTACGCTGGATACTTACAGCCGGGGCCAGATTTTTGACGCTGAGGTGATATCCATTGATCCGGCGGAGACCGTTGTTGATGGCGTGAACGCTTACAAAATTATTTTGCAGTTTGAAAATGAAGATGACAGAATAAAATCCGGAATGACTGCTAATGTGGCTGTAGCCACAGCTATTCATAAAGATGCCCTTGCTGTGCCCGCGGGGGCTATAATTACCCGCGGCAATGAAAAATTTGTGCTTGTCGACACAAGCGGTTCCTCACCCGTTGAAAAAAAGGTTGAAACCGGAATAAAAGGAAAAAGCGGGTATGTGGAAATTTTGACGGGGCTTTCTTTGGGAGAGAAAATTATAAATTTTGGAAGTATTCGGTAAAAAATTATCATGGGAAATAAGGAAAAAAATTCAATAGACACCGTTGTTGAGGAAGAAAAAGAAATTCTTAGGGAAGAAAAAAAGATTTTAAAAGAAGTGAAAAAAGAAGAAAAAGCCATAAAACGCCTTACGGGCAACATGTGGGTGCTTTCTGCTCTTGTTTCTCTTTTAATCGTAGGAAGCGTGTCCGGTCTGGCTTACTTTGAAATATCAAACGGGCGGGTTTATACGGATAGCGCGTCAATTTCTGCGCCGCACATTGACTTGGCGCCTCAAAATGCCGGTGTATTGGAAGAAATATTTGTCCGGGAGGGAGACACCATAAACGCAAACACCGTTGTGGCGCGCGTCGGCAACGAGCTTATTAAAACAAACACTGCCGGCATTGTAATAAAGGTCAACGCCAATACCGGAAAGCTGTTCAACCGCGGAGAAGCGGTGGTAACCATGATAAATCCGGCTGATTTGCGACTTGTGGCCCAAATTGGAGAGGACAAAGGACTTTCCGATATACGGATTGGCCAAACAGCAAAATTCACCGTTGACGCTTTTGGCTCAAAAGAGTACGAGGGTGTTGTTGATGAAATAAGTCCTTCCTCGCGCGAAGGAGATATTGTTTTCAATATTTCGGACAAAAGACAAACGAAGCAGTTCGACGTGAAAGTCCGCTTTAACGCGGACAAGTATCCGGAACTTCGGGACGGAATGTCGGCAAAGGTATGGATATACAAGTAAACAAAAATCTTCGCTGGCTTGTTCTTCTCACCGTTATAATAGGAACATTTCTTGGGCGTTTGGACCAAATGGTTGTTAACCTGGCCCTTCCTAAAATAATGGGGGATTTTGGAATTACCATTACGGCGGCCGGTTGGATAGCTACCGCCTACATTTTGGCAAATGCCGTTTTTGTGCCTGTATGGGGCAAGCTGGGAGACACCATCGGCCGTAAGAAAGTATACATCTTCGGCTTTGTTATTTTTATTTTTGGATCCGTTTTAGCCGGTCTGGCATGGAACCTTGGCTCAATGATAGTATTTCGGATTATTCAGGCCGTCGCTAGCTCAGCTGACTATCCTACGGCCATGGCCATTTTGGCGGTTACCTTCAGGGATAACAGAGAGAGGGCACAGGCTTTGGGTATTTGGTCGTCTTCATTTGCAGCGGCAAGCGTTTTCAGCCCTCTTATAGGCGGTCCGCTCATTGATACTTTCGGCTGGCGCTCCATTTTCCTTATAAATTTGCCGGTTGGGCTGATAGGTCTTTTTATGGCCATGACTTTTATTAGCGAATCGGTATCCGAGAAAAAAACAAGAGTTTTCGATTGGTGGGGAGCTATTACTCTAGGAGGCGCTCTATCCTCGCTGGTTTTGGTTTTGGACAAAGGCATGGATTGGGGATGGTTTTCTTTAAATAGTATCCTTTCCTATGTGGCAATTGTCGTATTCATCTCAGTTTTTATTTCCATTGAGAAAAAATGCCCCGAACCTATTGTTGATTTCAAATTTTTCAAAATCTCCGCCTTCACAAACACTTTAGGCAACAACTTTATAGTTTTTATGGGCATGATGGGGAGCATATTTCTTATTCCTATCTTCTCCCAAACATTTTTGGGACTAAGCGCCACCCAAACCGGATATATTTTTATGCCGATGGCTTTTATGATAATGATAGCAGCGCCGATAGGGGGAAGACTCACCGGCAGAGTACAGCCCCGCTATGTAATAGCGGTAAGCACGCTTGTTGCTTCTTTTGGCCTCTACCTTTTTTCCTGGCTTGACCCGCGTTCGGGGCCGCTGGATATTGTTATTCCGCTTTCAGTTATGGCGTTTGGCATGGGATTTGGCATGGCGCAAAGAACAAATGTCATTGCTTCTGTGGTGCCGGCGGAGGAAATGGGCGTGGCATCTTCCATTTTGGCGCTTGCGAGAAATATTGCCGGCGCTTTCGGTATCGCGGTTTTCGGTACCATTTTGCGAAACTCCGCCAAAAGCAAGTTAGTTGATATTGTCCGCCACAGTACTATACATATTTCAAATCCGGTTGACTTTCAGCGCGCAGTAGGGCTAATGACACTAAAGGCCGATATTTCTTCTTATGGAACCGTTTTTTTGGTCTCTTCGGTTCTCCTTCTTGTAGGCGCCGTCACGGCTCTTCTTATAAAAGTGAATGAAGAAAAGGTTCCTGCGGAAAAAGTTTTCGCCGAATAAAAAACATTCATTGATTCTTGATGTGCCGGAAGTAGAATATTTTAAAGTGCAATGAAAAAAACTAAGACTAAAAACAAAAAAAGAAGCCGATTTTTGAGAGTTGTTTTGGACCCGTTCAGCTGGAGACTAATGTTGTTTGTTGTTCTTCTGCTCATTCCTTTTTACGCGCTGTTTATTTATTCGTATTTTGAGGCAAGAGCAACCGAACTCAACGAAGCCGAAACAAACATAAGGCGTGTTTTGGACGTTTTGGGAACTGAACCGTATTTGGAGTACGGCTTGAATTATTTCACGGCGCACATGGATGAATTTGTGCAAAATGCCGATTTACCCGGCGGATCTCTTTTTGTTCTTTTTGACGCTGACGGCGACATATTTGTAAGAATACCCGATAATGAAAAATTGGCCGGCAAAAATATTTCGCAGACAGCACTGGAGAAGGTGATAATTTCGGAAAAAATAGGCACAGATACCATCACGGGCCAGGACGGCGTTAAAAGGCTCTTTGTGTTTAAAACGCTCCAGGTAAGGGACGAAACAGAGCCTGTTTACGCGGCCATTGGCGTTCCTCAGAATGAAGTTCTTGTTTATGCCAATCTCTTGCTTGAAAGAAGCATTGTAGGACTGGGCTTTGTCACTTTGGCGGTTTTTCTTATCGCGTGGTTTTTGGGCAATATGCTTCTGGTTCAGCGGGTTAGGGCACTTGAGGAAGTGGACCGGATTAAAAGCGACTTTGTTTCCATGACGTCGCACCAGCTAAGGACCCCTTTAACGGCGATACTGTGGAATTTGGAAACTTTAAAAAAAGAAAAAGTGGGAAAATTGAACGGCGAACAAAAGAGTTTCTTGGAAAGTGCTCTTTCCTCGGTGGACAACTTGAACTATCTTGTTAAGCTGCTTTTGGATATCGGCCGGATTGAAGCGGGCCGCCTGAAAATAAACACAGGCTCCTCAAATCTTGTTTCTCTGACTGAGGAAGCGGCCGGAGAAATCGTAAAGGAAGTGAATAAAAAATCAATAACGGTTGAAAAGAAAATGCCCGCGTCTTTACCTCGGGTAAATATAGACTCTGTTTTAACAAGGCAGATTCTTTTAAACCTTCTTTCAAACGCCGTAAAATATACTCCAAACGGCGGCAAGATAAAGATTGAAGTTTCAAAAGAAAAGGAAAACATTCGCGTAGCCGTTATCGACAGCGGTATTGGTATACCCGCAAGCGAGCAGGGAAGAGTGTTTAGCCGGTTTTTCAGGGCGTCCAACGCGGAAGGGGAAGAGTCACTGGAAGGCACGGGACTGGGTCTTTATTTTATAAAGCTTTTGGCGGACAAATGCGGCTTTGGGATAGGCTTTGTTTCGAAAGAGGGCAAGGGCAGCACTTTTTGGTTTTCCATACCGCTTGACTTTTCGCTCCCTGACAATTAAAAAATAAGAAGGATCAGAAACAGAAAGGAGGAGTATTTTGAAAAATAAAAAAGAAACTTTCCTGATTACTTTTATTTTGGCTGTTTCTATTGCCGTATGTTTTGGAAGCGCTCGGATAAATAAATGGGCTGACAGGAAACTGGATAAGTTTGCGGAGAAAAACAAGGGAAAAAGTATTTTGTTTTTGGACGAAGTGTATTTTGTTTCCGGCGAGGAAGAGCTAAGAATCGTGGAAAGATGCATAAAAACAAATTCTTTAAAGGGCGGTATTGCTGTGTACATTCCTTTCTACAAGAACGGCGGGCATAGAAAAGAACTGGACAAAGTGATTAACTTTGTAAAAACGAGGTACTATCTTCCGGTTTTCGTTTATGCCGAAAATGGTTCATTTGATTTTTATGTGGCAGATAAGCTGGTAGGCAAAAATATAAAAACCTGTTGGCCAATGGGCTGCTCTTTCATATTGGAGTGGGGGAGAAGGAAAAACGACGGTATGTGGGGCTGTGTTCTGGCCGGCAAGGCAAGTACGGAAAAAGAAGCGAGGAAGCTTGTGGCTTTCGCGCTGGAGAAAAAATTGAAGGAGGCGCTGGATGAAGATGAATAAAAAAATGGAGCCGGTCGAGTGTCCAAAGTGCGGAAGCAAAGATAACAAATTTTTTGAATGGGACGATATACATATATGCGCCTGTGGTGCCAGATTTTCTGTGTGCCCCAAGTGCGGCAGCTCCAACACGGAGCCCGTTGAAAACTTTGACTACGTGAAAAAATGCAACGATTGCGGCCATGAGTTTATGGGCGAGCACAACTAAAAATTGGCGCAAAAGCCGAAAACAAAAACCGCCCAACGGGCGGTTTTTTCATAGCGATATCAAAATAGCGCCGGCGGCCATGAGAACTCCTCCGACAACCATCTTCCAGCCTACGCCCTCACCCAAAAACAGGGCGGCAAAGACGAGCACAAATATTATACTAAGCCGGTCTATGGCCACAACGTGAGTGGCCAGGCCGTATTTTAGAGCCAGAAAATAAAAAAGCCAGGACATGGCTCCGCAAACCCCGGCCGCTATTATGAGAAGGCTTGTGCGGGTACCGAGAGAGGAGAGAGAAAAGTTTCTGAACTTGCCGAGAAAGAAAGCCGTTAAAACGAGAAAAACCATCATAATGATGGAGCGCAAAGTGGTGGCCAAAACGGAATCAATTTCCTTAAGGCCTAGCTTTCCGAAGACGGCTACCAAGGCCGCAGTAATGGCGGACAAAAACGCGTAAACTACCCACATAATGTTTTATTATAGCAAAACCCGGCTTTATTTATAGTAATCTTTTAGAAAATTCATCGGTTTCGTTTTTCATGAATTTATTTTCTCCAATCCTCAATGATTATTTTTTTGCCGGAACGATGAACCACAAGCTTTTGCTTTTCTCTCCACTTCAATTCTTTCATCATAT
>CAZWRF010000010.1:0-22373 GCA_964636095.1 uncultured Candidatus Saccharibacteria bacterium | reverse complement strand
GACCCTGCGAGCCATTTCAATGGTAAAATGTCCCGACCCGCAACCAAAATCAGCCACCCTGGTACCAGGCGTGATGTTTAGCTTATTAACAATTGTAGCGGGATGCAAAAAAGCCATCTTTCATGTATACAGATATACATAAATATTCTACCACAATGGCTCAATAATTCCTTATGTAGTTATCCCCAAATAGCTACAAGCAGGTTATGGACGCCACGCTGTCGCCGGCATGCATGCTCATTACTTTTACCCCCTGAGTTTGTCTTCCTAAAACCGGAATTTCGGCCAGGGTGGTTTTTATTATTTGTCCTTTTTTTGAAATGGCTATTATCTCTTCAAACTCCGGATTTATAACCTTGGCCGATACCAACTGGCCTGTTTTGTCCGTTACTTTAGCCGTTTTAATACCGGAGCCGCCTCTTTTTTGAATACGGTATTCTTTTGTTTTGGTTTTCTTGCCAAATCCTTTTTGGCTAATAGTTAAAAGGTAAGAATCTTTTTCATCTTTGGAAACAACATCCGCGCCAACCAATTCGTCGTCACTTTTAAGATTTATGGCCCTTACGCCGGCGGCCGCCCTTCCCATAGCACGCGCGTCCGACTCCTTAAATCTTATAGACTGGCCTTTTTTGCTTACCAGAACAATGTGGTCACCCGAGGAAACAATTCTGGCCCAGCCAAGTTCATCATCTTTCTTAAGCTTTATGGCAATGATGCCTCCTCTCCTTACGTCCTTGAAAAGCTCCGTGGCCACTTTTTTAATCACACCCTTTTTAGTTATCATGGACAAAGACGTTTTCTTCTCATGTACTCCCTTGGGCATGGCCAAAATGGAAGTAACTCGCTCGTCTCCGGAAATTGAAAGAAAATTTACTATAGACTTGCCCTTAGTGGCTCTTTTCCCCTCGGGTACTTCGTACATTTTTATTTTGTAGGCTTTCCCTTTGTCGGTGAAAAAAAGCAAATCATCGTGAGTGTTGGCCTGTATGAGTATATAGACAGAATCTTCTTCCTTTGTAGACAAGTCTATCACTCCCTTGCCTCCCCTTTTTTGCACTCTGTAGGCCTCGGGTTTCGAACGCTTAATATAACCTCCGCGAGTCAAAACCAAAGTGGCCGCTTCATTTGGAATAGTGTCCTCAAGCGAAATACTTCCCGCAGCATGATTCACTATTTTTGTCCGCCTTTCGTCGCCATACTTGTTTTTAACTTCCAAAAGCTCCTCTTTTACCACCGCCAATATTTTTTTAGGGTCTTTAAGAAGTGCTCGCAGGTCGGCAATGAGCTTTTTCTTTTCTTTAAGTTCGTCTTCTATTTTTTGCCTTTCAAGTCCGGCAAGAGTTTGCAGCCTCATTTCCAAAATTGCCGTTGCTTGTCTGTCTGAAAGCTTGAATTTGGACATAAGGTTTTTGTGGGCTTTTTCTTTGTCCGGAGAAGATTTTATGGTTTTTATCACCGCATCAATGTGATCAAGCGCTTTTTTCAGCCCTTCAAGAATGTGGGCCCTGTTCAAAGCTACTCTGAGGTCGAACTTGGCACGACGCTCCACAACTTCATTTCTGTGAACAATAAAATACTCAAGAATATTTTTCAATGACAAAACTTGAGGCTGTATACCATCCACGAGAGCCAGCATATTGAAATGATACATTTTCTCAAGGTCGGTATACTTGTACAAACTGTTTAGAACCTGCTGGGGATTGGCACCGGACTTAAGGTCCAGAACAATAGCAACGGTTTCTTCCTTGTCCGACTCGTCTCTTATGTCGCGGACTCCTTCAATTTTTTTATTCACCACAAGATCCGCCATCTTGGCTATAAGATCGGCTTTATTTACTGAATAAGGAATGGAGGAAATGCGAATTTGATATTTACCCTCTTTTTCTTCAACTATTTCCGCTTCTCCTCTGGTTAAAATACCCCCTCTGCCGGTAGCATATGCTTCCTCAATATCTTTCTTATTAAAAACAATCCCGCCGATAGGAAAATCGGGCCCCTTAACAAATTTCATAAGCTCATCTATCCCGGATTTTGGTTTGTCTATAAGACAAACTGCGGCATCTACCACTTCCGAGAGATTGTGGGGAGGAATATTTGTAGCCATGCCAACGGCTATGCCGATGGTGCCATTCAAAAGAAGCTGGGGAATAGACGATGGCAAAACTTTCGGCTCTTTCAGCCGACCATCATAGTTGGGCGCATAATCAACAGTGTCTTTTTCAATGTCTTTTAGCATTTCGCTTGCTATTCTTGTCATTCTCGCTTCAGTGTAGCGGTGAGCAGCCGGGGGATCGCCGTCTATAGAACCCCAGTTTCCCTGGCCATCCACCAAAGGATATCTCAAAGAAAAATACTGAGCCATACGGGCCATGGTATCGTAAATAGCCATATCGCCGTGCGGGTGGTACTTGCTCATGGTGTCGCCTACCACGGTAGCGGATTTTTTAAAGCGAGCGGAGTGGCTTAGGCCGTCTTCGTGCATGACGGTTAAAATACGACGCTGAACGGGCTTTAATCCATCGCGAACATCGGGCAGAGCCCTGCTAACGATAACGGACATAGCATAGTCCAAATAAGACTTGCGCATTTCGTCCACAATGCCCTGTTGGACAATGTTTTTGTTTTTACCCGGAGTTTCGCCGGAATGCTCTTTTTTATTTTTTTCTTCTTTTTTTGCCATCGCTTATTTAAATATATCTTTTATTACGGAAAATGGACTGGCTATGTTGCTTTTTTCTTCAAATTGATGGTTCAGGGCAAAATTAAGAGTAATCCAGATTCCCATCACAACCAGCACAATAAGAGAAGTAACCATTATAGCCACCCTGCGCCGAGTGGCCTCCGGCTTTTCGCGCAATTTTTCTATTTGGTCCAAAAGTCCCATAAATAAACATCCAATACCCAACATTCAATATTCATTCAATACTCAATATTTAAATATTAAATTGGTCATTAGTTTATTTGGATATTGATTGAACGTTGGATATTGATTATTGGTTAATTTAGTAGTGGTTTCATTACCACCACTTCCCCTTTCTTGTCAGCGATATCTTTTTTCTTGAAACTTAATTTTTCAACCGGCTTCACTTTTTCCTGCCCCATTTCTTTAAGAAACTCTGTCAGCTCTTTTTTGCCGTAATGCATGGGAATGATTATTTTCGGTTCAATTTGGTTTATCACTTTGGCGGCGTTTTGCGCTTCCAAAACATGCCCGCCGTCAACGGGAACAAACAAAATGTCCACTTCCCCCAAAAATTCCTGGATAGAAGGCCTCAGCTCTTTTTCTCCAAAATCTCCCAAATGGCATATATTGAGATTTTCCAAAGACAGCACATAAGACGTATTGAGACCGAGCTTTTTCCCTTCTTCTTTGTCGTGGAAAGTATTGAACCCTCTTACACCGGTTCCCTTAATTTCGTACTCTCCCGGAGTATTTACCAGAAAGGGCTCTCCGTTTTTTTCTTTTCCGGAAATGTTCTCGAATCCGCTGTGATTATCGTGCCCGTGGCTTACAAACACAACGTCCGCCTGGAAGCGGGGGGCCTTAAAAGCCGACTTTTTCGAAGGCGGGTCAAACACTAAAACCGTCTCTCCCGACTGCACTTTGAAGCAGGAAACGCCGTAGTAAGTAATCACCATTAGTATCATCGTAGCAAAAAACGCTCCATTTTGGAAGCGTCTTTTTCCCTTTATTATTGTTCATTTGCATCCATTGGATGGCCGCATTTTGGGCAATGAAAAATACCATTTTCCGCGTATCCGCATTCGGGACAAACCATTAAACATTCGCCTAAACCCGAATTTTTTTCAATTTCCTCCGCGCATATCGGATAAAAACAAAAATTAAAACGATTGGTCAATCTGTCGCAGAGATTTTCGGCGTGAAGCTCAAAATCTTTTTCATAAAAATTGAGCAGCAAAAAGCCTTGCCCGCAAGTGTAATCCCCAAAATCAATTCCGGCAATTTCTCTCGCTTCATCTTTTTTTGTTTTTCTTAAAAAAATAGACAAGTCATCAAATTCGTCCCACACAAGGTCAACAATGTTGATCTTGAACAAAAAATTATAAATATCCTGGCGTGAGAATTCAGCCCCCGGGAGATTCATTCCCCTCTTCCTTTTTGAAAAGTTTATAAATTTCGTCATGGACATCTCCTCCTCTTTTTTCTACTTGTACAAATATCTTCTGAATTTTTAATATCACGAAGAGGCAAACTTTACAAGCATGCGCCGAACGACCCTTGCAAAATCAAAGAAGTGCCATTATACTTTTATCAATAATGAACGCTATTCAGCAAAACAATTCAAAAAAAGCCGACAATTCAATGGATTTTCTTTCCAAAATTTTTCCTTTGAACCTTCCAAAGGAAGGCGACCTTATTGAAGGAGAAGTTCTTAAAAAAGACGGAACTACGGTGTTCGTTGACTTAAAACCTTTCGGCACCGCTATAATTTACGGACGGGAATTTATAAATGCCAGAGAGATCATTAAATCACTCAAGCCGGGCGATTTAATCACCGCCAAGATAGTCGACCTCGAAAACAAGGACGGCTACACCGAGCTTTCGCTGAAAGAAGCCGGCCAGGAAATAATTTGGAGGGAAGCGACCGACGCCAAGAAAAACCAGGAAGTATTCAATCTGCCCGTCGTGGACGCAAACACCGGAGGTCTTATTTTCGACTGGAGAGGACTGCAGGGATTTTTGCCCGCTTCCCAATTAAGGACCACCCACTATCCCCGCGTGGAAGGAGGCGACAAAGACAAAATTCTAGACGAGCTAAAAAAACTCATCGGCGAGAAAATTGCCGTAACAATAATCAATGCCGATAAAAAAGAAAACAAGCTTATTTTCTCCGAAAAAGAAACCCAGGCCGGCGAACTAAAGAACCTTATAGCCAAGTACAAAATAGGCGACGTGGTAGAGGGAGAAATCACCGGCGTTGTGGATTTTGGCGTGTTTTTGAAGATAGAGGAAGGGCTTGAAGGCCTGGCCCATATATCCGAACTGGACTGGGGACTGGTTGAAGACCCTTCAAAGCTTTTCAAAGTCGGCGACAAAGTAAACGCACAAATAATAAGTATAAAAGACGATAAAATCTCCCTTTCCATAAAAGCACTGAAGTACAACCCGTGGGAGGGAGCCAAAAACAAATACAAAAAAGACGATGAGGTTAGCGGCGTGGTAATTAAGTTCAACAGATACGGCGCCTTGGTGAGCATTGAGGAAGGAGTGGCCGGCCTGGTCCACATTTCCGAATTTGAATCGGATGAGGAGATGAAAAAGACGCTTGAACTCGGAAAATCGTACAATTTCAAAATATTGCTTTTCGAACCCGACGAGCAAAAACTGATATTATCTCACTTCTCGGGAAAAGACGAAGAAAAATAGAAAATAAAAAACGGCTTACTCTTTCAAGAAGTGAGCCGTTTTTGTTTTTTAGAAGAGTTCCAAATTAAAATTCTCCTTTGACCCATTCGCACGAACCTCTTCGAGCCATAAATGTTTGCATTCCCTTAATAAACATTACGCAGGTTTCCCTGCCACCTTGAACTTCGCAAAAAATCATTACCTTGGTGGGTTTCCCCCACACATAATCTTTGCCTTTTTTGGCAAGAAATCTTTTTTTCGCCAATATCATAAGCGACAAATTATCTATCTCGCCCGCTCCCGGATCATCAACCTTTAGGCAATCGGGCATTTTTATGCCAAATACAATACGGGAATAAGCAGGGTCGCCCTCGTACTCGTGAATAAAAAAACTAACTCTCGGTAATTTTTTTCTTGTGATATAGCCAATGCCATCCGGCGATTCTTTCAGCCCAAAAAACTCAACCATCTTTTTTATATCAATTTTCCCTTTGTAAATAATCTCGGCCTTAGGATTTTCTTCCATTTTCATTCTCCTCTTTTGTTTTCAAGGTGCCTTTTTAATTTTTTAGCATTTCAAAAGACCCAACGCAAGCATTTATTAGGTGAATTAGAAATTAGGTAACTAGAAATTTCAGCTAATCATTTTCTCGATCTCCGGAACAATTTTCTTTATTGTTTTCTTGAGTATCTTTTCTTCGGCCGGTTTGAATTTGGCCATAAGAAAATCCAGCATCTTTTCCCCTTTCGGCTTTTTCAGTTTTCCCTTGGGCGAGGCCGGCGAAATGCCCACCCGCACTCTATAAAAATCTTTCGTTTTTACCGCCCGCATCACCGACTCCACCCCCTTGTGTCCGGCCGAGCCCTTGCCGAAAGAAATTTTGAATTTGCCAAAAGCCAGGTCCACATCGTCGTGGGCAACAATGAGCTTCCGAGCCCCCTTTTTTGAAGTAATTATTTTTTTAAGAGCCGAGCCCGATTTGTTCATGAAAGTTTCGGGCAGAAGGCAAGTGATTTTTTCTTTGCCTATTTTGCCTTCGGTTCTTAAAGATAGAGTTTTTTTATCCTCTTCAAAATCATCAAATTTATTGGCTTTGGCAAAAGCCTCAACAACCATCCGCCCCGTGTTGTGGCGGGTGTTTTCGTATTCGTCTCCCGGATTCCCCAGTCCTATCAAATAAAACATTGAATTTATTTTACTATCTCAATAAACAGCAGGCAAGTGATTCGTAAATTTTGGTTTTTGAAAACTTAATGTTAATATATTCGCAGAGAACGGGCTTGTTTTTTTAAAAAACGGATAAAAAGAGGGAATAAAAAATGATAACGTCTCCCATAAACAGAGGTTGGATTGAAGTTATTTGCGGAGGAATGTTTTCCGGAAAAACAGAAGAACTTATAAGACGACTCAAGCGGGCAATTATCGCCGGGCAAAGAGTGGCTATTTTCAAGTCTCAAACAGACGACCGCTATAGCAGAATTGAAATTGTCACGCACGACGGCCAAAAACTTGAGTCAAAGCCGGTAAAAAAGCCGAACGACATCCTTTCCGTGTCTTCGGGAAGTCTTGAAGCAGAAGTAGTAGCCATAGACGAAGTACAGTTTTTCGGCGAAGAAATAATAAGCATCTGTAAATCACTGGCAAATATGGGGAAAAGGGTCATTGTTGCCGGCCTGGACATGGATTTTCGCGGAGAGCCATTCGGCCCCACCCCCCAGCTTATGGCCATAGCGGAAAAAGTTATCAAGGTTCACGCAATTTGCATGAAATGCGGAAACCCGGCAAGTTTTAGCCAATTGATAATTGAGGAAACTTCCGGGGGAAATATACTGGTGGGGGGAAAAGAATCGTACGTGGCACGGTGCCGCAGGTGTTTCTACTCACCGGAAAATTAAAAAACGAAAAATAAAAAGCCGGGCTTTGTTTCAAAGTCCGGCTTTGAGTTAAGACACAAAAACTTGCAATGGGGTAAAATTTGTAGTAAAATGCTTCAAATGGAAGAAGAGCGGAAAATACCCGACACGCAGGAGCCGGAAAAAGCTCCCCAAACACCGCAAAGCCCCGAGGAAAACGGCGGTTTTAGGCAGTCTTTGTGGGAATTTGTAAAGTTTTTCCTTATCGCCGTTTTAATTGTTGTACCTATAAGAGTATGGGTAGCCCAGCCTTTTATAGTAAGCGGTTCTTCAATGATTCCCAACTATGAAAACGGACAGTATCTTATAGTAGACGAGTTTTCTTATCATTTCCGGGAGCCTGCAAGAGGTGAAGTAATAATTTTCCGTGCCCCTCCGGACCCTTCGGAATTTTACATAAAAAGGATAATCGGTCTTCCGGGAGAAACCGTTCAAATTTCAAATGGTCAAATAACTATATTCAACAGCCAGTTTCCCAACGGAACAGTGCTAAAAGAGTCCTATCTCCCAAACGATTACACCGGCAGCAATCTTTCTGTTAATCTTAGCCCTGATGAATACTTCGTTTTGGGAGATAACAGGCCAATGAGTTCAGATTCCCGAGTCTGGGGACCATTAAAAGCGAACCTCATAGTAGGAAGGGCGTGGCTACGGCTGTGGCCTATAAACAAAGCCGCTATATTGTTTTAAAAATGGCAAAAAAAGAACCGATCAAAAAAGCCCGGGGTACGCGAGATATTTTGGGCAAAGAATATTTCCTGAGGGAAAAATTTATAGAAAAGGCGAAATCAATCGCCGCATTTTACGGTTTCAGGCCCATACAAACGCCTCATCTTGAAAAAGTTGAACTTTTTACCTCAAGCGCAGGCGAGTCAACCGACATTGTGGAAAAAGAAATGTATGCCTTAAAAACCAAGGGAGGCGACAAGCTCGTCTTAAGGCCGGAGGGTACAGCCCCAATTGTACGAGCATATTTTGAGCAAGGAATGCAGAGCAAGCCCCAGCCCGTGATGCTTTATTATCATGGATCATTTTTCAGATATCAAAAGCCCCAAAAGGGAAGGGGCAGGGAATTTCAGCAGTTTGGCCTTGAAGTTTTGGGAGAAAGCGACAGTATTGCGGACGCGGTAGTTATAAGAGTTATCCGTTCAATATTGGAAGAAGCAGGCGGGCTAAAAAATGTTTCTCTAAGACTCAACTCTATTGGAGACAGCGAATGCCGAAAATCCTACATAAAAGACCTCACCGCTTACTATCGCAAAAAGGCCAAGGACTTGTGCAAAGACTGTGAACGCAGACTAAAAACAAACCCGCTAAGACTCTTGGATTGCAAAAACGAAAATTGCGTTGAAGTAAAAGCGGAAGCGCCTCAGATCATAAATTATCTTTGCGACGACTGCAAAAATCACTTCAAATCTCTTTTGGAAATATTGGATTCTTCGGGTATTCCCTACTATTTGGATCATTTTCTTGTCCGCGGCCTGGATTATTACTCACGAACTGTTTTTGAATTTTTCCCCGAAAACAAAGAAAATGAAAAGCCGGCACTCGCGGTGGCGGGCGGAGGCCGATACGACGCCCTGGGCTCAATCGTGGGCGAAAGAGAGCTTCCCGGATCAGGCGGAGCCATCGGTATAGATACGGTAATTATTTCCTCCCCCAAAACAAAACAAAAGATATTAAAAAAGACCTCAAAAGTATATTTTATCCAGCTGGGAGCCGGGGCAAAGCAAAAAAGCCTTTCAATCCTTGAAATGCTCAGAAAAGCCAAAATTTCGGCAAAACATTCTTTAAGCAAAGATAGCCTGAAAGGACAGCTTAAAATGGCATCCAGGCTTGGTATTCCCTACTCCCTTATCTTAGGACAAAAAGAAGTTTTTGAAGACAGCATTATAGTAAAAGACATGAAAACATTTTCTCAGGAAACCGTCCCCCTTTCACGATTAATAGACTATCTAAAGAAAAAAATATAAATATGAAAGAGTGCATATTTTGCCAAATTGAAAAAGGAGAAAGAAAAGCTGATATCGTTTACGAAGACGAATCCGTTGTGGCTTTCAAAGACCTTCATCCCATAGCACCGGTGCATATTTTAATAGTCCCCCGCGAACACATACCGACCGTAGATGACTTTGAGGAACGCCACGAGAAACTGGCCGGCCACATGATACTTGCTGCGCAAAAAATAGCCAGAGAACTTGGTATTTCCAAAGACGGATACAAGCTCCTTTTCAGAGTAAAAAGCCACGGCGGGCAAGAGGTGGATCATTTGCACCTGCATCTTCTCGGAGGAGCCCCCTTGTCAGAAGACATTAAACCAATATAATAGAAAATCATGGTACAAGTAACAAAAAAGAAAAAAGAGACCACTTTGTCTTTAATGAAGAGGTTCAACAGGAAGATGCAAAAATCAAGCAATCTTTCTCGATTCAAAAGTATCCGCTTCAGCGAGCGAACAAAATCCGATTTGGTTAAAAAGAGAAGCGCGCTGGCAAGAGAAAAGAAGAAAGAAAAAATGAATGAACTTTACAAATTGGGAAAGCTTGAACAACAAAACCGCTTCAGAAAACAATGACCGGCAACCTAAAAGAAACAATCAAAAACAGCCTAAAGGAAGCGATGAAACGAAAAGAAGAGAAAAAACTTTCGGTTTTAAGGATGCTTTCGGCGGCCATTTCCAACGAAGAAATAAAAACGGGCAAAAGAGAGAACGGACTTTCCGATGACGAAATCTTAAAAGTAATAAAATCCGAATCCAAAAAAAGAAAAGATTCTATAGAAGCATACGAGAAGGCGGGCCGCGATGATCTGGCGGGCGAAGAAAAAGAAGAGCTTTCTGTCCTTTCCGAATATTTACCTCCCGAAATGACGAACGAAGAAATAGAGAAAGCCGCAAAGGAAGCCGTAAAAGAAACGGAAGCAGAGTCAATGAAAGATTTCGGGAAAGCAATGAAATCGGCAATGGAGAAAACAAAAGGCCAGGCAGACGGAAACCGGGTAAGCGAAGCCGTTAGAAAATTTTTAAGTTGAGATGATAGATATAACCAACCTTACCAAGACAAAAAATCCGAACCTGCCTTTCAGAGAAGCAAAAGAAAGAATTCTGGGCAAAAGATATGAGCTTAGCTTGGTGCTGGCCAACGGAAAAATGATGAAAGAATTAAACAGGAAATATCGAAAAAAAGACACCCAAGCAAATACTCTCGCCTTCTCATACTCCAAAAATGAAGGCGAGATATTTTTAAATATAAAAGGAAGCCAGAAAAATATGATCTCCCTTTTCATCCACTCTCTTCTCCATTTAAAAGGCATGGGGCACGGAAAAGAAATGGAAAAAGAAGAAAAATATTGGCATAACAAGCTAAAACTGGCATAATGAAAACATGGCCAAGGAAATAGTTATGGGGATAGATGTGGGCACCAACACCGTCAAGACTGTTGTTGCCGAAAGAAGGGGGGATGAATCCGTTCCTCGAATATTGGCAACGGGAGTATCGCCAAGCCACGGACTAAGAAAAGGCTTCATCATAAACTATGAGGATGTTTCCGCTTCAATAAAAAATTCCGCAAAACAGGCTCTCGAAAAAACAAACGTGGCCATAAAAGAAGCCTTTGTATCAATAGACGGAGGGGGGCTTGAGGGTATACGGTCCAAGGGCTCAATAGTGGTAGCCAGAGCCGACAATGAAATAACCGAAAACGACGTAAAAAGAGCCCAAAATCAAAGCGAGGCCCAGCTAAATCGCAGTTCGTCTTCCTACCTTTTGAACAGGGAAATTTTGCATACATTCCCTATATCCTACAAAATAGATGACGAGGAAATAATCGGCGACCCCGTGGGAATGAAAGGCGAAAAGCTTGAAGTGGAAACTTTATTCGCCACCGACCATTCCCAGCAGGTAAACTTTCTTGTAAAAAGCATAGAATCGGCCGGTATAAAAGTGGAGGACATCGTTGCCGCTCCTTGGGCCGCAAGCTATGCAGTTTTGAACAGAAAAGAAAAGGAAGTGGGCTGCGTTCTTTTGAATATAGGAGGAGACGCATCATCAATAATAGTTTTTGAAGAAGGAGGACCGGTGTCAATGGAAATACTTCCCATAGGGTCAAATCATATAACTTACGACATTGCTCGTGCTTTTCAGGTACTTCTAAACGAAGCTGAGGAATTGAAAATTTCCTACGGAAACGATCCTGCCGCAAGAAGAAGACTCTCAAGCGTGATAGAACCGAGACTAAACGACATTTTTGAATTCGTCGGCAATCATTTAAATAAAATTCAAAGAAACGGATTAATGCCCGGGGGCATCATACTAACCGGAGGAGGAGCGAACATCTTGGGGGCGGATGAAGTAGCCAAAAAAATTCTAAAATTACCGTCTCAGCTTAGCCAAAACAAAATGCCGGAAAACTTCGGAGGCGAAGCTGCCGACCCCTTGTGGTCTACCGCTATTGGTCTTTGTTGTATCGGCCTTGGAGACAAAGATTCACTTGGCAAAGCCGGCTCAAAAGTTAAAAAAACTCTGCTTAAATGGATCAAAAATTTTGTCCCCTAGGGTAAAATTGACCTAACCGACAACTTATGTGGCTATTTCTAACGGGGTTGACACAACACCCTGTTTTTTCCTAATTTATAGTTAATATGTCTCATATAAAACCGGAGATAGAAGCGTTCGCCAGAATCAAGGTAGTTGGCGTTGGAGGTTCCGGTTGCAACACAGTTGACCACATGGTGCGCTCCAAGGTGAAGGGCGTTGAATTTATAGCCGTAAACACGGATGCTCAGGATCTGCACTATAGCCTTGCTCCCAAGAAAATTCATATAGGCAAGAACCTATCAAAAGGTTTGGGCGCCGGAATGAATCCCGAAATCGGAAAACAAGCGGCAGAAGAAACCAAAGAAGAAATTCAGGAATCCATAAAAGGAGCCGATATGGTATTCGTCGCCGGCGGATTTGGCGGCGGCACGGCAACCGGCGCCGCTCCAATAATAGCGAAGACGGCCCGAGAAATAGGAGCTTTGACCGTGTCGGTTATCACAAAGCCATTCATGTTTGAGGGAGTTCAGCGTTCAAAAATAGCCGAAGATGGTCTTGCAGAGCTAAGAGAAGCCGTTGATGCAATGATTGTAATTCCGAACGATCGCCTTATGGGAATAATCCAAAAAGAAACCAGCTTTATATCGGCTTTCGCCATGTGTGATGAAATCTTAAGACAAGCCGTAGAGGGGATTTCGGACCTTATCACTCTTCCGGGTATAATAAACGTGGACTTTGCCGATGTTAAAGCCATAATGAAGAATGCCGGTTCGGCTCTCATGGGCATAGGTACGGCCCAGGGAGAAAAAAGAGCGGAAGAAGCAGCAAAATCCGCCATAAACTCTCCTCTTTTGGACGTATCGATAGATGGAGCGAAGGGAATACTTTTTGCTATTGCCGGCGGACAAGATATGGCTATGACAGAAATTCAGGAAGCTGCGAAAATAATCACCGAATCCGTGGATGAATATGCTAAAATTATTTTTGGAGCTTTTCACGATGAAAGATTAAAGAAAAATGAAATAAAAGTAACTGTTGTCGCTTCCGGTTTTCCGGAAGACAATCTCGGCACAAAAACCTCCAGTCTTTTTCGCTCATCAATTCAGCCGTCAAAAACGCCGGAAAAAAAGAAGGAAGATAAAAGCCAGCCCACAGCTTCCGCGCAAACAAAGGAAAAAGAAGATGAAAAATCAAAAGACTGGGAAGCAATCCCAGCCTTTCTAAGGCGAAACAAAAAAGAAGGCGACGAATAAAAAATAGGTCTTCTTTACTTTACGTTTTTTACAATATGGTCTATAAGACCGTATTTTTTTGCCTCATCTGCATCCATGAAAAAGTTACGGTCGGCATCTTTCTCAATTTGAGCAATAGTTTTACCCGTGTGCTTGGCCAAAAGCTTGTTTAATTTTTCTTTAACACGAATGATTCTCTTGGCTTCGATTTCTATATCGGAAGCTTGGCCTTCCGCGCCACCCATTACCTGATGAATCATCATTTCGGAGTTGGGCAGAGCAGACCTTTTCCCTTTCTTGCCCCCGGCCAAAAGAACAGCGCCACCGGAAGCAGCCAGGCCAACACAAATAGTGGCGACATCGGGCTCAATGTAATTCATTGTGTCATAAATGGCTAAAGTGGCAGTTACCGATCCACCGGGAGAATTTACATAAAGAAAAATATCTTTTTTGGAGTCTTGAGACGCCAGAAAAAGAAGCTGGGCAATAACGATGTTGGCCATATCATCGGTGATGGGCCCTCCCACGAAAACAATCCTGTCCTTCAAAAGACGGGAATAAATATCGTATGCCCTTTCGCCGAATTGGCTTTTTTCAATTACTGTTGGTATAAGCATAATTTAAGGTTGGTTATCTTCTAAAATTTTAAATATTTTTTCGTTTCTTACTATACCATAAGCATAATCTTTAAGCCTATTTTTATCAACATTCTCCGAATGAGGATTAATTTTTCCCGCCATTTCTTCAATTTCCTTATCGGTAATTTCAGGCTTAAGGTCTTCATCCAATTTTTTCAAAAGAAGACCATAGCTTACTCTGCGCAAGGCACCATCGCTCCACCCTTTAAGAATTTCTTCCTCCGTTTTTTTTACTTGGGCCAAATACTCTTCCCACTTCATTCCCATACTTGTAATGTTGGCCTTGAGCTCGGAAAGCATTTTGTTTTTTTCCGCGTCAACCAAAATTTCCGGAACTTCGAGATTGGAAACTTTTAAGATGGCGTCCAGCGCTTCCAGCCGCTTTTTCTCTTTTTCTTTTTCCTCTTTTTCAAGCTGTATGTTTTTGCTGATAGTCTCTCTCAACTCAACAAGCGTCTCAAACTTTCCCACGCTTTTGGCAAATTCGTCGTTCAGTTCGGGAAGTTCGGATTCTTTGCCCTCTTCGGCTTGCTCCGAACTCTGTCGAGAAACTCTCATTTTTCTCAAATACTCAATAGACTCGTCTATCTCTTTGTCTTCAACTAAAATTTTTTCTTTTTTATCAAAAACTTTTTTGGCTACTTCTTTGTAATTTTCAGCCAGACCTATCTCCGGCAAAACTGCCGCCACAAACTTGAATCCCAGAGGGCTTCCCTTGGCAAGCTTAGTAATGTTCGCCGTCGGCGGACCGATAACATCCAACTTCTTTTCCGCTACAATTTTAGGATAAATATTCTTTATCGCCAATTCAGCAGATTTTTCCAAAATATTTCCTTCCCCGACTTTTTCTACGATAACTTTTTCAGGCACTTTTCCCGGCCTGAAGCCGGGTATACTAGCTTCTTTTGAAAACTCATTTACAGCCTTCTGCCAGTACCCGGAAAACTCCTCAGCCGGCATTTCGCCCGTTATTTCAACCTCGGATTTGGGTAATTTCTTTATTTCTATAGGCATTGGGTTTTACAGTACCACAAACTTATAAATCCTGCAAGTAAAAAAGATTATAATTTTCAAGCGGGTTGTGAGCCCGCAGGCGAACCCTCTCGCCGATTAGGCGAGAAAAGCAAGAAAATTCATAATCTTTTTTGCCTACAGCAGCCCCACAATAAGCAGGGCGACTATGTTTACTACCTTTATCATAGGGTTTATTGCCGGACCGGCAGTATCTTTGTACGGGTCGCCTACTGTATCGCCTGTTATAGCCGCTTTGTGGGCAAAAGAGCCCTTGCCGCCGTAGTTTCCGTCTTCTATGTATTTCTTGGCATTGTCCCAGGCGGCCCCGCCGGAAGTCATGGAAATGGCCACAAAAATTCCCGTAACAATGGATCCTACAAGAAGGCCTCCCAAAGCTTCAACGCCCAAAATAAATCCAACCAAAATTGGAACAACGACCGGAATAAGAGCGGGAACTATCATTTCTCCTATTGCCGCCTTGGTAACCAGGTCAACCGTTTTCCCGTAATCCGGCTTGTCCGTGCCTTGCATTATTCCCGGTTTCTCTCTGAACTGTTTTCTTACTTCCTCAACAACCGCGCCAGCCGCTTTTCCCACTGCTTGCATGGACAGGGCTCCGAAAATATAGGGTAAAAGACCACCGATAAATAGCCCGGCCAAAACCTTTGGGTCGTTGATTACAAATTGGACATCGCCGCCCAGGCTGTGAGTATAGTCGGCAAAAAGAACAAGCGCCGCCAGGGCAGCCGAAGCTATGGCATAGCCTTTGGTAACGGCCTTGGTAGTGTTTCCCACCGCGTCCAAGGGATCAGTGATTTTTCGCACATCATCTCCCAGATTGGCCATTTCTGCGATTCCGCCCGCGTTGTCGGTAATGGGCCCGTATGAGTCTATGGTTACGATAATACCCGCCATGGAAAGCATGGCCATTGCGGCAATAGCCACCCCGTAAAGGCCGGCAAGGCCGAAGGCCGCAAGAATGGCCGCCACAATAACCAAAACGGGCCAGGCGGTTGATTTCATTGAAACAGCAAGGCCGGTAATAATGTTTGTACCGTGGCCGGTTTCCGACGCTTTGGCAATGCTTTTAACCGGACTGTATTTTGTAGCCGTGTAATACTCGGTGATAAAAACCATAAGTCCCGTAACCACTAGCCCGACAAGAGAAGCCAGGTAAAGGTTTATCGTATCGTACGCACCGTTTCCCGCCATGAGATAATTCGTTATCGGATAAAACGCAACGGCCGCCAAAATCCCCGAAACAATGCAACCCTTGTAAAGAGCTCCCATTATGTCTTTCTTTCTTCCAAGCTTTATAAAGAAAGAGCCTATTAGTGAAGCGATGATGGAAACTGCTCCCAAAACCAAAGGATAAACAATAGCATTTTCAAATCCTTTAAGAAGGAGGGACCCCAAAAGAATAGCCGCCACCGCTGTAACAGCATATGTTTCAAAAAGGTCTGCTGCCATTCCGGCGCAGTCTCCTACGTTGTCGCCTACGTTGTCGGCAATAACTGCCGGATTTCGGGGGTCGTCTTCAGGAATCCCGGCCTCAACTTTTCCGACAAGGTCGGCACCCACATCGGCCGCCTTTGTAAAAATGCCCCCGCCAAGCCTCGCAAAAATAGAAATAAGAGAGCCTCCAAAGCCGAAACCGATAAGCGCGTGTATATCTTTAAAAACAAAGTAAAATACACTCACTCCAAAAAGAGCCAGCGCGATAACAAGCATACCTGTTACCGCTCCTCCGCGAACAGCGATTCCAAGAGCTTTTTCCATTCCACTCTTGGCAGCTTCAGCCGTTCTTACATTAGCGCGAACGGCAACATTCATCCCTATGTAGCCGGTAAGAGCTGAGAGAAAAGCACCCACGACAAAAGCAAAAGCGGTAAGCCAGCTTATGAAAAATCCTATAAGCAGAAACAAAACCACGGCAACCATGGCAACCGTTTTGTATTGTCTGTTCAAGTAGGCTTTGGCTCCCTCCTGGATGGCAGAGGCAATTTCCACCATTTTTCCGCTCCCCTGGGGAGACCTTAAAATACTCAAAATCGCCCAAAAAGCGAAAACAATTGCCAATAACACTGAAAACAATATAAAAATAATGGTCATGAAAATTATACTTATCTAATAAAAATGCTCCATGTTACATGTTTCATGCTTCATGAGCGATTGCGTATATTGTATTAAATATAGTAACATAATTCAAGACAGGGGCTTGCCCTGAGCCTGTCGAAGGGCCTGTAGTTCACCCGGTAGAACACTCGCTTCGCATGCGAGAGGTAGGCGGTTCAAGTCCGCCCAGGTCCACAAAAATAAGAAGCAAAGCGACTATATTTTTGTAGGATGCCGAAATGCGCCAGTATTTTGGCGCCACAAAACCCCCATTTTAAGTCCTCTAAACGGCTAAGGACTCCTTAGCCGTTTATTTTTACAAAACAAAATCCCTCGGGCCAAAGGTCCGAGGGATTTTTTATTTCGTTGTTGTCCATTTTCCCGATTTATGGTCATAGATAAACACGTTTTGAACCGTAAAACAGTGAATCGGCTTGGCAAAGTTTATGTTGTTCTGGTCCGTTTCTTTTGGAATATCTTTCGCTTTGTATATGCACATCTTTACCTCAAGAGAAATGTTCATGGCGACCTTCCCTGCAACAAAAGCCGTCATTCCCGGATGGTCCACAACATACAACTTGGCCGTGGCGGGTTTTTTCCTGCCATATATGGTCTCTTTGCCTTTATCAATCCAACGATAAAAATGGTGCCTTTCTTTTTTGCTTTCGCTGTCACTGCCAAAGAAAGGGTCTTTGTCAACAGAATCTATGGTCCAGTTTGCAAAATAAAAGGGGGCGACGCCGCCAAACTGGGGTTTGGAAAAACCAAATTCCTTGTGCACTGTCCCCCTTTCGTCTTGCCACGAACTGAACTTTCCTCCGCGAATAAACATCACAAACCCGTAATTTTTAAGAGCGCCAATAGAATCCGTCTTATATTCCGCCTTAACAAGGGTACCAAAATTCTTTCCCCCGCCCGCTATTACCATAAATTTTTTTGAAGTAACACGGAATTCTTTTAGGGTGCACGTTCCGTTTTCCGTACAATTATTGCTGTTGTCAAAAACCATTGTTTTTTCTCCAAAAAATACGGTGTCGCCATTTCTTGCGACAACAACCTTTGGCATTGAAAAAACAAGAAAAACAAGAAAAAGTACAATAAATTTTTTCATTTCACCATTCCTCCTTTCAGTCTTTGTCAAAAATCTTTTTATATTTATATCATTAATAAACAGTCAAGTCAAGTAAAATGCGCGGTAAAAACAGCCTCGAACTTATTGCTGAAACTACCAAAAAGTGCTAATCTACAAACATTATCATTTGAGTATATTTTTATGGACGAACAACAACCAATAAACAAAACATTAATGGCAGTTGGCATCGTTTTGTGCCTTCTTTTAGCCGGAAGCGCGGTTTATTATTTTAAATATTATCCATCCGGCCTATCTCAGGCCACAACTACCCCCGCCACTGAAGATATTTCCAACAAAACGGCCCAGGATGCAGGAACTCCAAACCAGCCTTCTTCCCCTCCCGCCGATGCACCTACAAGCGTTTGGCAAGTTATAAGACCGATAGATGAAACTGACCATGTTCTGGGGAGCGCTGATGCAGAGCTGACAATAGTTTTGTATTCCGACATCAACTGCCCTTTCTGCAAACAATTTCACCAAACAATGGAACAGGTAATGGACACCTACGGGGCAAACAACACCGTAAGGTGGGTATACAGACATTTTCCCATCCCCAGTCTTCACCCTACGTCTGAAAAAGAAGCAGAAGCGACGGAATGTGTAGCCGAACTTGGAGGAAATACAAAATTTTGGACCTACATAAACAAGCTGGTTGCCGAGCCGACAATTGACGCAAGCAACACTTCTCCGGAAAAAGAAAGCGCCCGGTTGGCTCTTTTAACAAAATATGCCGGAGATGTGGGAGTTGACAAAACCAAGTTTGAACAATGCTTAGACAGCGGAAAATACGCAGATAAAATCAGCCAAAGCACCAATGAGGCCGTTATGCTAGGAGCTCAGGGTACTCCTTTCAGCATTGTCGTTGACAAGGACGGCAAAATAGCGCCCATTCCAGGCGCCCTTACGTTTGACCAGATGAAGCAAGCAATTGATTCTATCCTCAATCCACCCGCAAGTCAGTAGCCGATAGAGCCGCTTTGGCGCCTTCTGCCGCGGCAATAACAAACTGCTTATATCTTGTATCAGAGACATCACCGGCAGCAAAAACGCCGGGAACGGAAGTTTCGTTTGTTCTTGAGTTTATAACAATTTCTCCATATTTATTGAGCTCAACAAAATCTTTGACCAATGAAGAATTGGGGATTCTGCCGATATTAACAAACACCCCATTTACTTTCAATTCTTTGTTTTCTCCCGTTCTTAAATCTTCAAAAACTATTCCTTCAACAAGCTTGTCTCCCCTTATCTCTTTTGTTTCGGCCATTGTAATAAACTCCACTTTTTTTTCTTTTTTTAGCTCCTCCAAAAAAAGCTCGTCGCCTTTGAATTTTTCGCTGTGCTGGAGAACATATATTTTTCTGGCATAAGCCAGAAGGTCGCGCACGCTTTCAAAAGCAGAATTCCCTCCCCCTACCACCGCCACGGCCTTATCTGAATAAAACGGCGCGTCGCAAATGGTGCAAACGCTGACTCCCTTGCCCATAAACTCTTTCTCTCCGGGAACATTGAGTGGTCTCCACCTGCTGCCCGAAGCTACCAGTATTTTTTTAGCGGTATATTCTTTGCCTTCTTTTGTTTTTACAACAAAGTTTCCGATTTTTCCCGAGACGGAAATCACTTCATCTTCTTCAATGGGCACTTCAAATTTTTTCACCTGCTCGGTTATTTTATTTATAAGCTCTAGCCCTGAGACCTTCAAAAAACCCGGGTAGTTTTCCATGCTATCCGTAAGAAGAGCTTGTCCACCCATCTTTTTGGTAAGAATAAGCGTTTCAACTTTTTTCCGTCCCGCATAAATGCCGGCCGTAAGCCCGGCCGCGTCCGCCCCAATTATTATAAGTTCATGTTTCATAATTAAGTTAGTTTCAGTACTTCCAGCGCCGGAAGCGTTCCTTTTACCAAAAATTCCAGCATGGCCCCTCCTCCGGTCGAAATAAAATCAAATTGATCCAGCAAGTCGTTTTCTTCAAGAAATTGTATTGTTTCTCCCCCGCCGGCAATTTTTTTCGCTTTTTTATTCACAACTATCTCCCTTAAAACACCCACGGTTCCCGGCCTAAATTCAGGATCTTCAAATTTCCCCATTGGACCATTCCATACTATTGTTTTGGCTTCTTTTATCGAAACCCTGAATTTCTTTACCGTTTCAGGCCCTATGTCAAGCCCGTCGCTTAGATAATCAACAGGAACAGAAACATTGTCTTTAAATTTCAGTCCTTGTTTTTTTGCTTCAAGCCCCAACTTGCCGCCAACGAGAACTTTATCGTATTTTTCCGAAAAAAACTCTATGAGAGGAATCTTTGTCTCAATTTTGGCGCCACCTATCAGCGCCACCGCCGGCCTTTCAAACCCGTCTCTAACCGAAGTAAGCTCTCTTACCTCTTTCAACAAATTCAAGCCCGCAAAAGAAGGCAAATATTCCGTAATATTAACAAGCGAGGAATGGCTTCTGTGGCTAGCTCCAAAAGCTTCATTTATATAAATATCAAAATTTTCCGCTAATTTTTTAGCAAAACCCGCGTCTCCGTCTTCGTCTTCCTTATAAAAGCGTACATTCTCAAGCATCAGCGCTTGCCTTCCTTTCAAGCTCCTCAGCCCCGCTTCAACCTGTTCGCCAATACAGTCAGGAACAAAAACAAGGTCTTTATTCAAAATATTGCCGATTTCTTTGTAAAAATTCCCGAAAGAAAATTCTGATGATCTTGCCTTGGGCCGACCCATATGCGACAGCAGGGCAACTTTCACTTCATTGTTTGATAAAACATGCTCAAGAGTACCATTGATTGCCATTATTTTGTGCAGCTCTTTAGGCTTTCCGTTTTCAAACTCAACATTGAAATCAACGCGGATCAATATCCGCTTCCCTTCCAAATCCGCTTTTCTTATATCGGCTAAATTCATATGCTTTTTAACAACTCCACAAAACTTTTTGATTTCCAGCTGGCCCTGCCTATTAAAAGTCCCTGCACATTGCCTTTAGTCAAAAAGTCGCGAGCGTTTTGGGCATTAACCGAGCCTCCGTACAATATGGGAGTTTCCTTTGAAATTTTTCTCCCAAATTTAAAAAATAGGGCTCTTCTTATATATATGCTCATTTCAAAAAGATTTTCCGGCGTGTCGGCTTTGGCGTTTTTTGACGAACTTATGGCCCAAATCGGTTCATAAGCAACAATGACATTTTCCATGCTTTTTTTGGAGATTTTGTTGAGGCCCTCGTGTATTTCTTTTTTTATGAATTTCAAATATTCTCCTTTCTCGTCTCTCTCTTTTTCTCCGATGCAAAAGATTACTTTCGTGCCGGCCTTTAGTGCCGTCTTTATTTTTGCGTTTATCATCTCATCGGTTGTATTTAAATATTTTCTTTCTTCCGAATGACCTACAATAACATACTTTACTCCCAAGTCTTTAAGCATGGATAAAGAAATTTCTCCGGTGTAGGAACCGCCCTTTGTCGGATTTTCCCAGAAAAAATCCTGGGCGCCAAGCTTTGTTTTCCCTTTTTTTGAAAGCCGATCCAAATACACAAAAGGCGGACATATTACAACTTCCGTGTTTTTCATCTTCGGAGCAGACCCTTGAATGCCGACAAAAACCTCTTCCGCTTCGCGGGTGGTTGTCGGCTGCATTTTCCAATTTGCGATTATATATCTTTTCATAATTAATTATATTATAACATCAAAAGCTCCAGCTCCCAAAATGGTCACAAAAGATACTATAATCGCGGCTATGATAATGCCTCCAAAAATAAGAACCAGGGACCTTTTGAAAGGGATATCAAAAATAAAGGCTGCCGCGCTTCCTGTCCAAGCTCCCGTAAAAGGCAGGGGGATGGCCACCAGTACCAAAAGAGCCCAGCTTTCCCATTTTTCAAATTTTCGCGCGTGGTTAGCTCGGGTTCTTGAAAAAATATAATTCAAAAGCCTGTTAAAAAAATAAAACCGACTCATCAAAAAGTCAGAAAAATACTTTAAAAAGATAAGGGCCAAGGGCACAATTATAAAATTTCCCAAAACAGCAACAAAAAAAACCAAGAAAATATTCAATTTGAAAACAAGAAAACCCAGGGGTATGGCACCGCGAAGCTCACTTATGGGCGAGGCGCCCAAAAGAAAAATCAGAGCCAATTCTTTCATTTTATCTTTTGCTCTCTTAGGTGGGTGGCGGCTTCTTCCGGCGGCACCATGACTACTTCTATGCCACTCCCGAGTTCCAAGCCCGCCCAGCTGAATCCGCGTGGCAAAATTTCTATATGCCAATGATAGTGTTCCCAATCACCGTCTACCGTAGGAGATGTATGCACAAAAAAATTGTAGCTGGCGTCGGGTAAGGCCTTATTTATCCTTAAAATTGCGTTTCTTAAGGAATTTGCCAGGTCGGGAAACATTTCCTTGTCCAAATCTTCAAAACGAGAGCTGTGTTTAAGAG
>CAZWRF010000009.1:0-22484 GCA_964636095.1 uncultured Candidatus Saccharibacteria bacterium | reverse complement strand
CTTCCGGCTGGTAGTAGTCGTAGTAGGAAACAAAATAACAGACTTTGTTTTCGGGAAAAAAGTTTTTGTATTCACGGTAAAGCTGGGCAGCCAAAACTTTGTTGGGAGCGATTACCAGCGTCGGCTTGTCTGTTTTTTGGATTACGTTGGCCACAGTAAAAGTTTTTCCCGAACCGGTAACACCCAAAAGAGTCTGGCGCATATTGCCCTTTTTTACTCCGTCGGCCAGCTTTTCTATGGCTTGGGGCTGATCGCCGGCTGGCTCAAATTGTGAAAAAAGTTTAAAATTCATGAATGTATAAGCTCAAAACCACCGCCTTTTTTAGTTACAGGGGGTGGTGTAAAATATTTGGTTGTACAAAAATACTACAACAAAAAGAGGAGTTTTGCAACCCCTCTTTCAAAAAAATGGAAAAAATTATTTCAGGTATCTTTCTTTTTTTAACAAATGTTCGTCGTAGGTAGCGCTATAATAAATATTGCCTTGCTTATCCGAAAGGTAGTACCAATACGGCGTTTGCTCGGGCTCCAGCGCCGCCTTTATGGCATCCAGGCCCGGATTATCTATAGGCCCGGCAGGAAGGCCTGCATATAAGTAGGTGTTGTAGGGAGAATCTATTTTTAGGTCATCCGTTGTAAGCTGGAAACTATTTTTCCCTATGATGTACGGGAACACGGCGTCCACCTGCAAGGGCATGTCGTTTTCAAGCCGCTTCCATAAAATGCCTGAAATTATTTTTCTGTTTTTCGTTGAGGCCGCCTCTTTCTCCAAAATGGAGGCCATGGTAATAATTTCCCGGAGGCTGTGTCCGCTTTTTTCAATTTCATCCTTCAGCCCTTCTGCCACTTTCTTGTCAAAATTTTCACGCGCAACCTGAACAAAAGATTCGGGGCTGATGTCCAAGGGCACATAATAAGTATCGGGGAAAAGAAATCCTTCCATTGAGTTTTCTGCCGCAGGGAAACCTGCAACTTCCCATAGTTCTTCAGCCATCCACATTCCCCTATTTTCGAACAAAAACCCTATATCGCGAAGGCTGTATCCCTCCGGTATTGTTATTTTTATAAATTCATTTTTATATCCGTCGCCTGTAATTCTTTGCATTAATTCCGTAGCGGAGAGAGGTTCTTCAAAAAAATATTCACCGGCTTTTATTTGTTTTTCTGTCTTCATAATCCAGCCCACCGTTTCAAACCAAAAGGCTGACCTTATCAAGTTTTCCGCCTCAAATCTTTCAGCTACTTCATTTAGGGTCTTTCCTTTTTCAATAGTAATAACTCTATTCAACGGGAAATTTGAAGGAGGCAAAAGGTAAAAAAGCCCCACACCGAAAGTCACGGCAAAACCAACAAAAAGAATAATCAAAACGCCAAAAAGAATAATTATTTTTATTCTGAACTTTAAAAACGCGTTTTTTAATTCATTGAAAGCCATTGATTTAAGTATATACAAAAACCCCGCCCCGCAATAGTGCGGAACAGGGTCTCTATTTTTTAATGCTGCATAACAAAGAACTGGTTGGCGAATAAATCCGATATTTCTTCTCCCCAAAGTACAAATCCATAGTGTTCAACTAAAGTCGTAATATCCGCCGGCATTGGTTTGGAGAAATATTTTATTTCTCCCGTTGAAGACATAAACAGATTATCGTAGGCCTCCGGCGTTTTCCCGTAGGTGTAGGACAGGAAAAGAAATCCACCGGGGCGAATAATTTTTGAAAGTGACACCACGGCAGAAGTTTGCATTTGGCGAGGCGTGTGAGTAAAAAGAGACGTGCAGCTCCACACTCCGTCGTATTTCTTACCATCTTCAAGATAAAAATCATGCATGGCCGACGCTTTGAAACGAGGCCACCCGAAATCGTTCCATATCCCTTGTTTTATAAGGTCATATCTCTGGTTCAGAGCGTAAGCAATCATAGCCGGACAGCCGTCAATTGCCGTAACCTTAAAACTTTTTTTAGGCACGGGAAATTTATCAATGGTTCTCTTGCCGTCTTCCCCTATTCTCTGCATTAAGTTTCTTCTGAAATTTTCATTTGAAACGGACATAAAAAAGGCATCCCGGCCCGTGCCACAGCCAACATCCAAAACCCGACCGCCGTCCGGAAGCATATCCATAAAACATATTATGGGCTCAATAACATCTTTGTGGGCAGGATTGTCAACATATTGCATATATGTCTTACCGTATACTTCCAGTGTGTGCTGGCAAATATCCTTGGGGGTAAGCTTCTTCACCACTTCGCCCCTTATCTCATTAAGCACTTTTTGTTTTTCTTCGCGCTTAGCATCCGAAGAAAGAGCCCGCCATTTCGGGTGTTTGTAAACCAATTTTTCAAGTTTCGTACACCTGCATTGTTTTTCTTCCACCTTAAAATCCTCCTTTCTTTGCTTGGATTTTTTATGTTTCCCCACATTCTAGGCCATAAGAATTTTACCGTCAAGATTTACTCGCTAAATCCCATAATGCTAGAATCCAAATAAAGCAACTTGAAAAATAAAAAAGGAGTCTGAAAATTGATAAAAGATGAAATAAACGAGCTGATTTTTCTTGCAAAGAAAAATCAAAAAGAAACTTATTTTATTTTGGGTCTGGCCGCTATTGGCTTGGCCTCCGTTCTATTTAGTTCCCAGCAGGGCGCGTACGCCGGGCTTTTGGGTCTGGCCTTCTGTCAAAACATCAGTTTCACTTTCGTGTCGCGTTCAAGACAAAGGGACAGCCACACTTATCATTTAATTGCGGCTGTTTGCAGCAACGGAGTTTGGTTTTTAACATACGGACACATGGTGAAGTATCATATGCCCTTAGGTATGCTCTTGCCGTTTTTGTGCGGCACAACTCTCGGAAGCCTGCTGGCGGCCTATGGTTCGCGAAAAATAGAACAGAAACTGGATCTTACTGCGGACGCGACAAAAATAAGAAAAAGAAGCACAAAAGACAAATACATTCAATACTCCCTCCTTTTTCTCTTGGGAATTATCGGAATAGCAGCGCTCGCCATGTCAAAAGAATATAAACACCTGGTAATTCTTATGGTACTGGCATACACAAATAATATTACCAGCGCCTTGGTCAGCCGCTCAAAAAACCGCGGACATCGAAACCTGTTGATATTAACATCTTTTGCCAGTTGGACAACATTTGTATTTACGTTTTCGTACCTTATACGATATTCAATGGATATTTCTTTATTCGTTCCTTATACGGTAGCCACGGTGTTTGGCAGTATCACGGGTGCGCGTATATCAATGAGCATTGAAAGGGTTTTGGGAATAAGACCGCTTAAAAAAGGGGAAAAGAAAAAAATTAATATGGGCTTTTCGAGTATTTCCTCGTTCGTTCACGCCTGGTGGTTGCTTCTTTTAATTTTTTTCCTGGGCTCTTCCATAATAGCGATCAGGTACTTTTTTGCCCCAACCGTTTTGGTATTTCCCTATCAAATATTCACTTTCAAGATAAATATTATGGATAAAACCATTTTCGTGCTTTTATTCGGCGCGATAATATTTTTCATGGAAGCCATGTCTTACACCATTTCTTCCCGCGCGAGCAGCAGAGACAACCTGATTTACCATTATTGCATGAGAGCATTCAACGGAGTTGTGTGGTTTTGGACGTATGATTATATCTACGAAAACAAAATGGATCCCGACATATTCATCCCCATGATGCTTGGAGGAATTATGGGAAATATTTTTGGTCAGCAAACAGGAGAAATAGTTGAACAAAAAATCGGCGCCGTGATGGATGCCGAAAAAAAATAGTATATACTACAGCCAAATAAAAAACCCCGCAAAATCGCATTAGCGATCGCGGGGTTTTGTTTTTGTATAAAAAAGTTATGCCGGATTCGGCAGATAATCCACCCAGTCAAAAGACCTGGGATTGTCTTCTACAAAATCCTTTATAACGTCAAAAGGCAAACATTTCAGAATAGTAGGCCCGCTATCCGGTCCGTCCACAGGAACTCCAATAAATCCAACGCCTGTATTATTTGGCGGAAAACCATGCTCTCCGTAGGCATCCGTATGAACTGCCGCCGGAGACATAACATAAGTAGCATAGCTGGTAAATACTCCTCCAAAAAAGTGCTTGTCTCCACAAACTTTGGTTATCGGAAGTTTTTTGTTCCAGATTTTGCTGAAGTTTGCTCTTTGAATATCCTTCTTTACGTGCCCTTTTAGAGTGTCGCCCCAGCCAGCCATATTGGTAGGCGCAGACCGAATCTCAAGACCATATTCATGGCATCCTTTAACACAATATACTCCCCAGCCAATACAGGTTTTCCCGTAAACCGGGGCCAACACATGCTTGCTAATGAAGTCTCTTTCACCGGCCCATTCTTTAGTGCCCAGAAGCAAGTCCCTTAGGCGCATGGCATAAAGGGGGCCTTCTATCATCTCAAAGTCCGTGGTTTTGGCAAAATGGTTTCCTGTGCCGATGTTTATAAAACCGACGTTTCTGGTATCGTGGCCTCCATATTCCGCCAAAACGATTTCTCCCACGCCCTTTACAATGATATTGGCGCTTTTTGCCCTTCTTAGAACAGCGCTAAAAAAATCTATATTGGGACCGAGATGCCTGGTCATCATTTGCATCAACTGTTCAAGCAAATAATCCGACGCTCTTTTTTCGAGCTGAAACAAAGAGATTTTTCTTATTTGCTCGGCAGCTTCCCGAAAAGCCACTTTTGTCCCCTTTCTCTCGGCATCAATCAGAAATCTTCCGGTAATTTTTTCTATCAAATCGTACGAGATTTGCTGAGGATGAGGCTCCGTTCTGTACTTCACATTTTGAGACTGAGTGGGGTCATCCGGGGAGTGAATAAAATGTATGCGCATGTTATGCCCCTCGCACAAGCCCGCCTCTCTCATCATGTGGAATACAGCTTCCGCGAGACTAAGCCGCATCATTACCCCGTTTACCTTTACCCAGAAAAACTCCTTGGACCTTCCGCCCCAATGCTGGTCGGAAATAAGCATATGCCACATGTATTTGGGTCCGCGGTTTAAAACAGCACTGCCTGTTGTGTTTTTCGTTATCCTTGAAGCCGGATAATTTTTGTAAGACTCAAGAGCTCCTATGGAAATAGGCTCCGCGTCTATAACTCCGTTACTGCAGCGCAAGCGCAAAACCCCCGGATTGAAAGTTTGGTTGTAAACGGCTTTCATTATCGGATGGTCTTTGCTCCTTAAAGAACTGAGTTCCGACCGCAGGTACTTGTCGTCAATAGCCACGGGCGCCACGTAAACTTTCATGGATTTTCTTTTGCCGTCACGGTCTGTTTCCCTGCCGGTTGCCCTGCACTGTAAAGCCCAGGGGTGGCAAATAACAACCGCTTTCGGATTTTTTTCGCGTAAAACATCGGGTCCGTAATTTTGGGCAAATTCGCTCAAAAGCCCGTCGGTAACCCTCAGGTGCGAAGGAACGTAAATCTTTATTATCTTTTCCCCCATGTTCAGATAACCGGTTCCCTCTCCGATAACTTTGGAATTTGGAATAGCCGATTCGATTTTTTGAATAACTTTGCTGTAAGCATATTCAAAGAATCTTTGCGATTCTTGGTTGGCAACGTTCGTAACCGTGGTTATGGCTCTTTGATATTCCAGCGAAACAAGTTCCGCGTCGGCTTCCGAAATTTTTTCGGCAAGTTCGCCGATATTTTCTTCATCCTTGTCGTTTTCAGCCACAGCCAGCTTTTTTTTCATTTCGGCCAGAGATCTTTTTAGAACTTTTATCTCATCATCGAGCTCTTTCTGTTTTTTTATCGTCCACCATCGTATTTCCCAATAAGTAACGGCAAATATCAAAGCAAGCTCGTTGAGGCCGATAACAACATATATTTTACCGTTGTACTCCAGGTGATTGTTCGGCTTTGTGCAAACTTTTATCCAGCCGCCCAAAACGTCGTTGATGAGCTCTTCGGTAGTTCTGTATGCTATCTCATCAACAGGATGTTCCGTAATAATTCTTTCGACTATTTTTCTGTACCTCGCGTCCTTGATAAGGTCGGAGTTGATATTGTCGCCCAAGATCTGAGCCCTTGCGGTTTTGGCCGGTCCTCCGGCTTTTTTCAGGTCAAAGCAAAGAAAATTAACAAGAATTATCGCTTCGTCTTTTCTGGCATCAGCTTCACTCAATGCTTTTCTGGCAACATTTCCAACGATATCCGGAGCGTGCTTTAAGCCAAAGTTTGCTCCATTCAATATAGATATGGGCCAATTGTCGGCATTTTTTACGACAACAGGAAAAGGGCTGTCAAAAAAAGTTCTGGGAATCTTAAAGTCGGGCATCTCACCGGCAATATCAATGCGACCGATGCCCGGCAAATTTTTACCCATCAATTTTTTTGCCCTGTTCTTAATCAGCCCCTGGTGCCACTTCATTCTCTTTTCAACAAATTCCGCAGGAACATAAGAATAAATTGTCCGGAATTTTTCGACTATCTCCTCGTCTTTCAAATTCATTCTAACTATTTCCTGCAGGGCATTGTTCATAGCTTTCTGCTTGGGAGACATCCTAACAAAAATGAGATTGAAAATACGGTTCCGAAATTTTCTTTTGTCGAACTTATGACCGGCAAATTCCTCAGAAAGATTAGAATGCAATTTGTCAAATCCGTTTTCCTCCAAAAGAATTCCCGCTTCAACAAGTTCCAGCATTCTGCTGCTGATTGCTTTGGAAGATACTTTTGAGGTTTTTTTCGCCTTTGCTTTTCTGGCACGGTCAAGCCCGAATACTTTGGCTATGTTGCGTGTTTGAGTGTCATTTTCCAGCTCATATCTTCTCGTTATCTCGGACACATCAAAACTATTGTAGTCCTTTTTGAACTGTTCCTTTTTGCCCTCGTCCCAGAGGGGAGTCACGCCAACCGTGTCCACTTCCGGACCTTCCAAAAGATCTCTGCTTTTAAGCGCTCTCATGATAGCTGCCCGGCTTTTGCCTTTGAAGTAAGGATCCTCCGCTCTGGCCTTATCTATCCTTTTCAAAACCTTCGACCTTTTCTTCGCGCCCTTTACCAGTGCCTTCAGCTTATCATCGTCATATACAAAAGAGGTCATTTCCGTGCTCCTTCTTTTTCAGTTTTCAAGTATCTTTATATATTCAAGGCACCGCGTTGGGCACCTGTCTTTTTTCTCAATATAGCAAAGGTGCCCGGGAAATTAAATTGTGAATTAAAAGGACAACAAAAAAAGACCGAACGCAAGCGTTCGGTCTTTTGGAGTTATTTGGGTTTTGTTATTGACGGAGGTATTGTAATTGATTCGGGGCTAATATTTTCTATTTCTTCAATGGGAGTGATAACAGACGTGCACCCTCCTCCATGTTCAATACTCTTGTGTTTTCTCCACGGATTTGAGTTTTCGGTAGCACATATTATGTTTTGTGCTTTTATCATACCTCTGGCGATAATCCTACTTTCAAGCAAAACTTCTATCAAAAAACTTTTTCCTTCAGACATTTTTGCCTCCTTCTGGTTTTTATAAGTGCAAAGTTGCTCAAAAGGATACATAGTTATAGATTTTTTGTCAATGGGTGTAAGAAACAAGGCATCGTACGTTGTGGCTTTTTTCTCTGAGCTTTTCTGCGCCCCCAAGATAAGCAAGGTCTATTACAGCTCCGACCTCCAAAATTTCGCCCTTTAATTTTTCTATCAGAGCGCAGGCAGCAATAGCCGTGCCCCCCGTAGCTATAACATCGTCAATCAAAAGAACTTTCTCGCCCGGTAAAATAGAGTCTGTGTGCATTTCCAATTTGCTTTCACCATACTCAAGAGAAAAATTCCTTTTTATCGTATTGCGCGGAAGCTTGCCCGGTTTTCTTATCATGCAAAAACCGGCATTTATTTTATAGGCAACCGGTGCCGCCACTATAAATCCCCTAGCATCTATACCTACGACTTTATCTACTCCGTATTTCAAATATGGCTTTGCCAAAGCGTTAATTATCCGCCTAAAATCGGACTTATCCTCAAAAAGAGAAGTTATATCCTTAAAGTTTACACCATCTATGGGCCAATTTTGTATTTCATTTATTTTCTTCTTCAGATATTCCAGAGATTTCATCCGCTATTCTCCTTTCAACGTTCTATATTAGATCATCTTTTCAGTAATTTTTCCAAAATTTCTCGGACCTTTTGAGGGTTGGCGACTCCCTTTGTTTCTTTCATCACCATACCCACAAGGAACTGAACTGCCGTTTCTTTCCCTTTTTTGTAATCTTTTACCGCTTTCGGGTTTTCGTCAATAGCCTTTCTGGCCACCGGCTCTATAAAACTATCATCGCTTTTTTGCTCCAGCCCCTTTTGGCCGACAATTTCATGCGGCTCAGCACCTTTTTCAAGCATTTCTCTTAAAATATCTTTTGCCGCACGCGAAGAAATTTTTTCCTCCAAAACCATATCCACAAGATCGGCAAAATTTTCCGGGCTCACAAGGAGTTCGTCGAAGCTTAAAAATTTTTCTTTCATCAGCCCCGAAAGGTCGGAAGTAAGGTAATTTACCGTCAAATCAATTATTTTCCGGGTCGGAAGCTCGTTTTCGTCCGCTTTTGTTTCGGAAACAACATTTTCAAAAAAATCGGCGAACTTTTTATCATTTACAAAAATCTCCGCGCTCTCATTGTTTAAGCCATATTCTTTTTTAAGCCTTTTTCTTTTGTCCCACGGAAGCTCCGGTAAATTTTCTCTAAGATTTTCAAATTCTTTTATTTCTTTTATTTTCAAAGCCGGCAAGTCCGGTTCGGGAAAATACCTGTAGTCATGGGCATCCTCTTTCCCCCTCTGAGAAAAAGTTTCTTGCTTGTTTTCATCCCACCCACGTGTTTCCTGAACCACCTTTTTGCCTGCTTCTAAAATTTTTTCCTGCCTTTCAATTTCATAATTTATAGCTTGCTCTACCGCCCTAAAAGAGTTGAGGTTTTTCACTTCCACTTTCGTACCCAACTTGGGTGTTTTGTTCCCGAGTAAGTTTCCGAGTGAAATATTGGCTTCCACGCGCATTTGTCCTTTTTCCATATCGGCATCTGATATGTCAAGATATCTTAAAAGCAAACGCAATTCCTGAGCAAAAGCGCGAGCTTCCCCGGCAGATAAAATATCCGGCTCTGTTACAAGTTCCATAAGAGGTACTCCCGCTCTGTTGAAATCCACTAAGGTGAAATTTTTTTCGTGAATCAATCTTCCGGTGTCCTCTTCCAGGTGAATACGGGTAAGCCTCACGCCATTCAGCCTGCCTCCTTCAACAAGCGGGAACTTGTACTGGCTTATTTGGTAGCCCTTTGGAAGGTCGGGATAAAAATAATTTTTGCGGTCAAATTGCGTGAAGTCCGTTGATTTGCCTCCGAGAGCCAATCCCGCAAGCAAAACCATTTTTACCGCTTCTTTATTTATAACGGGCAAAGTCCCCGGGTGGCCCATGCACACCGGGCAAATATTTACATTGGGATGTTTTTCCAGAGGATCATTCAAAGAGTCGCAAAACATCTTTGTTTTGGTCTTAAGTTCGGCGTGAATTTCCAGCCCTATTGTAGGTTTGTACTCCATCTTCCCAGGATAACTTTTTAATCAAAATTTGTTTATGCGCCGGATGTGTCTCTCGTCGCCGGGAAAGCTTGTTTCAAGCCACAGCTTTACCGCTTTCTTGGCCTCCTCTTCCTTCAAAAACCTGGCGCCAAGAGAAAGGATGTTGGCATAATTGTGCTCGCGGGAGAGTTTTATGATTTCTTCGTTGTAGCTATACAAAACCGCGGCTCGCACACCCTTGAATCTGTTGGCGGCCATTGCTTCCCCTTGGCCGGAACCGCCGAGAATTATCGCCCTGCTTTGTCCGGAATCTTTCGCTACGGCTTTTGCGGCGTTGACAACAAAGTCCGGATAGTCATCTTTTTTATTGTACTCAAAAGCACCGAAATCTTTTACTTCGTATCCTTCGTCAACAAGCCACTTTTTGAGAGTTTCTTTCAGATTAAATCCGGCATGGTCTGTCGCAAGATATATTTTCATAATTCTTAATTCATAATTCTCTCTCAAAGAAATTCTTTGAGAGACTTAACATGCTTTACAAGCATGGCACAATATCCCCACTCGTTGTCGTACCAAGAAAATACTTTTACGAGGTCGCCGTCCACCACGCGGGTAAAATCGGGGTCTACAATTGAACCATATGGCTGGCCTAAAATATCCCTGGAGACCAGGGGCTCGTCTGAAAACTTCAAAATCCCTTTCCACTCGGAACTTTCGCTGGCATCTTTTAAAATTTTGTTTATTTCTTCGGAAGTTGTGGGCCTTTCCGAAATAAAAGTAAAATCAATAAGCGAACCGGCTATCACAGGCACTCTCACTGCCACGCCATCGAACTTTCCCATAAGCTCGGGGATTACCTTACCCGTGGCTATCGCCGCTCCCGTGTGGGCCGGAATGGTGTTCATGGCGGCGGCCCTTCCCCTCCGGACATCTTTCTTGCTCGGACCATCCACCAAACTTTGAGTTGAAGTGTATCCGTGAACTGTGTTTAAAACAGCTTTTTTAATACCCGGGTTTTTCATAAGAACCGCCGCAACTGGAATGGTGGCGTTGGTGGTGCAGGATGCGTTTGAAGTAATTTTGCATTCTTTAGCCGACTCCATATTCACATTCGGGGTAAAAGTCTTCGCGTCTTCATCGTCTACGGGCGCAGGCGCGGAAATAACCACCCTTTTGGCTCCGGCCTCAAGGTGCGGCTTGGCTTTTTCGTATGAGGCGAAAAAACCCGTCGACTCTACCACAACGTCCACGTCCAAATCTTTCCACGGAAGCTGGCCAGGATCCTTTTCTTGTAAAAATTTTATTTTCTCAAAAGCACCTTTTGACGGCTCAAATCCGCCGTAAACCGAATCATGTTTTAAAAGATAAAGAAGATTTTCCTTGTCCCCAAGGTCGTTTATGGCAACAACTTCAAAATCTTTTTCCGCCATTGCCTGTCTTAAAAAAATACGACCTATCCTTCCCAAACCATTTATTGCAATTTTCATGATGTTTGTAAGTAATTAATTACGTAATTAAATAAGTAATACATTTTTTATTTTAACAAAAAACAAAAACTATAATAACCTTGACACTTACTACTTTGTATAGTAACGTGTGAAAAGGTACATTAAAAAACAAACGGAGGAGAAAAATATGGACAAAGTCATCGATTTTAAACAGAAGAAAAAAGAAATTGCCGAAAGAAACGCGCTGTCCGTCTTCTGCGGCTTGTATTGGAGGTTTTGCGGACGAGAAGATTTAACTATTGTTATTTATCCGGGGGGATTTGAAGAGCTGAAAGAAGAAAGAAGCACAGTGGAAGAAATTGACTCGGCGCTAATATTGCCCATTGCATTGAATCTTTTGAATAAAATTGAAAGAAGCCTAAAAAAAGGAATTGAGTTTAAAGTAACAAAAAAAGAATTTCATAATTTTATAAAAAACGGCACATAAAAAGGCGGGGTTTGCAAAAGCATCCCGCCTTTTATTTTTCTTTTTTTTCCAAAATATTTATAGCATCCCCAAGGAGCCCTACCCCGCCCCACCAAAAAATAAGCGGGAAAATGAGAAACAGCGCAATAACATCCGCTTTGTAAAAATTAAAAAAGTAAACAAAAAGCGCACTTATTACTACAATGGCCGAAACGGACATGTCGCTAAGTGTATGCCAAAAAGCACCTTTCATGTTTTTGCTGTGGTTGCATCTTGCCGACCACAAAAGAATTGTCTGCCCCACATCAGCGACAAGGCCGATGGAAGCAACCAAAAGCATGGTACCGCCCAAAATCTCAGAAGAAGAAAATATTCTCCAAAATCCGCACAGTAAAATGTACATACCAAGCCGCAAAAGAAACATACCGTTCAGAAGCACCGAGTAAAACTCGTGCTTTTTCTTTATCTCCACGAGACATGCAAAGCTCAATATGCCCAAGTGGCTTATCATGTGAATTCCGTCTGAAAAAAGAGAAAAACTTCCCGATTTGTAGCCATAATATATTTCCAAAGGCATCACAACGGCATTTATAATCCAGGCAATGCAAAGCCTTGTGTGATCTTGAATCAAATGATTGTGGCCATGGCTGCAGCCATATCCCATTCAAATCACCCCCTTTTTTTTGTAAAAGTACTTTATTTTGAATCCAGGGCAGCTCTTGTGTAAGTATTGCCCGGGTCCCACATCATCCAACTCGTAAGACCGGCATCGTAAACTGCCTGCTTTTGTTTTATTACCATATCAGCGGTATAAGTAACAGGGTAATCAAAGTCCTGAATCCACGGCCGCAACTTGGCCGGTGTGGAGCTTGCTTCCTCAAGCCGCCTCACTCCTTCATCCAGGGAAAACTTTACAATGTCGTAAGGATGCGCGTTTACATTCGTGTATCCGTGAAATCCTTTGGGATAGTGAGAAGGATAAACCATGGGACAAATGTAATCAAAAAACGGCTCGGCATATTCAAGAACCTGACCAATATTCAAATCGTCCGAGTTGGTCATTGTCATGCCGAAAAGGTCTGCCGAGAGAACTGCTCCCGTGTCTTCAAGTTCGGTATAAAGATAAGTGAAAAATTCCCTCAAAACTTTTGCCTTTCCAAAGTCCGGGTCTTTTTCAATCTGTGCCTCGCTGAAGGGGAAATAAATATCTTTCATGTTGCCGTCGGAAGGAAATCGGATGTAGTCAAAGTTGAGTTCGTCGAACCCGATGTCTGCGTAAGATACTTTCGCGAGCTCGGCTATATACTGCCAAAAATCAACCGCCCCCGCCTCAATAAAGCTTTCGCCCTTGTAATCCTTCCACACCACACTTGTATCGCTGGCTTTTTTAACCGCCAGATCGGGCCTTTTCTTGGCATAAAAAGGATCTTGAAAAACGGTGATTCGCCCAATAACGTAAATGCCCTTTTCGTGCAAGCTTTGAACAAATTCTTTCATATCTTTTACCACACACCCCCCGCCCCCATTGTCGGCAAGGTAAGGATTGTCGCTTTTGAAGGAAATGGTGCCTGTGTAATCTTTTATGTCTACAACCACGGCGTTGAGCTCCGTTTCCTCTATCATCTTAGCCATGTCTTCTCTCCAGCTGGGAGTTGCCGCCACGCAGCTTGTCATGTACACGGCCTTCACGGCTTGAGGGGTTTTTATGTGCGCCGGCGGAAGCGGCTTTACGGGCTCGGAGGCTCCCAGCACTTCCGTGTCTTTTGGCTGGTCCTTCAGATAGTCAGCGGGTGAAGCTACGTATGCCGACTTTAAAAAAGAAAAAAACAGACCGCTGTAGATAAAGAGGCCCAAAAAAAGAAAAGCAAAAACCGCCAAAAAGGCAAACTTGTATTTTTTAAAAAAAGGCATTAGTTTTGGTCCGTTTTAATGACTTCTGCCGGCTTTATGATAAATTTTCCCAAAAAAGACACCGTAAATATTACAAGCCCCGTAACCGTCAAAAGCACGCTCCTCATGGAAACGGAAAAATGTATAAAAGCCAATGCTACAAGCCACAAGCCCAAAATACCATTAAGTTTGTTTTGCCACATAACAGATTTAATTATAAAATAATCATCCCCTTTTTTCTATATACAAAGTTTGCGTGGGATACGCCATACTTATCCCCTCTTTTTCAAACGCCTCTTTTATTTCCAGATTTATGGCCTGATTTATGTTCATATAATCCACGAAATCTGGAGATTCCACGAAAAATACTATATCAAAAACAAGAGCAAAGTCGGCGTATTTCGTAAAGTGGGTCCTGTCAAACCGTGCCTGTTTTTTTGATTCTATGATTTTTTTAATTATTCCGGGGATTTTTTTCAGCTTGTCCGAAGAAGTTTCGTAAGTTACCCCCAGAGAGAAAGAAACTCTCCTTTCTTTCATCTTTCTGAAATTTTGAATTTTTGATGAGCCCAATTTACTGTTGGGCATAACGATCTCCTCTCCTTGAAGCGCCTTGATGCGAGTAGTTTTCAGCCCTATTTTTTCCACAACTCCGGTTGCGTCGCCGGCAACGATAAAATCTCCGACTAGAAACGGCTTGTCAAAATAAATGGCGAAAGAATCGAAAAGGTCTTTAAGAATATTGTTGAGAGCCATCGCCACCGCAATGCCTCCTATGCCGAGGCCCGCGATAAGCGATGTAATATTTACCCCCATATTCGAAAGAACCAAAAGAAGGGCAATTGTCCACAGGACAACTTTCAAAATAACGCTTACCGCGCTAACAGCCGTGTGCGCCTGAGTATCCCCTTCGGCGAATCTTTTTTTCGCCGTGTAATTTATTAGAATCTGCAAAGCGGCAATGACTTGATAAATAAACCAAACGATAAGAACGCCGTTTATTACGCTTCTCAAAAATGGATTGAGAATCAAAAAACCAAGCGCCAGATAAAATGCCAGAAAAGAATAAAAGGGAGGCTTTATGGTTTTCACTATTTTTAAAAATTCGTCGTCAATATCATTTCTTGTTTTTTCTGCCATCTTTTTCAATCGGCTCAAAATAATCTTTTGAAAAACGGCAAAAACAACAAACAAAACTACGAAAGCAGCTAACGCCAGCGCATATTCACCTAGTGAATTACCAAAGTATGCGTTTTGCCAAAATGGCATATTTAAAAATTCGGAAATCATGTTTTTTAATTAATTAACACCAAGGTCGGCAATCTTTTTGCCATAATTGCAATATTCACAATTGGGAGAAGCATCGGGGACGCTATCGGACATTAATGTTTTGTGGGCGTCCGTTATGGCGTTTTCAACCCAAGAGTCATTCCCGGAATAAGGAAGTATCCTTACGTCAAATTCAAGCCTGGCGTCAAAGGCTTCTTTGTCCGTTTTGCCGTTAACATACACGAAGTAGCCCGTATCGGACACATCAAAACCATTTTGTCTTAAAAGCCACTGATAAAACTCCATTTGTCTTTTATATACAATTTTCCACTCGTCGTCCAAAGTAACATCTTTATTTATACTTGTTGCTTTGTAGTCTACAACCATCAACTTTCCGTTTGCGCCTTTCCAAATGTCATCCACCGCGCCAAAAAGCAAAAAATTGGTCGGCTTGTGAATAAACTGCACGCCGGAAAAATTGTGACGCCAGTCGTCCATTCTTTCGTGGTTATAGGGTACGGCATCAATGCCATATTTTTCCATTAAAGGGTGAGCCTGTTTTTTTGACCTGTGGATATCAAATTCTTTCTTCAAAAGAAAATCCACCGCATTGTTCAGAGTAAAGGGGAAACCGCCCGGTCTACCTATACCCAAGCGCCTATCCAAATAAAAACAGCGCGGACAATTAATAAACATATCCACTTTTGAACGACTCAACTTAAATGGTTCATTTGACTGCGGGTCAAATAATTTAGCGGCCATTACGAATTATGTTAACACAAAAAGGCCGAAAACCAAAACCCCTCCGCTTTGCGAGGAGAGGTTTTGGTTTTATGTGTTATTTGTAGAAATTTACTCGCCGGTCCTTTGCGTGCGGTAACAATCTCTGCAAAAGATTGGCCTGTCGCCGGAGGGCTGAAACGGCAATTCGGTAATGGTTTTTTTACAAACCGAGCACTCCCATTCGCCATGAACCATAGGCCTCGGCCCAAAGGTTCTTTTGGGCCTTTTTGATGAGTAGCATTCCCGGCAGTAAACCTCCTGGCCATCCCTCGGCTGAAACGGCAATTCGGTAATTTCCGTTCCACATCCGGCACACTTCCACTGGCCCTGAACTTTCGGCCTGCTGGAAAAATTTCCACCCGTATTTTCTTCGTCCATTTAAATTTTTAAACTAATACTTTTTTATATATCGACTCCAAAAAGTATATCCCCAGCTAAATAAATTGTCAAATTACCGAAAAAAAAGTATTATTAAACTAAGATGAATTTTAAACGAGGGCTTACTTTAGTAGAGCTTTTAGTGGTTATCGGCATTATCGCCCTTATCTCTTCTGTTGTGCTCGCCAGTACAGGAGTTTTGGGTGCCAATGCAAAAGTAACAGCAGCGGCAAACACCATTTATGACACCATGAAAAAAGCCCGGCACGATTCAATATCCGTAAAGGAGTTTAATGGGAATAATTTTCCCAGCTACGGAGTTGAGTTTAACATGGCGACACCCAACGAAATAACCGTTTACGCTGACTGTATAATAAACGACGTGGATGTCCCAACGGACGTTGACCCGCCCATAATAAACGAGCACGATTCATTCTGGAATGACCCGTCGGTGGATACCTGTACGGGCGGCGATTTTGTAGAAGACGTTGTTTTGCCTTATGCCACAAAAATAAAAGAAATAAGGGCAACATCGCCGGCGTTTCCCGCCGCGCCTCCGGTTACATCTGCGATACCCGCCCTAAACGAAACTGAGTCGGAGGTCTACATGGAATTTGTCCGTCCCGAACCTACAATTTGGATAACTTTGGGAGAAGGCGGACCTCTCCTGCAGGCAGGAAAAATAGAAATAGATGTAACTGACGCCGCGGAAAAAATTACAAAAACAATTATTTTTCACAGCACCGGACAATTTGAAATTCAATAAATGAAAGGATTCACAATTATAGAAACACTGGTTGCAGTAAGCATAATAGTCATAGTGCTTGCTTCTTTTGTCGGCCTGACGCTTCTGGGACAGCGCGGTTTCCAAACAGCTGAATTAAAATACAAAGCCGCCAAAATAGCCCAAGAAGGAATTGAGCTTATCATAAACAAAAAGCAAAACAACGTACTTTGCGTTTTATCCAGCTTGGGCGGGGGCCCCTGCCACAGCTGGAGCACCTGGCAAAACAATCTTATAGGCACATGGCAGATGGATGCCACTAAAAGAAACGACCTCAAGGCGAACAACAGCCTTACCAATTACTCTCCCGGCAATTATCTTTGTTTGCTGAAAAACACTCCTTATGAAGGACTTTATTCTTATTCTTGTTCCGGAAACGATACGTCCGCGCATTTTGACAGAAAAGTTGAAGTGACAAGCTTGGGCACAGAAAATATACGTATCAAAAGCACTGTCTCTTGGCTGGACAGAGGCATTACAAAACAATTAATAATTGAAGAAGTTGTTTTCGGCTTGCCATAAAAATATGAAAAAACAAGGATTTACATTAATAGAAATGATAATAGCGGTGGGGATATTTTCCATCATCGTACTTTTAACGACGGGCGCTTTTCTAAGCCTCAGCTCGGCACAGAAAAAACTTCAAAATTCCCAAGAAGTGCTGAACGAACTTCGTTTCTCGCTTGACCTTATGGGTCAGGAGATTATTTACGGCTCAGCTTTTGTAAATGAATACGGCGAACATGATGCCTGCAAAAACGGCTGCGACCTTAAAAGCCCCGGTCAGCAAATAGTTTTTGCCGCCAAAGTAAGGCCCGATGTGCCCATAAGAAGAATACACTATTACCTTACCACGGACCCGGTTACCGGAAACGGCATAATAATGAAAGGGGAGCAAAAAACACACGGCCCCTGCTCTGTCATCGGGGGTTCATGGGGCGGAAGTCTCATGCCTGAGTGCTACCAGCCGTTCACATCGGACAAAGTGGATGTAAAAAGAGTTCGTTTTTATGTAAACAACAATGACGACCCCGATGAACAAACCATTATTAATCTTGTGATACAGGGCACTGTTCTGCCGGGAACGAAAGACGAGGAAAGTTTTGAAATTTCCTCTTCCTTCACCCCCCGATTTGGCCAGGACCCGAATCAGCTGCCGCCCGCGGACAATCAGCCTCCAGAAGTGCTTATTACAATTCCTTCAAGCGACCCGTATACCACTTCCAATACTTCTATTGTGCTACAGGGTGAAGCGGCCGACAACAGGGGTGTGACGGAAATAACATGGTTAAACGAGGCCACTCAGGCGACAGGCACAATGTCCTCAATAAACCCGAGCTTATCCTTGGCCGGACCCGGCGCCATAGGACCTCCGGCAACGGGAATAATTCACAATTGGCAAACAACATCAATAAATCTGAAGCCATCATCTGTCAACGTGCTTACCGTAACGGCCAAAGATGACGCCGGCACGCCCGGCTCGGATTCAATTACCGTAAATTGCATGGCTCCCCTTCCTCCGCCTATTTTTGACAACGGATATGCCGGATATTACTGTGATGACAACTATGCCAACCCTCCGGGAGTTCATACCAAAATTTATCTTAGGTGGGTAAAAGCCGACGGAGCTGACCGGTACCACATTTACAGAAGTACGGGAGGAGGTCCCTACACACTTGTGGCAAATACTACCGGTTCTGACACCACAATCTGCACGTGGGGTACCAGCTGCCTTTATTGGCAAGATTATAGTTCCCATATTACGCCCGGGGTAACTTACAGTTACTGCATAAAAAGCTATTCTAATTTTTCGGGAACCGAAAGCTCGTGCGCAAATGATTCCGAAACCGCGGTGGACTTCGCTCCTCTTCAATGCTACGACGGCGTGGATAACGACGGAGACGGCCTCATAGATTACTCGGCTGACCCCGGTTGTTCCAGTTACTGCGACGACAGTGAAAACTCCGAAGGCAGCGGAGGCGGAGGTGGCGGAGGCAGCGGAGGCGGCGGAGGCGGCAGCGGCACTTCTCCTGATTTCAATTTAATTCCATGCGTGGATAGAAAGGTTTCAGTTACTGTAAACAGCGGACAAGGAGGAAGCTCCGCAAGCAATCTTTGCAGTATAAAAGTCAGCCCTCTCAACGGATTCAACAGTTCGGTAAACTTATCCGCGTCAAGCCCGCATATTTCAGGAAGTAATTTTAGCCCAAATCCGGTAGCCACAAACGGTACGTCTTATGTAAGAGTTTTTGTGCCAAACAGCACATTGCCCGGCAACTATAGCCTTTCGATAAACGGCAGCGGAGGAGGCGCGTCAGGTTCAACATCAATCACCCTTGAAGTAACGCAAGCAGGCGGGTCGGGGGGAATATAATCAAAATGTTTAAAGAAAAAAAAGAAAAAATAAAAGGGTTTACTCTTCTTTATACGGTAATAATAGTAAGCGTCATCGCGATTATCGTAGGCATAGGAGTGAACTCAATAATAAAAGAGACGCAAATTTCTCAGGATGAAGGAGAGTCTCTTAAGGCATTTTATGCCGCAGACTCCGGAGCGGAATGTATAAAATTTTTCCAGGAAAATTTCAGAGTAATGGACCCCAGAAGCCCCCAAGGAACATATACTTGCCAGCCGGGAGATACTTTTACGGTGGGAGGAGACAATGAAGGCGGAGCCGATTGTGTGGCCGTTACATACGGACCATTTATAATGGACGATTTTTCCAACGGCTCTTGCACCTCCATAACCATAGACGTAACACCTGAAACCATATATACCGCGGGAGTACCTTCAAGCATCTGCAGATATTACATGGAGTCGGCCGGAAAAAACTCCTGCTCGTCATCGGGAAGCAAGCTTGTGGAAAGGACTCGCTGGGAAACCTTTTAATTGGCCTATCCTTGAAGGATTTTTAGAACTTTATTTATATCAACGGTAGCAACTTCTACAACGCTGTCCGCGCCGCCGTAGTATACAAATAGCTTGTTTTTTATAAGGACGTTTCCGCACGGAAAAACCACGTTGGAAACTTGTCCCTTTTTTTCGTATTTCATCTTGGGTACCAAGATGGGATAATCCGTTCTTCCTATTATTTCTGTGGGGTCCTTGAGACTTAAAAGCAGCGCGCCTACGCGATAAACAGAATCTTCTTTTGAAACTCCATGATATAAAAGAATCCAGCCCTTTGAAGTTTTAACGGGAGGAGCGGCAATTCCAACCTTCTCGCTGTCCCATGAGCCTTCTCTGGCGCCAAACCATCTTCTTTCTTCAAGCCATTGGTTGTCTTTAAAATTAAGATCGGGTACCAGGGCCGTATCTACATCACTTCCTATTCTGTGAAAAATAAGATACTTGCCGTCAACTTTTTCGGGAAAAATGCAGGCGTCTTTGTCGTCAAAATCCGGTGGAGAAACAATAACCGGCTTGGCCCAATCCCATTCTTTTTTCAAAAATTTATTTAAGCTTATTGAAGTAATGGCAATCCTTGGGGGGTGCCTTCCGTCAAAAGCGGTATAGCACATATAAAGAGTGTCGCCTATTTTAGTAACTCGGGGATCTTCACAGCCGGAGTTGCCATTGGGCACCAGTTTCTGCTCAAAGGGCTCTCTGGGCACGTAAATGGGCTCTTTCTCCCTGTTTTCTATATGGATGCCGTCTTTGCTTGTGGCATACCCCAAAACAGAGGTATTGTCATCGGACATGGCCCTATAAATAATGTGAACTTTGCCTCCTTCGTAAAAAGCAGCCGGATTAAAAGTAGCTTTCGCTTCCCACGAATGCCTGGATACCGGCTTTATAATTGGATTTTTAGAAGGACGTTCCAGCCTAAGACGAGTTTGCCTGGTAGCGCCCATGGTGCGAATAAGGCTTTTGAGTCCCACGAAAGCAACACAGCAGGTGGTATCGGCCGCGCCATAATAAATGCTAAGCTCATCTTTTTCCAGCAAAACACCCGACGGAAATATGACCCTGGGGACAACTCCGTAAAGTTCATACGCTTCCTCGGGAACCATTATAGGGGCGAGGGTGCGGGAAATTATCTTTTTTGGATTTTTGAGGTCCAAGAGAACCGCTTCAATGCCAAAAAGCCTTTCCGGCGAATAGTAATTTCGTATGTAAGAATAAACGATCAGCCAGCCATGCTTTGTTTTTATGGGCGGGGCGCCCAGTTCAACCTGGTCATCCGGATTTCTCTGAAAATTGAGGATGTGCTTGTCCAATTGGCTGTACCATTTGTCCCAGTATTTTTCCGACCAAATTTCCTTTTCGGACTTGAAAGACGCTAATGCTATCTTTGAGGGCGGAAGGTCGGTATTCGCCGTAAGAAGGGCGTACATTTTCCCGTTTATTTTTTCAGGGAAAAGAGCCATTGCCTTGGCGTTGAAAGGAGTTACCAGGTGCTTTTCATCTATTGTTTGAAGGTCTCGAGAAATGGCTACGCCGACTTTTATTCCCTCCGGAGTAAAGGGATAATTTGAAAGAGCGGTATAAAAAATGTAGTATTTGCCGCCAAGCTTCGTAATCCTTGGGTCCTCACAACCAAAACGCTCCCACGGAAACTCGGGAACTATAAAGCGGCGATGTTTGTGAAAATCCAGACCATCAGTACTTTCGGCTCGCCCAATATCGGAAACCTGCATTTTTATGTTGGCTCCCGCATGATAATGAGGCAGGGAAAGAGCACGGTAAAATAAATAGGTTTTCCCGTCTTTTTTCACCGGACAACCGTTAAACGCGGCCTCGGCTTCCCAAGATTGCCTTTTATTCGGCTGAAGAACCGGGTTTCTTTTATACCTCTTTACCAGAATCATTTATTCTTCTTGGCTTTATTTATTTTAACTTTGGTATCCGCTTTAACTTTTGGCATGCCGCCTTTCTTTAATTCTCTAAGAAAATCTTGAAGATTAGTGCGAGCGACGCAAACCCAGCTGTCGGCTCCCCCATAATAAACAAGAAGTTCACCGTTTTTCACCACAGCGCCGGTAGCATACACAACTCCCGGCTTGAATCCGTTGTTTTCATAGTTTTTATCCGGCTCCAAAACAGGAGCTTTTGAACGAAACAGCACTTTAGCCGGATCATTAATATCCAAAAGCATGGCTCCAACTTTATACTTTCCGGGGTCCGTGTGGTCCATGGCATGATAAAGCAGAAGCCAGCCCTCATCCGTTTTTATCGGCGGGGGCCCGGAACCCCTCACCCAGCTGTCCCAGCAATTCTTTCTGGACTTGTCATCGCCATAATGACTTTCGACATAGCGCGTGCCGTCAAAATTCAGCTCGTCAACATAAGCCACCGATATTTTCGGACTAACGCTGTGAAGAATAGCATACTTCCCTTTTATTTTTTCCGGAAAAATAACCCAGTTTTTGTGAACTTCGCCCGGAGGAGAAATAAGTACCGGATCTTTCCACTTCCATTTCTTTTTCAAAAAATCTTCAACTTTAATGCATGTCATAGCAACTCTCAGCCCGCCGTCGCAAGCCGTGTATGTCATATACAAAATATCTTCGCTGTCCACGCGAACAACGCGGGGGTCTTCGCACCCTCCCCAGCTGCCGCCGGAAGCGCAAGAAACCGGACTTATGGTTCGACGCGAAATGCTGTGCTCGTAAGCGGGGCTTGGATGCCTCTCGTCTATCTTAAGGCCGTCCGACGAAGACGCGTATCCCAAGCGTGAAAGACCATCTTGGCCGATGGCCCTGTACATAAAATGGATTTTGTCTTTAAGTAAAATTACCGCCGGATTAAAAGTTTGCCACGATTCCCACCCGTTTCTGGAATTTGGAGAAATAATAGGATTTTCCTCGCTTTTACTGAAAAACACGGATTTTGGGGTCCTTGTTTTTGCCCTGGTTTTTCTCGCAATCGACTTGGACTTAATCTTTGGCTTTGATTTCGGCTTTGGCTTTGATTTCGGCTTTGGCTTTGATTTCGGC
>CAZWRF010000008.1:0-22672 GCA_964636095.1 uncultured Candidatus Saccharibacteria bacterium | reverse complement strand
TGGTGCGGTTCAAAATAAATTTTGGCGCGGGTGAAATAGTCTAAACTATTTACAATATTCCAACATTCTTGAGAATGTTGGAATGTTTTTGCGCAACGTGCTACGTAACATGCTACGTAACAAAACCCCGCCTTGAATAAGGCGGTTTTTTGTCTTTCGGTATACTCAGAATAAATGGTAGAATAAATTTATGAGAAAAAATTGGACACTGGGATTTTTGGGTATTTTTGGAATAAAAGGAATAATCGGTCTTATCAACGGTGACTGGACGGAGGCTCTTTGGGTTGTTTGGTTTGTGTGGTTCGTTTATTTCATCCCGAAGAAAAAATAAATCTTTTGGTGCGGTTCAAAATAAATTTTGGCGCGGGTGAAATAGTCTAAACTATTTACAACATTCCAACATTCTCAAGAATGTTGGAATGTTTTGTGATTTGTGGTAGAGTGGAAAAACCATGACAAAACCAAAGAAAACGGCAAAGCAAATGGAGCGGCATTTCAAAGGCATTGCCAATCACCGGCGAATTGATATTTTGGTCCTGGTTTCCAAAATGGAGGGAATTACCGTGGACCAAATCGCCAACGAGCTGGACTGCAACATTAAAACCATTTCGGAACACACCCGGCGTCTTGTTCAGGCGGGCCTTTTGAACAAAAAGTACCGGGGCAGGCAAGTTGAACATTCCTTGTCGCCCTACGGCAAACAATTTACAAAGTTTATTACAATATTCCAACATTCTTGAGAATGTAAGAATATTGTAATTTTTGGAAAAAAATTTATGGGAAAAAAAGTTAGGCTGAAAATTTACGGCAGGGTGCAGGGGGTGTTTTTCCGCGACTCCGCGCGAAGAAAGGCCCGGGAGCTGGGCCTTTTATCCTGCGTGGCTGAAAACATGCCCGACGGCACGGTGGAAATTGTTGCCGAGGGCAGGGAAGAGGGACTGAACCAGCTTATTGAATGGTGCCGGGCCGGAGGCCCGGCACATGCCGAGGTGGAGAAAGTGGAAATATTGGAAAATTAAAAAACAGTTCGATGGAGTTCACTCAAAGTAAATTTTGGCGTGGGTGAAATAGTCTAGACTACGGCACGTACTATATTTCTCGCCTTGAATAAGGCGGGTTTTTGTTGACTACATGGTATGTACGTGCTACTTTTTACTGAAAAGAAAGCTTGAAAATAAAAAAGGAGGAAAGAATGAGCTTGGTGAATTTGTCTCTTTTTATTGCATATGTCGTATTTTTATCCGTTGGCTGTATTTTGGGGAAGATTGCCTGCAATGAGGGAGTTGCCGGCTTTTTTGTATATATGAACGAGGGGCTCGGTACTCTTACCGTTTGGACAATTACTGTGATTGTTTTGCTGTTTTTTACAGGTTTCGGGAACAACTCTGCATCAGTGTTTTCCGGCTTTAATCTGAAAGGATATCTCTATGGAATTTGTTGGGGGTTGGCGACAGTTGCTTTTATTCTTCTTTTGGGGAGAAAGGACGTTTCTGTCTTTATCCCGCTCCAGGCAGCCTGCTACCTTCCTTTTGTTGCCGTGCTATCTTATTTCATATTGAAAGAACCGTTCAGCACGAATAAGATTATAGGCACAATATTTGCGACGATAGCCGTTTTTTTCTTATCGTTGTAAGAATTTTTGAAAAAGGAGGAGAAAAAATGAAGCATTTTCATGATTTACCTGTTGAAATTGGGTCATTGATGCTGAAGTGGGAAAAATTTACGGAAGGATTGTGGTATGTGGCAAGAATCTTTCGAGAAACTGACGGAAGCCATTTTATGGTACTGCGCAATCCCGATAAATCTTATCAGTTGATTTTGAGGTCTACCAGCGGTATTTTTAACGGACTTGTTGTGTCGGATAGAGTTCGTATTAAGCTAAATCCGGATGCAAAAAGTTTGCCGAAGATATGCGGCGCGCTGGTGTACAACAGCTATTGGTTTGATTCTTTTTCTTTAGAGTTGGCGTAAGTTTTATTTCAAAGCCCGGTTTTCTTTTCTTCAAAGCCGGGCTTTTTATGGTAGAATAAATTTATGGAAAAGATTCGTTTTTTACCAAAAAGTATTCTTGGGAAGTGGTCGGTCGCATTAATTATCGCGGTGCCGGTGCTTTTTTATGCCGGAATGTCGTTTGTGGACTTTTACAAATCTATTCCGGCCGGGGAAACGATACTGCGTGATGTTGTTGCCAGGCCGGGTATTGCGTTGCCGATGCTGACCGGATTTATTTGCGGAATCGCGGCTTTTTTTGTCGGCCTTGCCGGTATTACAAAGAAAAAAGATTATTCCATTTTTGTATTTTTATCTACAATAGCCGGTTTTCTCGTGCTGCTTTGGTGCTTGGCTGAGATTGTTTTCCCTCATTAAAACAAGCCAACAAAATAAATTTATGGAAAAATTGGTTTTGGTAAAAAATTTTTCCCAAAGGGAAGAGGCCGAGCTGGCCAAAAATCTTCTTGAAACGGAGGGCATAAAAGCCATGGTAACGGCCGATGATTACGGCGGCATGAACCCGGCTCTTGGCTGGGCCACGGGCGGAGCAAAGCTCATGGTGAGAGAAAAGGACAAAGAAAGAGCCCTGGAAATTTTGGCCGGAAATTAACGAGCTTCAAATACATTGACGGGCAGCACACTGCGTGCTACTTTTTGTTGAAAAGAAAGCTTGAAAAATAAAAAAGGAGGAAAGAATGAGCTTGGTGAATTTGTCTCTTTTTATTGCATATGTCGTATTTTTATCCGTTGGCTGTATTTTGGGGAAGATTGCCTGCAATGAGGGAGTTGCCGGCTTTTTTGTATATATGAACGAGGGGCTCGGTACTCTTACCGTTTGGACAATTACTGTGATTGTTTTGCTGTTTTTTACAGGTTTCGGGAACAACTCTGCATCAGTGTTTTCCGGCTTTAATCTGAAAGGATATCTCTATGGAATTTGTTGGGGGTTGGCGACAGTTGCTTTTATTCTTCTTTTGGGGAGAAAGGACGTTTCTGTCTTTATCCCGCTCCAGGCAGCCTGCTACCTTCCTTTTGTTGCCGTGCTATCTTATTTCATATTGAAAGAACCGTTCAGCACGAATAAGATTATAGGCACAATATTTGCGACGATAGCCGTTTTTTTCTTATCGTTGTAAGAATTTTTGAAAAAGGAGGAGAAAAAATGAAGCATTTTCATGATTTACCTGTTGAAATTGGGTCATTGATGCTGAAGTGGGAAAAATTTACGGAAGGATTGTGGTATGTGGCAAGAATCTTTCGAGAAACTGACGGAAGCCATTTTATGGTACTGCGCAATCCCGATAAATCTTATCAGTTGATTTTGAGGTCTACCAGCGGTATTTTTAACGGACTTGTTGTGTCGGATAGAGTTCGTATTAAGCTAAATCCGGATGCAAAAAGTTTGCCGAAGATATGCGGCGCGCTGGTGTACAACAGCTATTGGTTTGATTCTTTTTCTTTAGAGTTGGCGTAAGTTTTATTTCAAAGCCCGGTTTTCTTTTCTTCAAAGCCGGGCTTTTTATGGTAGAATAAATTTATGGAAAAGATTCGTTTTTTACCAAAAAGTATTCTTGGGAAGTGGTCGGTCGCATTAATTATCGCGGTGCCGGTGCTTTTTTATGCCGGAATGTCGTTTGTGGACTTTTACAAATCTATTCCGGCCGGGGAAACGATACTGCGTGATGTTGTTGCCAGGCCGGGTATTGCGTTGCCGATGCTGACCGGATTTATTTGCGGAATCGCGGCTTTTTTTGTCGGCCTTGCCGGTATTACAAAGAAAAAAGATTATTCCATTTTTGTATTTTTATCTACAATAGCCGGTTTTCTCGTGCTGCTTTGGTGCTTGGCTGAGATTGTTTTCCCTCATTAAAACAAGCCAACAAAATAAATTTATGGAAAAATTGGTTTTGGTAAAAAATTTTTCCCAAAGGGAAGAGGCCGAGCTGGCCAAAAATCTTCTTGAAACGGAGGGCATAAAAGCCATGGTAACGGCCGATGATTACGGCGGCATGAACCCGGCTCTTGGCTGGGCCACGGGCGGAGCAAAGCTCATGGTACGGGAGAAAGACAAAGAAAAAGCTTTGGAAATGCTAGCCGATTTGCCTTGATTTGGGGTCGTTTTTAACGCAAAATATAGTTATGAACAAAGTAAGCAGAACAATAACGGGAATCGTCGCTATCATTGGAGGGCTGTTTTTAACCTGGCTTGGCATTTTCAAAGAACACTGGATATTAATTTACGGGATCCCTGTTGTTATTATTGGGGTCTTTATTTTTTTCAATAAAAAAGAAGACGATATTGAAGAAATTAAAAGTCGCAAGGATTAAAAATAAGCAAAAAATAAAATGGAAAATATAATTATTACAACCGGGAATGAAATTCCCGGAAAAAATATCACCGAAATTCTCGGAGTTGTAAAAGGAAGCACAGTGAGAGCGAGAAACATAGGAAGAGACATTGGTGCGGGGCTAAAAAGCATAGTCGGCGGGGAAGTAAAAACTTATACGGAAATGACAATGAACGCAAGAGACGAGGCGTACAACAGAATGGTAAATGAGGCCCTGGACATGAAAGCCGACGCCGTTATCAACGTGCGCTTTACAACCTCAATGGTAATGACGGGGGCTTCAGAAATGCTTGCGTACGGCACGGCAGTGAAGCTTGGCTAAAGAAAAAAATTCTATGGAAATTGAAGAATTTGTCCGCGAAGCGGTTGACGCTCTAGCGGAAAAACACAAGGGCGTAATGAACAACGTGGTCTTTTTGGTTGAAGACGAGGCCCGCCCCAAAAAAAAGGGAGAGTCCGTGATAAAAAGAAACGAAACGCTTTTGGGCCTTTATGAAGGCATCCCGAAGACAAAACGGACTTATGGGTACTTTGGAGTGATGCCCGACAAAATTACCATTTTTCAAAAACCGCTCGAGCGGCTCAGCGGAGGCGACAGAGATAAATTGAGGAAGCTCGTTTTTCAAGTAGTTTGGCACGAAGTGGGCCATCATTTGGGATTCAATGAAAAAGAGATACGCGAACTTGAAGCGAAAAAATGGAAAAGAGAATAAAAAACCCGCACCTTACGGTGCGGGTTTTTGTTTTTAGCATTCAACTTTGTGTTGTTTGAGGAGGTCCAAGACCTCGGGAAAATCAATCCCCAAGCGCTTCACCGTGGCAACGGTGGGAATGCCATCCGGGGTCCATCCGCGCCTTTCGTAAACAGCGTCTTTCAGTTTCTCGTATTCGGCTTCCTTGTGCTTCCGCAGCATAGCAATTTTTTCTTCCGTGCTTAAATAGTAGATAGCCGGAAAATAAATTTCCGCCAGCTGTTCGTTGTACATGTTTTCCCGTGACAAATACTCCTCTTCCGTAACCGGACCCATGGCGCGATAGGGGATAGAGTCGTGTTTTCTGTATCCATACCCAAGCTTCAACGCAAGAATGCGCTGAAAATTGTACACACGCTCACTCATAAGCAGCAGCTCTTTTGCTTTTATATTCATCCCAGTTATCGCATTGAAGTAGTCCGCATACCATGCAACGTGTTTCGGCATCTTTGCCCGGGCATTTTCAAGGGTAAGAGGTTTTTGCGGATTAAGGTCATTCCCCGCCGGGTCAACATCGTTCCAGGGAAGCTTGCAAAGCCCCATAAGCCCGAACCATGTCCGCCAGTAAGGGAACCAAGCCAAAGCCTCGGCCTTGTCCGCAAACGTGAGAAGGTTGTGCCTTACCATGTCTTCGAAAATAAGCCAGGCTTCATCGTGTTGCGGACCCTTGAGAGCCAGTCCGTATCCGCCCTGCTGAGCCAACGACTCTTTGGTGATATACATGGAAAATTCGAGCCCCTTGGCTTCCATACCGATATCGTTTAAAAAATTTATGTCAGCGCCGTAAACCGAAGCAAACACATTTTTCATCCGGCGCACTCCCTGACCCGCCAGCATCCCAAAACCCCAGCCTTCGGCCATTTGGTGAAGAAGTCTAAGGGCGCTTGCTTTGTTGCCGAACGAAAGATCCATGCCGGTGATGCCTTTGTCTATAATACTCCTTTCAAAGCACTCCATGGCAAACCCTATGCTTACACCCACGGATATCGTATCCAGGCCGTAGGTGTCACAATAAAAATTCATTTCTGCCACAAAATTCGGGTCAAAGATGCCAAGATTGGAGCCGGTACCGGCAATTGTTTCATACTCCGGTCCGTCTACGGAAACTTTTTGACTAAAATATGGCCCGGAGGTCAGTGTAAAGTTTTCAATGCAGTGAGCACAGGCCAGCTTACAGCCTACCCAACAGCTGCCGGAACCTTCGTCAAATTTGCACCGGTAAGCTTCCGGTCCTATCTTTTCTGCATCTTCATGGCTGCCAAATTGAAAATTTTTCACCGGCAAAAGATCGTACTCGTTCATAATGGGAACAAGGTGAGTGGTGCCGACTTTGGACATTTGATTTTGTTTTTCGTCCAGTTCTTCAATTTCCAGGTTGTATTCCTTAATCACTTTTTTTAAAGCTTTCGGGTCGGCCGGGTTGTTGGTTGAAATTTTTACCAAGTTACAGCGGGCAACAACGGCTTTTATCCCTTTGTCGGCAAATACCGTGCCGATGCCGCCTCTTCCGGCCTGTTTCAATTTCAGCCTTTTGCGCTTCGGATAGTAAAAAGAAACATTTAGACAGCCCATGCGCGTAAATCTGGCGCCCGGCCCCGTGGATACTACAGAGATATTGTGGGGTTTTCCTTCTCCAAAATAATCGGTAAGAATGCCGGACAGCTTGTATGAATCGTCGGGAAGACCGGAAGTTTTGAAAAGTTTTACCGAGCCTTCTACACCGTCGATTAAAATAACAACATCGTCTTCAGACTTTCCCTTCACGGAAACCGCATCGAAGCCGGAAAACTTTGTGTAAGGCCCTATAAATCCGCCGACATTGGAGTCCACGACAGAACCGGTCAACGGCGATATGGCCGTGAAGATGCTTTTCCCTGAGCCGGGATAACCGGGCGTGCCGCCCAGAGGACCCGACGCGTAGCATATGGTATTTTCCGGGTCATTCCATTTTACGGTGCCTCCTTCAGACCGCACGTTTTTAATATTTTCCCAAAGATGCCAAAGGTCATAGCCTTTACCGCCGGTGAATATTTTCTTTATCTTTGGTGTAACTTTCTTTATTGTTATTTCGGACCGGGAAAGATCAATATTCAGAGTTTTTCCGGCGTATCCTTTTTGTATTATCCGTTTTTTACACTTTCGTTTTTTTATTTGCTCTATTTTAAATTCGGTCATTTTTTCCTCCCTTGCTTCTCTATAAGCCGATTTTTTTTGTTTTCAAGCTTTTCTAATTTATAGCAATCCGTTATTTTTTTGTCAAAAACTTGAAAAAACGCCGAGTTTGAAGCAAAATAAATAGATATGGCTGTGGAAAAAGAAGGCGAGAAGTACCAGTGCGTGGTTTGCGGAAACGAAGTTGTCGTCACCAAAGTCGGCGGTGGCACTTTGGTATGCTGCAACCAGGACATGAAGCTTCTTGAAGACAAAGAAGAATAATAAAATTCTTAGTGGCTAAAACTTGCCCAAAGTGGTACAATAAAGCCCTATGAATAAAAAACAAACTTTAATACTTATTGCCGCAGCAGTGGTTGTCATTGCGTCGCTGGCTTTTGTTTTTTACAACATAATAAAACTGAACACAGGGGAGCTTTCGCTTGCCGCAGATCCGCAAAACGCATCCTACATAATTGACGGGAAAGAGGTTGTCCTCTCCAACGGCATGGCCGAAGAAGAGATAGCTCCGGGCTCGGCTTCAAAACTTATCACGCGATATTTCGGCAATGAAGCCGAAGGAGACTTCAACGACGACGGTACAAAGGACACGGCCTTTTTGCTTACCCAAGACGGAGGAGGAAGCGGTACATTTTTTTACGTTGCCGCCGCCCTCAAAACGGAAGAGGGATACAAGGGAACAAACGCTATTTTTATCGGCGATCGCATTGCTCCGCAAACAACCGAATTCCGCAATGGAGAAATAATCGTAAATTATGCAGACAGGCGGGCGGACGAACCGATGACAGCTTCTCCTTCTGTAGGAGTTTCAAAATATTTCAAAATTGCCGGCGACAGGCTGGTTGAAATTTCTCAATAATCCGTGTAAATATATTTAATATGGCAAAAAGAGCAACAGGGGTGGGAAAAAAAAGAACTTCCCGCTCAAAGAAAACAAAAAAACGGCTGGCAAAAAAAAGAGAGATGCTGGCTTCGCGAAAAAACAAGCGCGGTAAAAAAGCCAAGAAGTAGGTTTTTACAAAGCTTGTTTTTTAATGTACTATAAAGGGTAATGGGATTAAATATTCTTAAAGTTTTTGGATTGTCAGGCGTCGGCTTTTTTGTCGGCATTTTAATAACTCCGGCACTGGCTCATTATCTCTACAAATACAAAGCTTGGAAAAAACAGGGTGCCATAAAAGCTATCAGCGGAGAAGAAGCCACGGTTGTGAACAGCCTCCACAAAGAAAAACAGGTTGGCACGCCCAGGATGGGAGGCATAATTGTGTGGCTAAGTGTTGGTCTTATTGTTTTTATTCTTTGGGCGCTTTCCGTGCTATTTCCGAGCGAGTTTACAAACAAGCTCAACTTTCTAAGCCGCTCTCAAACATGGCTGCCGCTTTTTACCTTGGTTGCTGCTTCCTTGATGGGTCTTGTCGATGACGTTCTTCAGGTTCGAGGCAACGGAGGATACATAGCCGGAGGCCTCAGCCTTACCAAAAGAATAATTCTCGTTGTTCTCATAGGCCTTGCGGGTGCCCTGTGGTTTTACTACAAGCTGGAAGTAACAAGTATTGTTGTCCCGTTTTGGGGTGATTTTAATATTGGATGGCTTTTTGTTCCGTTTTTTATAATTGTAATGCTCGCTACTTTCAGCGGGGGAGTAATAGACGGCCTGGACGGACTTTCGGGAGGCATTTTCGCTTCGATATTTGCCGCTTACTCAGGAATAGCTTTTTTTCAGAACCAAATAGACCTGGCGGCATTTTGCGCGGTTCTCACCGGAGCTATTTTGGCTTTTTTGTGGTTCAACATTCCGCCGGCGCGCTTTTACATGGGAGAGACGGGTGTTCTGGGACTTACCACGACTTTAACGGTCGTCGCTTTTCTTACCAACTCCGTTCTGGTTTTGCCGATTATTGCCCTGCCTTTGGTTCTTGCTTCCGGTTCCGATATTGTTCAGCTTTTTTCAAAAAGATTTTTCAAAAAGAAAGTTTTTTTGGCGGCGCCGATTCATCATCACTTTGAGGCAAAAAACTGGCCTTCTTACAAAGTAACCATGAGGTTCTGGGTTATTGGAATAGTTTTTGCTATAATAGGAATGGTAATTACTTTAATGGGAAAATAAGATGAGTTATTCCGTAATTATAAAAAATGGCACTGTTTTTGACGGCACGGGCCGGGAACCTTTTAAATCCGACATAGGAATTTCCAAGGAAAAAATATCCGACATAGGAGACCTTCAAGACAAAAAGGCCGACTTTGTTATTGATGCCGCGGACCTCTACGTAAGCCCGGGTTTTATAGACCTCACCACTCACTCCGACAACCACTGGACGCTTTTTTCACAACCAAAACAGGAGAATTTTATAAAGCAGGGTGTAACCACTATTTTAGGCGGACACGGGGGTTCCTCTTTGGCCCCTATTATCAAAAGGGAAGCAATACAAGCCATTGAAAAATGGACGGATATTACGGAAATAAACGTAAACTGGTCAACTATGTCCGAGTTCTTGAAAGAAGCGGAAAAGCTTCCCCTGGCAATAAATTTCGGTACTCTGGTGGGACAAGAAACCTTAAGGAGAAATGTTCTTGCCAGCCCCGAATTGGAGGCCGGCGTTGAAGAGGTTAAAAAAATCACAGCGCTTCTTGAAGAGTCCATCAAAGAAGGAGCTTTTGGCCTCTCCACAAACTTTGGCACAAGAAACGCCAAGGAGGAATCGAGAAAAGAATTGGCAGAACTTTTTTCAGTGCTCAAAAAACACAATGTTACATCAATGCATCACCTTGAAGATGAGGGTAAAAATATTTTACCGGGAGTTTCAAGACTGATAATGTTTTTAAGAACGTGCGGCAACAAGGGGCACATAGCGCACTTCAAAGCCTTGGGAAGAACAGCTTGGGAAGATTTTGAAAACGCCCTAAACATGATCGATCTGGCCCGCAGGGAAGGCATATCCATAACTTGCGATTTTTTCCCTTATACAAGCACAGGCTCAAATCTCATCAGTTTTTTGCCTTCTTGGGCTATAGACGCAAGCAAGGAAACCATTATGGGCATGATCAAAGATGAAGGGCCCCGAAAAAACCTTGTGGAATACCTGAAGAGCCTTACTCTGCATTACGACAAAATAACCGTAGCTTCGATTTCAAACAATACCGGAAGCCTGGGCAAGACCATAAGGACTCTCAGCCAAACCTCGGGAATAGAGCCGGAAGAAATGGTTCTTGACCTTTTGGCCACAAACGATCTTCGGGTAACCATATTCAACGACATCATATCAAAAGACAACATAGACTTGTTGAGCTCCCGCCCTTACTCAATGGTGGCTTCCGACGGGGTGGGATACGAAATAGACAAAATAGATACCAAGAAAGATATTCCTCATCCGCGCTCTTTCGGTACATTTGCCCGGGTTTTTTCCGAAATGGTAAAAGACAAAAACATACTGACATGGGAAGCGGCCGTTCACAAAATGACCGGCTTGCCGGCTGAAACCGTGGGTATTGAAGACAGGGGCCTCATCAAAAAAAATAAGTTCGCAGACATAGTTATTTTCGATCCGAAAACAATTGAAGACAGGTCCAACTACTCGGATCCCATGCAGTCGCCTGTTGGTATTAAGCATGTTTTGGTAAACGGAAATTTGTCTTTCTCTGGAGATTCTTTAAGCGAAATAAATTCCGGCAAAATATTGCGCCATGGCCGTTAAGCGAAAATACGATGCAGTTTTTTTAGGCATTACAGGCGCTCTTTTGCTCGCCGGTTTTTTTATTTTATCGTCGGCATCTCTCGGCCTTGCGGCTCAGGCGAACAAAAACTCTTACGCACCCATACTAAAACAAATTCTCCGGGGCGGAGTTGTGGGCCTCTTGCTTCTTATAGTGACAAGCCGCATAAGCTATAAAAAATGGGAGAAGTGGGCTTTGCCCATTTTTCTTTTCAGTCTTTTTGTTACATTTTTGGTTTTTGTTCCGCATTTGGGACTTGAGCACGGAGGCGCCAAAAGATGGATACTTTTGGGGTCTTTTTCTTTTCAGCCGGCGGAATTTTTGAAATTTGCTTTTGTTCTTTATTTGGGGGCATGGTTTTCAAAAAAGAAAAAAGAGATACCTTCCTTTAAAACGGGACTTTTCCCTTTTCTTGTGATAGTCGGCTTGGTGGCGGCGGCTCTTGTTCTTCAACCGGACCTGGGAACGCTTGGCGTAATCTGCATCACAGCGGCTACCTTGTTTTTTTTGGCCGGAGGAAAATACGCCCAGGTGGGTCTTATTATAATTATAGGCCTTGCCGCCCTCGCCGTTCTCGCCGTTATAAAACCTTACGCCATGGACAGGATTACCGTATTTTTGGACAGCACCCAGGATATTCAGGGCACCGGATACCAAATAAATCAGGCCAAAATCGCCATAGGGTCGGGAGGTCTTTTTGGCCGCGGATACGGCGAGGGCCTTTCAAAATTCAACTACTTGCCCGAGCCCACGGGAGACTCCATTTTTGCCGTGGCAGCCGAGGAATTCGGCTTTGTCGGTACATCTGTTTTGATATTTTTGTTTCTTGCTTTTTTTGTGAGATGTCTTCAAATCGCCTGGCGGGCACCCGATAGGTTCGGTAGACTTTTGGCTTCAGGAATTGCTATACTTATCATAGTGCAGTGTTTTGTCAACATGTACGCCACGGTGGGGCTGATGCCTCTTACGGGCTTGCCTTTAATTTTCATTTCGCAGGGAGGTACGGCGCTGGCGATAACTTTGGCCGAGGTCGGAATTTTGTTAAATATTTCAAAAAACAGCAAATAAAATACCATGAGAATAATGTTAACAGGCGGAGGAACGGGCGGGCATTTTTACCCGATTATAGCGGTAACGGAAGCTCTCTATGAGCTTAGCGAAGAGGAGAAGCTTCTTGAGCCCGAAATAATCTTCATGTCCGACTCCAAATACGACGCAAAGATGCTTACCAGCAGGGGCTTGGGATTTAAAAAAATATACGCCGGAAAAATACGCAGATATTTTTCTCTTTTAAACATCACCGATACTTTCAAAACTTTGGTGGGCATACTAAAGGCTATTTGGGTAATATACAAAAACATGCCCAACGTAATTTTAGGAAAGGGTGGATATGCCAGTTTCCCGCCTCTCCTCGCCGCCAGAATTTTTAGGATACCCGTGATAATCCACGAATCCGACAGCATACCCGGAAAAGTAAACTTGTGGGCCGGAAAATTTGCTAAAAGAGTAGCCTTATCTTTCCCCGAAGCGGCAAAATATTTCACCAAATCAAAAACAGCTCTTACCGGCACGCCGATAAGAAAAGGGATTTTGGGGTTCACTCCGGAGGAGGGAAGAGAGGTTTTTAACCTGGAGGAATCTTTGCCCACTATACTTGTTCTCGGCGGCTCGCAGGGAGCCCAAAAAATAAACGACACCATAGTGGACGTTATTGAAGAGCTGGTAAAATCTTTCCAGGTCATTCACCAATGCGGGGTAAACAACTTGGAAGAGGTCCGGGGGCGGGCAGACGTGGTTTTGGTGGACTCTATTTTTAAAAACAGGTACCAGGTATACGGCAGCCTCAACGATGCCGAGCTGCGAAACGCTTCAAGCGTAGCGGACGTTATTATATCGCGCGCCGGCGGTTCGGCCATTTACGAGATTGCAGCTTGGGGAATTCCCTCAATAATAATTCCTTTATATAAGTCCGCCCAGGACCACCAAAGAGAAAACGCCTACAGCTACGCAAGGGCGGGGGCGGCGGAAGTAATAGAAGAAATAAATCTTTCCCCAAATATTTTGTTATCGGAAATAAATAGAATTCTTGGAGACGAGAAAGTCCGGGAATCCATGAGCCAATCGGCCCAGAAATTTGCAAAGCCGGAAGCCGCGAGAAAAATAGCACAAGAAATAATAAACTTGGCCCTTAAAAACACATGAGTTTTATAAAATTTATGAAAAAACCGGGGAGCAAGATAAGAACCAGGATAGCGCCAAGCCCTACCGGCTCCATGCACATAGGCACAGCCCGTACGGCTCTGTTTAATTACATCTTTGCGCGGCAGCACAAAGGTGATTTTGTATTACGTGTTGAAGACACCGACAAGCAAAGATCGGACCCGCGGTTTGAAAAAGATATTGTTGACGGACTTTCGTGGCTGGGACTTGACTATGACGAATCGTACAAGCAAAGCAAGCGAGCCGAAATTTATAAAAAGTACATAAAAAAACTTCTGGAAGAAAAGAAGGCCTTTTATTGCGGCCACACAAAAGAAGAACTGGCCGAAGAAAAGAAAAAACAAATAGAAAACAGGGAGGCGCCGAGACACGTGTGCGAACACAAACACCAAACTAAAAAAGCCGGGATCATACGGCTTAAGGGAAGTGATAAAAAAATAAAGTTCAAAGACCTTATCCGCGGAGAAATAGAATACGACGCAAGCCTTCTCGGAGATATAGCCATAGCAAAAGACGAAGAAGCTCCTTTGTATAATTTTGCTGTTGTCGTTGATGACTACGAAATGGAAATAAGCCACATAATACGGGGCGAAGACCATATTCCCAACACCCCGAAACAAATTTTAATACAAGAAGCATTTGGAATAAAAATTCCAATATATGCCCACATTCCGCTTATTCTTTCGGCCGACAGATCAAAAATGTCAAAAAGACACGGAGCCACTTCTTTAAGCGAGTATAAAAAAGACGGGTACTTGCCGGAAGCTGTTGTGAATTTTTTGGCTCTTCTGGGGTGGAATCCGGGCAACAACAAGGAAATAATCAGCATGGCTGAGCTTGTAAAGACTTTTGATATAGGAAAAGTTCAGAAAGGAGGAGCCGTGTTCAACATGGAAAAACTCAACTGGTTCAACAAAGAGTACGTAAAAGAAATGGATATTAAAAAACTGTCGGAGCGTATTTTTGAATTTGTTCCCGAAAGCTGGAAGGAAAAAATAAAAAAAGAACCCGGGTACTGGAAAAAAGTACTTGAACTTGAAAAAGAAAGACTTACAAAACTTTCGGAAATAGGGGAGGGGGCTGATTTTTTCTTCAAAAAACCGGTATATCCGAAAGATCTTCTTGTGTGGGAAGACGAAACGCCGGTGAACACAAAGCAATATCTTGACAAAATATTAAATCTACTTTCAAATTTGGATTCTGGGAATTTTACGAAGAAGGCAGTGAAAGAGCGCGTGTGGAGCTTTGCGGAAGAAAAGGGAAGAGGCAATGTCCTTTGGCCTTTTCGCGTATCGCTAACCGGCATGGCCAAATCGCCGGAGCCTTTTTCAGTAGCTGAAATTTTGGGGAAAAAAGAAACTCTTGAGAGAATAAAATATGCGCTTGAATTATAAAAAAATTATTTTCGCAGTAATAACTTTTTCTTTTGTGGTCTTTCTTGGTGTGAAAGAAACTTCTTTCAGTATGGCCCAATCGAAGATTGAAGAGCTTCAAAACCAAATAGACCAAAAAAACAGAGACATTGAAGAAACTCAAAAACAAATAGACCAGTATCAAGCGGAAATAGACAAGGTCCTTGAGGAGGAAAAGAGCCTGAAAAACCAAATAGGCCAGCTGCAAACAACCTCTAGCAAATTGGCGGCGGAGATAAACCTCACCGAAGAACAAATAAACGGAGCGAATCTTACCATTCAAAAACTGAGTCTCGAGATAGCGGACAAAAACAATGATATCCAAAACAAAAAAGATACTCTCGCAGAAACCATACGCCAACTCAATGAAGAGGATTCGAAAACAATTATTTAGATTCTTTTGGATAACGGCAACTTTTCTGATTTTTTCAGCAGTATAGAAGGCATCCAGTACTTGCAGGGCGATATAAATGTAAACCTGGCGTCGCTTAGAGAGCTTAAAAGCCAGCTTGAAGAACAACAGCTTGAAAACCGGGCCGAAAAGAAAGATCTTGAAGCTCTTCAGAGCAAACTTAGCGACCAAAAACTTATAGCTGATTCAAACAAAAGCCAGAAAAACAACCTTCTAACACAAACAAAAAACAAAGAGAGCAACTACCAAAGTCTTCTTGAGGAGCAAAAAGCAAAAATGGAGGCGTTCCAAAAAGAAATATCTCAGCTCGAAGCTCAACTGAAGATTGAAATAGACCCAAACAGCCTTCCTCCCGTGGGTGCGGGGGTTTTGGCTTGGCCCGTACCGGACCCTTCTCCAAAATCTTGCTATAACGGGGGAGGGTCGGCAAAAAACTGTATAACCCAATTTTTCGGCAATACTCCTTTTGCCACGGCAAATCCGCAGGTTTATAAAGGCAACGGACACACGGGCCTCGATTTTAGGGCATCTATAGGGACACCGATAATGTCGGCCGGAGATGGAGTTGTTGAGGGTATTGGAAACACGGATGCCATTTCCGGATGTTATTCTTACGGAAAATGGATACTTATAAAACACAATACGGGGCTTTCCACGCTTTATGCCCATCTTTCGCTAATTAAGGTCAGTGAGGGCCAAACGGTAAAAATGGGCCAGATCGTCGGCTACAGTGGCCAAACAGGCTACGCCACGGGCCCTCATTTGCATTTTGGCGTATATGCTAGCCAGGGAGTGCAAATTACAAAGTTTACAAACAGCATAAACTGCAAAAACGCCTATATACCAATAGCGCCCATTGATGCGTATCTTAACCCGCTATCATACCTGTAATCTTTTGTTGTATAATAAAAATATGAGAAAAAATGGTTTTGTTGGGCTTATAGTAATCGTAGTTATTGGAATTATAATTTTAAGTATTTTCAATGTAAGCATAAGGGAACTTTTAAACAAACCTGTAGTAAAAGATAATTTCTTTTATGTTTGGAACGGTATAAAACACGGAGTAAGCTACATAATAAATCTGCTATAGCCCCCTTCTCTATTTTTCTTAAATATAATGTCGCAAAAGATATATTGTGCGACGTTATATATTTTTATTTTAAGCCCTTTTTGCCTATATCCCCCGCCTCCTATACAATATAAATATGCGCGTATCTTATTCTTCCCTGCAAACATACAAAAGTTGTCCGCTTAAATTCAAGTACCAGGCAATAGATAAAATAAAAGCCCCGAAATCTATCGAGGCTGTCTTTGGCACAATAGTTCATTCTGCGCTAAAAAGAATATTTCAGAGAAGTCCGCTATTCCCCACTCTGGATGAGACCATAGATTTTTTTAACGACAAATGGGCTGATTTGTCCAGTGGGGAATTTCCCGAAGAAATTTTGAAAGCATACGGTGAAGAAGGAATTTCTTTGATAAAAAATTTTTACAAGAAAAACCCTCCTTGGAACTTCAATGTGGTAGAACTTGAATCCAGATTTGAAGTGCTAATAGAAGACGAGAAAAATAAAGAGAATCATGTTCTCGCCGGTATCATGGACCGGGTGGACAAATACCCCGACAACAAGATATACGAAATAATAGATTACAAAACTTCAAAAAGAATGCCTTCCCAGGATATGTTAGATAAAGACCTCCAGCTTTCCATTTACAATTTGGGACTCATAAAAAAGTGGCCTCATCTTGACCCTGCCGATATAAAACTATCGCTCTACTACCTCAAGCACAACGAAAAAATAGAAACAAAAAGAACTCCCGCCCAGCTCGAAAATACCAAAAAAGAAATACTTGAGGAGATAAACGAAATACAGAATACAAAAGATTTTATTCCCACCCCGTCCGCTCTCTGCGACTGGTGCGGATATAAAAAAATATGCCCCATGTGGAAACACCTCTACCAATCTCAAATCTCAAATCTCAAATCTCAAAAAGAAATAGAGAAAGATATAAGCGAGTATTTTGAACTAAAAAACGAGAATAAGAAAAACAACAAAAAAATTGCCGAGATACAGGCGAATGTGTACAATTTTATGAATGAGGAGAAGGTTGAGCGCGTTTTTGGCCAGGATGGATACCTTACAAGAACCGTTCAGGAAAGAGCGTCCTTTGACACAAAGGAAATGAAAAAAATCTTGGACGAACTGGGGAAATGGGATGAAGAAAAATTTGTTAAAAAGATAAAAGTTACTTCGTTAAAAGCATCCGGAAAGAAGCCGAAAAAATAAAAAGCCGCGGCGCCAAAAGCGCGCAGGCTTTTTTTATTTTCCTTCGTATTCTCTTCCCCGTGAGAGAATTTTTCGTGCACTTGCACGCATGGCATCAAAAACGTCGCCCGGAGGAAAATTTGGAGGATTTTCCAAAAAACAGATCAGATCATAGTACCTCAGCTCTTTTTCATCCAGCACCCATCTTGCCCTCCATCCCCCTGCGGACAAAAGAACATTTCTCACAATACCATCAACAACTTTTTCGTCCAAAGTGCAGACTTTTATATTTTTCACGGATGTTCCTCCTTGTTCTTAAAGAAAAAATCACTTCTCTATCCTATGTCTTTTTTATCACAAAAAACAAACTTTAACAAGCTACAACCCTTTGCAGTTTGAGGCCGGAGAATATCCGGCTGCTTCGGCCTCGTCCTTTGTGGAAAACCATAGCTTGTTCTCTTCTTTTATATTTTGGGCACCGGAACACCAGGGATAGTGATATTTTGTGCCATTTTTACTGGCCACATACAACTTTTTGCTTCCCGTTTCGGCCGATTGAGATGGAATGGGTTCACTTGCTACCGCCAAGGAACCGGACAAATTTTCCACAGTTATGGGTGTTTTTTTCTCCGACAGAGCAGAGAGGCGGCCCAGGCCAAAAGAAATAAGACCAACGAGCAATATAATCAAAACAAGAACAAGGTCTCTTTCGTAGGGCTTGATTTTTTGAAATTTATCTGCTAAATTCATAAATGTAATTATGGGCTGCCCGCCTCCGGCGGGATTCTCATAATTTCACAAATTTTATTCTAAAATTTAGAAATTATGGCACATAGAAAGTCAGGGGGATCCGCAAAAAACGTTAGGGACTCCCAGCCAAAATATCTGGGAATTAAACTACACGACGGCCAAACAGCAAAGGCCGGCTCTATTCTTGTGCGCCAGAGAGGAAACAAATTTTTTCCGGGAGAAAATGTAAAGGAGGGAAAAGATCATACTTTGTTTTCCATATCCGACGGCAAGGTAAAATTCTCAACGAAAAGGAAAACCGGGTTTAATGGAAAAACAAAGAGAGTTTCCGTTATTAGTGTTGTTCCGGCTTAACTTCCACTTTTAAGGTAGAATCTCCAATTGAAATTTCGCAAACACCCGTACTTTTTACGGGTTTTTCCAATTCCAAAAGCCCGGAGGGGATATCAATCCCCTTTTCTTCTTTGAGCGCTGAGGAAATATCTTCGGCGCTTATACCTGCAAACAAGTTGCCTTTTTCATCAGCCTTGGCTTCAAGAACCAAGGTCTCGTCTTTTATTTTATTGAGTTCCTTGGCAAATTTTTCGGCTTCTGCTTCTTTTTTCCCGGCCTCCTCTTCCCTTCTCTTCTCGGCTTGCGCCAAAAGCTTGGGAGTGGCCAAAACGGCCAACCCTTGTGGCATAAGAAAATTGCGCCAATAGCCGGTTTTTACCTCTTTGACGTCGTCTTTTTGGCCCAATTTGGACACGTTTTGAAGCAGTATAACTTTCATATATTTTCTATAATATTACACAAACTTACATTCCTTTCAATATCTCAATAGCTTTATCCATCTGCGGGTCTTTTCCGTTGGCAATGTCGTCTTTCGTAATTTCCACGGAGACATCGGGATTCAGACCCTCCTTGGAAATTGATTTGCCGTTCGGAGTGAGCCAGCGGGCAATGGTAATTTTAAGAGAACTTCCGTCTCCTATGTTGTCTACTAGCTCCTGAACGGATCCTTTGCCATATGTTTTTTGACCCACCAGCTTGGCAATACCGTGCTCGCTCAACGCGCCGGCAGTAATTTCGGAAGCCGAAGCGCTTCCCTGGTCCACTAAAATAACCATGGGCAAATTTTTGAAAATATCATATCCGCGGCTTCTGTAAAGCTGTTCGTCTCCGTTTCCGAAGGCCTCGCGGGCAACAATGTCGCCGGCGGGCAAAAACCAGCTACAAATATCAACGGCAGCGTCCAAATAACCTCCCGGGTTGCCTCTCAGATCAAGAATAAGCTTTGTGCTGCCCGATTGCACCATCTCCCTCAACGCCTGACGAAAATCCTCCGCCGAATGAGATGAAAAATTGTAAAGACTGATTACAAAAATACCGTCTTCCTTTTGCTCCGTATTCAAAACAGGTATTTGAATTACATCTCTTTTCACCTTTATCTCCAACGGCTGGTCTTCTCCCTTTCTTAGAACAGTAAGGGTAACAAAGGTTCCCTTCTCCCCTCTTATAAGATTTATCGCTTCGTCTATGTTTATATCCGCGGTTGAAGTAGCATCTATTTTCAAAATTTTATCGCCAGCCTTTATACCGGCTTCTTCGGCCGGTGTACCCTTAAGTGGGGCAATAACGGTTAAAACGCCTTCGTTCATACCTATCTCCATGCCCACACCCTCAAAATCTCCCCTTACGCTGCTTTCAAAAACCTCAGCTTCTTTCGGTGGAAAAAAAACGCTGTAAGGATCGCCCAAAGAACTGACCAAGCCTGAAATGGCTCCCCAAAGCATGTCTTTCCTGTTGACTTCTCCGCTTGCAACATATTTGGACTCGACTATATTCCATACTTTCCAAAAATATTCAAAATCAACATCAGAAAAATTAGGAGGCGGGGTTTTATCCAAAACGCCCGTTATTTTTTGAACTTCGGGCCTGTTGTTGTACCCCAAATAAACTCCGATCGCGAAGACCCCGATGACAACGGCAACCATGCCGCCCCAAAATACTGATTTTTTGAAAAAATTAGACACTTTTTGTTATAAATAATATAATAATCTATATGATAACAACTATCAAGCACAAAAAAATCACGTGGATTAATATTGAATCGCCAAGCGCAAAAGAAGTAAGCGAACTTGCGGAAAAATACGATATTCATCCGCTTATTGCCGAGGAGCTGATAAGCCCGACCATGCGGCCAAAGGTGGACGTCTATAAAAACAATCTTTATCTCATTCTTCATTTCCCTGCCGATAGGGCTACTTGCGCTTCCTGTTCAAGCGGTATCGGCAGTGAAATAGATTTTGTTTTAGGCAAAGACTTTTTAATAACCACTCAATATTGCAAATTCCCTGCTCTGGAGATGCTTCTTAAGGAAGCGAGCTCAAGTAAAAAATTCCGTGAAGAAAATTTTAAAAATCATGCCGGATTTTTGGCCTTCGACATATTGGAAGAATTATACGCTCAGTCGACAAGAGAAATTGAAGAGGTGTATATAAAAATCAACAGAGCCGAACTGGAAATATTTAAAGACGAAGAAAAACAAATGGTAAAAATACTCTCATTGCTCAAGCGCGATATCCTGGATTTTAGACGGGCTATATATCCTCACGAGGGCATAATAAAATCATTTGAACTGCAGGGTGTAAAATTTTTCGGAAAAGAATTCAAGCACCACCTTGCCTCGATTGCCGGTGATTTTGCGAAAATAAAAAACCTAATTGAAAACGGACAGGAAACACTTGATACTCTCTACCAAACGAACGAATCTCTATTAACTACAAAAACAAACGAAGTAATGAAGGTGCTTACCATTCTTGCTTTCATTACTTTTCCCCTTGTGCTTCTCTCAAGTGTCTTTGGAATGAACACTATCTCAACTCCCATCGTCGGTATTAAGGGCGATTTCTGGATAATAATAGGCGTAATGCTAGCAGCTACTTTTTCCATGTTCGTTTATTTCAGAAAGAAAAAATGGCTCTAAAGCTTTTCAACTACCTCTCACGCGAAAAAGAAATATTCAAACCCATAAAAGGAAAAAAAGTGGGCCTTTACACTTGCGGTCCCACGGTATACGATTTTGCCCACATTGGAAACTTTCGAGCGTATTTAACTTCGGATATTATAAAAAGATATCTTGAGTATTCCGGATACAAACTTAAACACGTCATGAACATTACCGACGTTGACGACAAGACAATAAAAAATTCAAAGAAAGAAGGAATCTCACTGAAAAAATTCTGCGAAAAATATACGAAAGCGTTTTTTGACGATCTGAAGGCGCTCAACATTGAACCTGCGAGCCTTTTCCCCAAGGCAACCGAACATATTCCCGAAATGGTCGCCATAATAAAAACGCTTCTTGAAAAAGGATATGCCTATAAAACTGAGGACGGAATTTATTTCAAAATCTCAAAATTTAAAGACTACGGAAAATTGTCAAAGACGGACCTTGCGGGAAGAAAAGCCGGGGCAAGGGTAAACACGGACGAATATGACAAAGAAAACATCCACGATTTTGCGCTGTGGAAATTTTGGACGCCCGAAGACGGAAAAGTCTTCTGGGAAACTGAACTGGGAAAAGGCCGGCCGGGTTGGCACATAGAATGCTCGGCCATGTCCATGAAAAACATCGGGGAAAGCCTGGACATACATACGGGAGGAATAGATCTTATTTTCCCCCACCACGAAAACGAAAGAGCTCAAAGCGAAGCCGCGACCGGCAAAAAATTCGTAAAATACTGGATATACAACGAGCATGTTCTTGTCGACGGAAAAAAGATGTCAAAGTCTTTCAATAATTTTTATACTCTAAAAGACATCGAAAAAAGAAACTTCTCCCCCCTTTCTTACCGCTATCTTGTTTTGAATACACGCTACCGCTCCCGGCTCAACTTTACATGGACGGGGCTGGAATCGGCCGGCGAAGCGCTGAAAAATCTCCGGGAAACCGTATCCAAACAATACCTCAAATCTCTCCCCCTCTCCCTTAAAAAGGAGGTTGAATACGAAAAAAAATTCAAGGAAGCCATGGACGACGACCTCAATACTCCCCGGGCTTTGGGCGTCCTTTGGTCTATGATAAAAGACCCCAAAATGTCTCATTCGTCAATTGTAAAATTAGCCCTAAAATTCGACAAAATACTTGGGCTTGATCTTAAAAAGGGTCCTAAAATACCCCCTAAAATCAAGGAAATGGCCCTAGAACGAGAGGAATTCCGAAAAGAGGGCAAATGGGCTGAAGCAGATTCAACGCGCTCTAAACTCCAAAAAAAAGGGTGGTCTGTGGAAGATACCCCTCAAGGACCGGCCTTAAGAAAAAACAGCGCCTAACTCCTGTTTTTACGGCTCGCAACCACGCTTATTTCTCCATCAGCCTCTATGAAGGCTTTTTTTATTGAGCTTATTTCCTGAAATCCCCTTACCCTAAGAATCCTCATAACATCTTCCTCACTCATATCCTCCTGAGCCAGAGCCGCGGGTATTATTTTTCCTCCTTCTATTATAAGGCGGGCATTTCCCGTAAAAAGGGAGCTTGCCTTGGACGAACGGGAAGAAAACTCATTGAAGAGCTTTACCATAAGGCCAACCACGGTAATTGATATCATCGAAGAAAAGATTTGTACCACCGATTCGCTATAAATCATTACGT
>CAZWRF010000007.1:20255-24298 GCA_964636095.1 uncultured Candidatus Saccharibacteria bacterium | reverse complement strand
AAAACGGAGTTCGCCCGAAAGAATATCCTATCTTTTTTGACGAGCGGAAAGAGGGAAAATCAAAAATGTCTTTCTCTATTATTTTTGAAGGGCTCGTTGCTCCGTGGAAAATTAGAATTCGCGAATTTCTGAAATAATTTTATCTATAAGGTTTTTTAAGTTGTGGTTTTTCTCAACGTATTTTTTTAGTTCCGGATTTGGCTCTTCGCTTGAAAACATTGCGACCCTTTCGGCAACATCTCTTGCGTCGTTGTTTACAAAATATTTTCCGGGAAGAATTTCCTTGAATGCTTCATTTGAGGTAAGCACCAAAAGCCCCGACGCCATGGCTTCAAGGACGGCTTTATCCATGCTTCCGGTATCGCTAAGGTTTATGAACACCCGCCCGCCGGCGAGGCAGGAATCCCCTTTCTTATAAAACTCCGGAATATCTTTGTTGGGTATTGGGCCGACAAAACTTATAAAATTTTCCAGCTTTTTTTCTTTAACCGTTTCTTTTAGTTTTTCAAAATAAATTTTGTCCTCTCCGGTGACGGGTCCGCCGGCAATCTTAATTTCAAAATCAAAACCTCTCTTCTTCAAAATCTCCCCCGCCTCTATCAATAAATCAATATTTTTAGATTTAGTAATTCGTCCGACAGTCAAAATCGTAAATTTTGAATTTTGAGTTTTGAGTTTATTTGAAAATTGAAAATTGGATATTGAAAATTTTTCGGTGTCTATCCCATGTCCCGTTACCACAACCTTGTCCGACTTTAGCCTGAAGCTTTTATCCGAGGCTGTAAAAACTTTATCTGCCAAATTTACAGCCAGCCGAAGCCATAAGTTTACCGACTTGTGGGTATACCAGAGATATATTTTTTTTCTCATCAGTTCCCAAGGAATGCCTCCCAAAACAACATATTCTGGATTCATGTGCACGAATACTTTGTCATAGTTCTTCCTTTCTTCCCAGATATACTTCCAAAATCTAAAAGTATATTTAAATTTATTCTTAAATCTTGAATCTTGAATCTTGAATCTTGATTTTTCTTTTCCGAGTGACAAAATTTTTACATTGTCGGGCAAATTATACTCGCCAAGCTGAAGGCAAATTACCGTCACCTTTTCACATTTTTTCGCAAACTCCTCTATCCACCGGTGAAAAAAACCGAGGATGTCGTCGTTTATATCCACTTTTTGTGTAATTATTAAAAGCCTCACCATTGTTTAACTCTAGCAAAAAGCAAATCCCCTTTGCAACGCAAAGGGGATTTAAAACTTTTATTTTTTCTTTAAAAAGTCGATATCATTTTGAACCATCATCCGAATAAGCTCTTCAAAGCTCACTTTTGGCTTCCAGCCCAAGGCTATTCTCGCCTTCAGAGAATCTCCCTTCAAAAGGTCCACTTCGGCTGGCCTAAAAAATTGAGGGCTTATTTCGAGAACCGTTTCCCCCGTATCTTTTCTTACATATTTTTCTTTCACTCCTTCTTTTCCATTGCTTTCCACCCGGAGCCCCGCAGCAGCAAAAGATAACTCAAGAAAATTTCTAACACTATGAGTTTCGCCTGTCGCAACAACAAAATCTTCGGGCTTTTCCCTTTGAAGCATCAGCCACATAGCTTCCACAAAATCTCCGGCAAAACCCCAGTCTCTTCTGGAATCAATATTGCCGAGTGAAAACTTTTTCTGAAAACCCAAGGCTATGGATGCCACCGCGTGAGTTATTTTCCGGGTAACAAATTCCAGCCCCCGCCGCGGAGATTCGTGGTTGAACAAAATACCCGAACAGGCGAAAATATTGTAGCTTTCCCGGTAATTTACCGTCATCCAGTGGCCGTAAAGCTTGGCCACTCCGTAGGGACTGCGCGGATAAAAAGGCGTGGTTTCTTTCTGGGGGGTTTCCTGAACTTTGCCGAACATTTCAGAAGACGAAGCTTGGTAAAACCGGACTTTTTTATTGACCGTGCGAATAGCTTCCAGCATATTCGTTACTCCCAAGCCGGTAACTATACCGGTATAGGCCGGCTGTTCCCATGAAGCTTTTACAAAAGACTGCGAAGCCAGATTGTAGACTTCCGTCGCGCCGGATTCCTGCAGCGCCCGCATTAGTGAACCCTGGTCCGTAAGGTCGCCTGAAACAAAATTTATTTTATCTTCTATGTGGCGAATATTGGTTCTGTTTTTGGTGGAAGCCCTTCTTTCCAGGCCATAAATCTTATAGCCCTTGCTTAACAAAAGCTCGGCCAAATACGAACCGTCTTGCCCGGTTATTCCGGTAATCAACGCTCTTTTCATATTTCCTCCTTTCTAATTTTTTATCAAAAAACGTTGCTATTTGAGCAACTTATAGCACAAAAGAAACTCAAAGACAAGCAATTAACCTGAAAAACAAGCCTCCCAGCTTTTTTTATATTGTTCCAAATATTCTTCTTTTGTAGGAAAACCGTTAAATGTGGGCATGAAAGCAAAAATAAAGTCGTGAACAGTTTCCGAAGAAGTAACAAGAAGGTTAATTGCATCAAAAAGTTTTTGCCTGTCTTTTACCGGCGCCACCATTCCGTTGTATCCGTTTTTTACGATATCTCCCGCCAGTCCTACGTCCGTCATCACCACAGGACAGTCCGCCGCCATGGCTTCAATTACCGTTCGCCCGTAGCCTTCATAGTTTGATGTCAGCAAAAAAATATTCGCTGTTTTGTAGTAAGAAGTAATATCATCGCTCCAGTCTTCAAGCGCGACACTGTCGCCTAGTTTTAAATTTTTAATTTTAGATTTTAAATTTTCTTTTTCAGGCCCATCGCCCACTATAACCAGCCCGGTGGTAGGATACCTTACTTTTATGGCGGAGAATACTTCCAGAGCCAACCCTATATTTTTTTCGCGGGTCAGCCGGCCGGCCATTAGAATTATAAATTCAAACTTTGCATACTTTCTTTTCAAATCGGTCTTTATTGGGGTGTTTTTTATCTTCTCAATATCAACGAAAATGGGCAGCATCGCTATCGCGGAATTTTCAATCTTCAATTTACAATTCTCAATTATTGATTTTTTTATTCTTTCCGAAACGACGCGGATGCCATCTGCTTTCGAGATTAAAAATTTTGCCAGGCGAACGCGTATTTTATTTAGAATTGATTCTACGGCAAAATAGGGACTTAAAAAATCAGTGTGTATCTGCAACTGCAGTTTGCAGCCGAAAAAACGCGAAAGCGTATATCCCACATACCCGCATTCAAAAGCGTCTTGGGTCGTTATCAGGTCCGGCTTGGAAATTGTTTTGCCGATTTTTATGGCATCAAAAACATAGTTGAATTTTGTAAAAGAATTTGTGGGATATACAAAGACATTGGAATCTGGAATTTGGAATTTGGAATTTGTTTGGGAATTTTGTTTTGAAAAAACTATCACGTGCAGCTCCTCCGCGAGCCCGCCATATTCAACAATCCTCTGCCTTACTTCAGAATCTTCTTTAAACAAGCCCCTGTCCGTACTTATCATCAAAACTCTCACGTATTCAAAACTTTTATTAATTCATTAATCATTTTTTCTTTACCGAACTCTCCCGCTCTCCGATGGGCATTTCCCGCGAGCCGAGCTCTTTCTCTTTTATTTTTATACAAATCTATAATAGCATTTTTTATCGCGTTTTTGTCATTGTAGTCCACCAAGATTCCGTCTTCGCTGTTTTTTATCAATTCAGGATTTCCTCCGGCATTCGTGGTTATAATGGATGTACCAACTGCCATCGCCTCAAGCAATTGGTGCGACAATCCTTCATATCCCGTGTTTAACACAAACAAATCTCCTGCTTGCAAATAATTCATTACTTCTTCGTGCTTCAGCCTCCCCAAAAGAAATACACTGTCGCTTAATTCAAAATTCTTAATTCTTAATTCCAAATCTGCGCGCTCCGGCCCGCTCCCGATAATGTACAGTTTGGCATCCGGAATTTTTTCCAATAATTTAGGCATTATTTCCAAAAGCGCCCCAAACCCCTTCCATGGCACCAAACGCCCCGCAGAGACCAAAACAAACCCATTCAAGCCCAGTTTTTGCCT
>CAZWRF010000007.1:14498-20245 GCA_964636095.1 uncultured Candidatus Saccharibacteria bacterium | reverse complement strand
GAAACACCTATTTCGGGCACCCTGAAAGCATTGTGAACAACGCTTATTTTCCGCTCAGAAATGCCCCACATTGAAACTATCTTTTTAAGATACAGGCTCGGCACAACTATTTTGTCCGCTTTTTTTGCCACCCATTTCTGTACCTTTCTCCTCAACTCTGTAATAAAATCATACCTTCCTGCTTGAAATTTTTCGGGAGTCAAAAATTCTTCAGGGGTTGGAAACTGGAAATTGGAAACTGGAAATTCCGGCGAAGCCTGGCTTCGCCGGCAGTATTGTTCCCAGGCATAGTCGCCCACTATTTTCAAAAAAAATTTTTTGCCCGAAATTTTCGCGGCAACAGCCGACGGCAAGCCGACACTCACGGGATCCTGGGCAAAGACGATGTCGGTTTTCCGGGCCAATTTTAAAACTTTAAAAAAATAAGCAAGGTGCCGAATAATTTTCGGCAAACCGCGGACAGAGCCAAAGCTCAAAACCTTCACTTCAACGCCGCGCTTGGGCAATTCTTCCGCCAGCAGCTTGCTATAAGTGGCAGGCCCTCCTATGTCCGGCGGATAAAGAGGCGTGCAAATTAAAACTTTCATAGTGTTGTTATTATTATATAATACTAATATGACCGATGATACCCGGAAAAACAAGAAAAAAGCGCTTTATATAATAACCAAGTCCGTATGGGCCGGAGCGGGCAAGTATGTTTATGACCTTGCCAAAGGCTTGCCTTCAAATGAATTCGAGGTGTTTGTGGCCGGCGGTGGAAAAGGAGCGCTGGCTCAAAAGCTGGAAAAGACCGGCATCCCCTATTTTGAAATAAAGCACTTCCAAAGAGATATCAGCTTAGCCGGAGATATTCTCGCTTTTTTTGAAATTATCGCTCTTCTTTTTAAAACCCGCCCGGACATAGTCCATGTTTCAAGCTCCAAGGCCGGCGGACTGGCCGGAGCCGCAATATTTATATACAGGATAATCGCGCTACAAGCTACAAGCTACAGGCTAAAAGCTATCTTCACCGCCCACGGCTGGGCTTTTGCCGAGAAAAGAAGCTCCGCCCAAATAAGACTGATAAAATTCGCAAGCCGGCTGACATGCCTTTTTTACAACAAAGTAATTTGCGTCTCCGAATTTGATAGAGAACTTGCGATAAAAAACAAAATCACCGGAAAAAAGAAGCTGACAACTATTCACAACGGCATAAAAATAGAAGAGTACCCGTTTTTAACAAAGGAAAAAGCGCGCGCCGGAATCATGAATCATGAATCACGAATTAAGAACGCCGACGGAATTTGGATAGGAACAATAGGAGAATTTACCAAAAACAAAGGGCACACTTTCCTGATTGACGCAATCAGTAATTTACAATCTTCAATTCCCAGTTTTCGATGCATACTAATAGGTTTTGGCGAGGAGAAAGAGGAGCTTGAATCACGAATTAAGAATTATGAATTAAGCGACAAAATTTTTCTTGTTGAAAATTTGGAAAACGCGCCCATGTGCCTCAAGGCTTTTGACATATTTGTTCTTCCTTCCCTGAAAGAAGGCCTCCCCTACACTCTTCTTGAAGCGGGGCTAGCCATGCTCCCGGTTGTCGCAAGCAATGTCGGCGGTATACCGGAAATAATCAAAATCCCTTCAACGAATTCAACAAGCTCACTGCAAACAGGATCAGGGCAAGCAACAGGGCTTTTGGCGGATCCGGGAAACAGCGAGGAATTGAAAAATAAAATAGAAAAGATTATTGAAAACCCCGCGCTTAAAAGCGCCATGGCTTACGCCTTGTGGGAAAAAATCTGCCAGGAATTTCGCTTTGAACAAATGCTTCAAAAGACGACCGATGTGTATTTAAAATAGTCTAGACTATAGCATATACTATAGTCTAGACTATTTTTCCCGCGTTTCTTCGCGGGGTTTTCTTAAAAAGACAACTCCCGCTCCCGCGAAAACAACAAGGCCTAAAACGGCAAGAAGATAAATTTTTGTTTTGCTTGTTTCAGGTTCTCTTCCAAGCGCGCTTACAACATTGGCTTCTTGCGTTTCAACACTGATATTCGTTGAGGTCGGAACTTTATTTGTTTCGCCATAATTGGCAATTTCTGATTCATAATTCTTAGGCTCTTTTTGCCCTTGAGTATTGGAACTTGATGAAAGCGTGCTTATTGGAACAATAGTCTTAATATTAACTTGGCCCGGCGTTTCATCCGCTATATAAATTCGTTTTTGTGGGATATCGGATATCGCGCAAGAAAAACTTCGGCCTTCAGCCAAAAACCCGTTGTATTCAAACGAATCGGCCGAAAGACCCGTTTGATACAAGAGCTCCACCTTTCCCCCTCCCTCCGGAAAAGTGATGCCGGAAACAAAAACAGGAAACACCGAATATCCGAAAGGTTTTACAAAAGTATTTTCCGGCAAAACAAAAGTTTTGTAACCGGCCTGCAACGGCGAGCTTGAGCGTATTTGCCAGCCGGATATGTTTATCTCTTCTTTTGAGCCGTTGTAAAGCTCCGCGAAAGATTCCGGCCCGGTTTTAACCTCGGAAATAATTATTTTGTTGGGAACGGCTTTTGCAATAAGCCGGTCGGCGGCAGAGTTTTTTCCCGAAGACACGTCCAAAGTTACTATGTATTCTCCGGGGTACCGGTAAAAATGGGAAATGTTTTGACCCTCTCCAAGCGAACCGTCGCCAAAGTTCCACGAATATTTCGCCTTTTCCAAAGGCTGGTCTTCAAAATCGTATCCTTCTCCACGAAACTCGCCCAAGGCGCCAACCGTAAGCACCATGTCTTTCCCGGCATAGGCAGAGATTTTGGGCCTGTCTTCCGGCGGAACATATTCGGGCCAGCCCGAATCTCCCCCGGCGGAAGTTTGTTCCTGTGTTTCTTCCTCGGGCAAGACCGCGCTTTCGGAAGAATTCTGCGCGCCGGGAGTAGGCCCGGCAGCCAACCACTCGCCTCCGACTTTTTGAAGAGAGTTCCCGTCGCCCGCGGCACCCCAATCGGAAGTGTAGAAAACTGAATCAACATTGTTCAGATCCGCATCGTGAATCGCCAATTCTTCACCCGTGTTGTTCAAAGAAAAAGAACTGTCAAAAACAGTTCCCGAAAAACTTGGCCAATCTGTCAAAAAATTCGACGGATTGTCGGCAATAACCGCGTACCCGCCGGCAGGAATTATAAAACTGCCATTGTCGCCAAAAAGATTTATTTTGTGGTTGGTTTCCGCTTCATACAAGCGCCAGCCGGAAATGTCCACGCCTTGCGCACCATTATTATAGACCTCAATCCATTCTCTTCCTCCATCCGAACCTTCGGCCAAGTCATACATTATCTCGTTGAAAATAACGTTAGCCGAAACCGTACAAAGCGGCAAAAGTATACCGAGAAGAAAAAACACCAGTTTTATTAATTGCGTTAGCTTCATCTTCATGAAATTAGGCTAGCAAACGAAAATACAAAAAATCAATTGATTTTTTCGAATTATATTGTATATTGAAAGAAAATTGGACCTGTTCGTTGATATATAAAAAACCGGAAGGAGACGAAAAAATGGCAAGAAATGTTGTGATAAAAGCGGCGGTAAACTTACTTATTCACGTGCCGAACCTTTTGCGATACGGTTCAAAGCCTAGGCGAGAAATTGAAAAAGACCCGGCCATTTTGAAAAGAATTCAATCAAAGCTTAGAACCTACAAGGAAGCCGTAGCCTATCCCCCGAATCAAACGTTCATCGGAAACATACATCCGAAGGTACTGGCAGGTATAGGACGCCCTTGGTACAGATTCAGCGAAGAATTTGACAACCCGCAAGGAAAATTCGGAGAAATAATAAGCCAAAGCGCTTTTTATGCCGTGCTCAAAGCGGCGAATGTAAGAGGGTTTTTTGATACGGAAGAGAAAATAAAAAAAGACGACAACCTGCCGATATTTGACGGAGAAAAACTTGTCGGCTACATGAACAGAGACAACAGCGCTGAAGGCGCCGAGGACCCGGATCTTCAAGCCCATCATATTCTTGAAGCTTTGTGCGCCAAAGCATCGGGCGCTGTGGCGGTAAAAAAACTTCTCCGGCAAACGGGAATGGGGCCTCAAAACTTTCGCTATTTTCTCAACTGCGGAGAAGAAGCCCTCGGCGACAGATACCAGAGAGGAGGCGGCGGCCTGGCAAAATCCGTTGCCGACATGGCCGGATGCGCAAACGCCACGGGAGACGACATTAAAAATTTTTGCGCCGCTCCCGCGTCGGCCATTATTATAGCGGCTGCTTATGTAAGAGCAGGAATTTTTGATGATGTAATCGTTTTTGGCGGAGGCTCTTTGGCAAAGCTGGGAATGAAATTTAAGGATTTTGTTCACGGCGGAATACCTATTTTGGATGACTGCCTTGGAGCAATAGCCGCTCTTATTTCAAAAGACGACGGTATAAGCCCCGTTATAGACCTTAGAAAAGGCGCTATCGGCTCCCACCCTATAAGCGCGGGAGCAATTGATTCTATCGTGTATGAACACGTAATAAGAAAACCGCTAAAAAACATGAAGCTTAAAATGAACGGCAGTGTAAAAATAGAATATTCGCCCGAGCTTCAAAACCCGGAAATAATGAAACATGCCGGCGCCGGCGACGTGGCGGAGAAAAATTTTAGAAAAATAGCCGCTCAAGCCGCAAAAGAGATGATAGAAACAGGAAAACTGAACCCCGAGGACGAGGATGCGGTTGAAGATTTTGTGGAAGAATTCACAGCAAAAATAAGAATGCCGGGATTTGCCCCCACGCAGGGACACATTCCCTCTGCTGTTCCCTATCTTCCTTTTGCTATTGAAGACCTTAGAAGCGGACAAAACAAACGGATAATGTTCGTGGGAAAAGCAAGCTTGCACTTAAACAGGGTAATAGAATTTTTGGACGCGCGTTCATTTACACTGAAGAAAAATCCCAAATTAAAAAGGAGGAAATAATGGCACCAAAACTTAAAGGTAAAAAAGTCTTCGCCTACGGCGAAACAAATGATATCTTGGACACCGTATTAAAACAGCTTCTTGAAGCCGGGGGCGCCGAAGTCGTAAACAGTGCCAAGGGGTGTTTTTCATGAGGCACAGGAGAGTCCGTCAGTTTAGACGAACAAAAATTGGCCTTTGATATGATACAAAAATACGGAGCCGAAAATGTAATTGTCGTTATCGGCTTTACAAGCACATTTACGCTCGGCGAGGAAATGGATGAAGAGCTGGGAGAAAAAGTTGGAAGAGTCGGCAAGGTGCTTGTTGATACTTTTCTTAAGGGAGACCCCGCCGGAGCCGGAGCCCTGAAACAAAGCAATCCGCCCGGGATAAAAACGTACAGTATTTTTGAATTCGAGGACCAGATTCCGAAAAATGTATGGAAAAGCGACGAACTTGGAATGAAGGACAAAAAAATAGAACTGGGAAGAAAAACGATAAAAGCATTTATAGACCGCCTCAAAGAGCTTAGAGGCGAATAAAAAATAAAACCCCGCAGAATCGCAAAGCGATCGCGGGGCTATTTTTTTATTCAAAAACGGTTTGTTTCGTAATTTTCGTTGACAGAGCTTCGAGCGCTTTCATTACAAGATGCCTTCTTTTTTCATCGTCTTCCTTTTTGGGAAGGTCGGGAAAGCCGACCGGGTGAGGAATCTTATTGGCCCGGACAATGCGATTCGTCTTGTTCGTCTTTGATATATTAATTATCGAACATATCTGAACGCACGGAATACCGGCCTTGTCGAAAACACGCAT
>CAZWRF010000007.1:1712-14398 GCA_964636095.1 uncultured Candidatus Saccharibacteria bacterium | reverse complement strand
ATTTTATCGGGGTTCCCTTTGGGCACCACTCCTCCGCTTGTTCCCAAAGCTATTTTTGCTTTGCCAAGATCAATAACGGCCGGAGCAGGCTCCACGGATTCTATTTCCTCAACATCCATTTCCGTTTTAAAATCTTCGCCCCGCCATTTTTTCAAAAGCATGTCTATGGCGCGCGTACAGCCGGGCTTGTCTGTAAAAACATTTACCCGCCGGCCTCTTCCAAAATAAAAATCCGTTTTCGGGCTTACCGGCTTACCGCTTAAAAACTTTTCGGCAAGGGCAAACATTTTTCCTATGGCATTAGCCGTGCCCATTACGCTTTGAGATGTTCTTACGACAAAAGCGCTTGCCCTGTCTTCAAAATCACCATCCCTGTAAGTGGAGACGCCGGCATTTTCGGCATGCATGCCGGTAATCGCGGGGATACCGAAAACTTTTGATATAACTTTGCAAATATGTTGTGAAAAATTGCCATATCTTCCCGCCTTGTAGCAGGGGCCGGCAAAAAACACATTTGGCATTCCCAGTAAAGTCATCTCACAGCAGTATTTGATAATATCAATAATGCAGCGTGTCGCCTCCTCTCCATTTTCCGCGACAAAGTTGTCTCCTCCGACAACAACACCGATTATTTTTATTTTGCTGCCGCCTACATTCTGATATATTTCGCTTTGGCCGGTTAGCTGGACCGGTGAATAAAAAACTGGCTTCATTGATTCCAAATCTTCGGCTTCTTTTCCCTTTATGCCGGCAAAATGAGTATTGAGATACAAAAGAGCTTTTATTTCTTTCATTTGTTATACCTCCTCACAGGTAAGGCCCAAGTTGCCCAGCTGATTAGTCGCCCCGAGGATAGCCTGCAACTGAACCGTAATGATTCCATCTTCGCTGATGCTGTTGTCACGCGCGCCTGAAAGAATAGTAAGCTTTTCATAAGGACCGATAAATTTCGCGGGCGCCGGCAGAGTAATGAGCTCGTTTGAGTTTCCCACGGAAACAATAGCATCGGCGTATTTCGTAAAATCGGCCAGAGGGTTGGAAACTCCTCTTTCTCCGGCATATTCATTGTGAATGCTTACGGTTTTCACTCCCGCTTTTTCCAAAAGCTCGATAATTATCATAATATCGGCATCGGGGTTGCCGAACCCTTCCTTTGTGATGATGCCTATATCGGGTTTCAGGCTTAGAGCAAGCTCAACGGCCTTGGCGGCCATGTTTTCTTTCTCTTCCATGTTGGTTAAAAGGCTTGAAAGAACAACGCCGACAAAGTTGAGTTCGCTTTCCGTACGGAAGAAAAGATCGCGAGCAATACAGTTGTTCCAATGGTGCCAGGTGGTCGTTTTGTCGCAGGCGCTTACGCAGTTGCCCGAAACAATAAGCCCGTCCAAAAGCTCCAGCGGGTTTTCCACGATAAAAGGCATGAGGCCTTTTTCGTTCACATCGTGCCCGCCCACATGGTTGTGATGAAGCAGGTCCTGGGCAAGCAAAGTATAGTTGTAAACCGCCCTCGGCAAACTGGCGTCAACGGCTGACGGGTTGAACTCGAAAACTTCAACTTCGTCGGCATCGATAAAAAGCAAAGTTTCCCCCAGATACTGGGCAGCCCTAAGGCCGGCCAGGCGGAGCGCTTCCTCGTGCTCGTATTCAACAACGCCTTTTTTCACGCTTATATCGAGACAAACGTTTATCATTTTTGAGAAAGGCGTATAGTCAGCTCCCGGAGACTCCATAGGAAGAAGCCCTTCCTGAGCGGCAATTATCTGGCCCAGAGTGGCAACAACAACGTTTTTAAGGTCGTGCGTTCTGCCTTCTCCGCATTTCCCGTGTATTTTTTTGCGTATGGGAACAATGTCCTTCACACAAACCGCCATTACCGATTCACCCGGCTTCGCCAGATCCACATCCACGCTCCTTATCCTTTTGTCCTGAAGAATAATCCTCTCCAACTCCGTCTTGTTTATAACGAGGCCTTTCTTCAAAGAAAAACCCGTTGTCGAACCGAAAACAACATCTCTCGCGAAGATGTTTCCCAATTCCAGTATTTTAGTCATAGTTTTCCTCCTCCAGCTCGTTTTTTCTTTGTCAAAGAATTGTATTTTTCACCCCCAAAGTAGCACATAAAAAAGAAATGGGCAACAAAAGAAAATAAAAAAATAGGCCGTTTATAAACGGCCTATTTGGACAGAAAAAATTAATATACGTCTTTCATGCTTACATCTTCTCCATTGATTAAAATGTAAGACGACGGAATGTACGTCCAGCATCCGTCGTTGTAATATTCTTCACCTCCACAAATAGCATGGTCCGGCAAATGAGTGTGTCCGCAAAAGACATACTCACATTTCTTGCGAATCGCGTAGCGAATGGCGCCTTCCTTTACTTCCTCCGCTTCCCTCAGCCATCCCTTGCTGTGGCGCTTTATGAACCTGCTTATTTTTTGATTTTTCGTATCCACTTTCTGTACAAGCGCGTAAATAAACGCGGCGATATCGCTTAAAACAGGGTGCCTGAACAAAAACTTGTCAAACTGGTGACCATGAATGGCTATACATTTTTCCCATCCCTTAAACCATACGTATTCTTTGCAAAGCTTGGCTTTTTCAAGGCCAAGCTTTTTCATTCTCTTCGAAGTAAGAGCCCAATCATGGTTGCCCCTAATCCAGATTATTTCCACATCCATATGAATAAGCTGCCTGAAATAATTAATAAGCTTCCAATCGTCGTGGCTCAAATCCCTGAAGTCAAGATGGTCAAAGCCGTCACCATTGATAATAAACTTATCAAAATTAATCGGAGACAAGGTTTTTTTGAGCAACCCGGACCTTGAAACTTCCGACCCCATATGAATATCCGAAACAATAACAGTATTCTCAATTTCCATTCAAATCACCCCCTTTTTTTCAATTTTCAAAATCCTTCTTTCCCTTGTTTAAAACTTTATGCTGTCTCCCGGCTTTAAAACATTCTCGCCGGAAGACTCTTTTTTATCTCCATCTTTCTTCTCTTCAATGGCCCCCGTTTCAGAAAGAAGCTCTCTTAGTCCAACAAAATCTGGTTTTGGCTTCTCTCTTCTTTTTTGCGGCTCTTGTTCTTTTCTAAAGCCGGTTGTTTTCTTGTTGAGCTCCAAAAGGGAAACTTCTTTTTTGTCTTTCCCTGTTTCTTCCGGCTCCTCTTTCTTTGGTTCTTCGGAAGCTTTCTCTTTTTCCTGTTTTTTGGCGGTATTTAAATACGAGCGGTGCTTTTGGCAAAAGACCGGTCTTTTGCCGTCCGGCTCAAACGGGAGAAGCGTCTTTTTGCCGCAAACGGAGCACTCTGCCTCGTAAAGCTTCGGAGGCTCCTGTGTTTTCTTTTCTTCTTTTTCTCCTGCAGATTCTCCTCCTTTCTTCGGTTTTTCAACCGGCTCGTGCCATTTTAAAATTTCTTTTTCAACATCTTCTTTAACATTGCAGTAATTTCTCTGCGAAGCTTCTATTATCTCCTTTCTTATTGAGTCCGTCGTATTGCCGATAGGCGGCAAAGTAACGGCGGAAAAAGGCCTGGAGGGAACACCGTCTATTGAAAGCTTGAGATAAATATTGGCAAAGCCGAGATTTACTATATCATCGGCCGTAAACTCCGGTGCAAATTCTTTCTCCAAAACTTCCGCGTCGGCAGGACCAACTCTAAAAACAATATGAGTACCCACGTTGCCAAAAACCGCATCTCTCACTCCTTCAAGCATTTGGGCAATGTACTGGTGGGCCAAAATAAGCGCCAGGCCATATTTTCTGGCTTCGGACAAAATATCCTGAAAAGCTTCGCTGGCAAAGTTTTGAAACTCGTCAACATAAAGATAAAAATCGGGCCACTCTTTATCCGTATTCGCAGCCCTACTCATTGCCGCCAAATATATTTTGGTAATAAGCATGGCGCCTATAAGGTTTGAGCTCGATTCACCTATTCTTCCCTTTGAAAGGTTCATTATAAGAATTTTTTTCTCATCCATGGCCTTTCTAAAATCAAAGCTGGATTTTGCCTGGCCGATGATATTTCTTATCAAAGGGTTGGCCGTAAGCTGTCCAACTTTGTTTTGAATAGCCGGCGTGGCTTCTGCCGCAAATCTGTCCGTGTATTTGGCAAATTCCTGCTCCCAAAAAGCTTTCACCACCGGGTCATTTACATTGGCAACCACATCTTTTCTGAAATCTTTGTCGGCAAGCATGCGGTTTACGCCCAAAAGAGTGGCGCCGGGATATTCCAAAAGTGCCAAAATGCTGTTGTTGAGGATATATTCCATTCTGGCCGACCACACATCGGGCCACATTTTCTTTAAAACTCCCATAAGCCCGGAAGCCACCAGGTGTCTGTGTTCCGGACCTACGTCTTCCATAATATTGAAAGCAACCGGACATTCCGTGTCCGAGGGATTAAAGTAAATAACGTCGTTTATCCTTTCTCTCGGTATAAAGTCCAGCATCTTCTCGGCAAAAGAGCCGTGGGGGTCCACAATGCCAAGACCGTTGCCGTTTCTTATATCTTGAACGGCCATATTTTCAAGGAGAGTGGTCTTCCCCATGCCGGTTTTTCCGATAATATACGCATGCTTCGTACGGTCAGCTTTTTTGATGCCAAACTTGGTTCTTCTGTTTCTGAAGTTTGTTTCGGCAAAATATGTTATGTCGCTGTTATTTTCCATGATTATATGGGCAAAGTCGCGGGCGGTTCGCTCTTCTTAGATTCAATGCGGCCGAATGTGGGAGTTTCCGCCACCCTGCCGGGGAAATGATAAATGGTAGCTAATTCTTCAGTATTAAAAACAAAGGGCTTGCGCTTGTGGGGTATAAAAAAATAGCTTCGTCTTCTAAAGGCATCGATGGCACTTTTCTTTTTTGCCATTTCTCTTTTTTCCTTAAAAAAGAATCCGCCGGACACGGCGCCTTTCACTTTGAAACCGTTCAAGTTTTGAGTATTGTACTGGTTCATAAGACCAACAACAGAAGCAATGTTTACCGGATTGAATATATCTTTTCTTGCAACATAAAGCACTCTTATCCCCGTATCAAACCCCGTCTTGGCAATATTTTTTTCAATGGCTCCCACCACTTCCTGCTCTCCCTTGGACAAATTTTTGTGCTGAGGCTGGCCTTCTTTGGGCGGTTTGTCTCGGCCCATCAGCTCATCAACAAGCTTTTTGCCGTCATCCACCCACCTGCTTCCGGCACCTTTTATAAGTATTTGAAACCAAATTTGCTCGCCGTCATTAAGTGAACCAAGGAGCTCCAAAAAAGAAACCAGGGGGTTTACCTTTTGCTCTTCTTTCACGCTAGTTTCGTGCAGACCAAAATCAACATATGTTTTTATCGGATAAGCATCGGCTTTGCTCAGATTCACTTCTCCGGCCCACACGTTCCAGTCATTCAAATTATCAAAATCCGACGCATACGCATAATCATCAACTTCCGTTATCTCTGCGTCGGGATATTGGGCGTAGATTTGAGACTCAACAAAATTTCTGTAGGATTTTTGAGCGCGGATATAAAAACGAACGCTGCCGTTTATGCTGGCAATTTCCAAGCTGTACCAAGGGGGCAAAAAACCTTCCCAAACACGCTTCCACCAACTCCCCGAAGACGAATTGTAGAGTGAAGACAAAACCGCTTCCATGGCCTTCGGGCTTTTCCCTATGTCGCGGGGTACCCTTATCTCCAAAAGAACCCAAGAAAAAGTTTTTAAAAAACCAAGCTGTCTCTGGTTAAGCCAAGTGTTCCAAAAAATAACGGCCAAAAGCGCGGGCACCCACAAAAACCACAGGCGCAGAACCCACAAAAGCACGCCCTGAATAATAGGATTGCTTAAAAAAACTGAAAAAAAATCAAACATTATAGTAGGGCGTAATTGCCCTGCGCGTCTTTCTTGAAATAATTTTTATTTTGTAAATTAACCAAAATAGTATTTTCCTTTACATATCTTTCTGTAAGGACTTTTTTAATTATCTCATCCTTGGTTAAAGGTCCGCTTTTTGACAAAATCTCTTCTATCACTTTCCTAACCACTCCTCCCTTGTAGCCCCATTCTTTAAGAGCGTAGAGCCCCCGGCCAACCAAAACAAATCTTCCGTCTTTTATGAGTTCGTTGTGAACAGTTTGAACATGGGCGTTTCTTCCAAAGTGCTCCTTTATTGACCCGGCAACTTCTGAAAAGTGCATGGGGCTGCCGTTTTTTCTCATAACCAAAAAGGCGTAGTCCCTCATTCCTCGGGGGTTTATGTAAGGCGAAGATGCCAGTCCCCATTCGCCAAGGGCGTTTGAAGAAACTTTTTTGGAAACATTGAGCAATGAAAAGATAACTTCCTCATTTACTTTTTCTTTAAGCGCCTCTTTCATGTAGGCGGATAATGTGTTCAAAACTTCTTTCTCTCCCATCAAAGTTCCCTGGTCTATCTCATCGTGCAATCTTTTGAGCGCGCTTTTTATAGCTTCGGCTCTTTCCGTATCAGTAGCCCATGAATGATAAAAATCTTTGCATTCCTTAATTTTGTTGAAATCGTCGCCGGCCACAAGCAAAAAATGAATGTGGGACCTGTGGTCGTCTTGCTTGGTGCAGGAGCTTAAAAATGAACTTTCTTCAACCAATCCGCCATAATCTTCGATACAATCTTTGAGCTCCGAAAAAGCATCTTCAAGAGAAGAGAATTCTTTGGACTTCCGCATTTTGTTCAAAGCAAAAGCCTCTATCTGTCTTACTCTTTCGCGAGTAATACCGTATTCTTGTCCTATGGACTCCAAAGTGCGGGGACTTTCTGATTCCAGCCCGAATCTGTTTACTAATACCAATTTAGGCCGCTCGTCGAGTGAGCTGAGCAATTTTTTCGTTGATAAAACAGGATTAAATTTTATCTTTTTCATAATAATTTAAAAATAACATAGTGCCCAAGATAGGTCAAGTACTTAACCTACGAAAAAGGTACCACAGATAAAAAAACGGGTCAAGACCCGTTTTTTTCTTAATTAAATTTTAATTCATTTTTATATTTTTTATATTTTTTGCTTTCACAAGCCCGGTTCCGGTAGATGCCTGAACCCGCTCAAAGGTTTCGCCCGGCATCAATTCGGCCACAACCGGACCTTTTTTTGTTATTTTTATAACACACTTGTCGGTGATAATTTTACTTACCACTGCCTTGGCGGTAACGGGGAAAGTATAATCGGAAAGAATTTTGTGCTCCCCTTTCGGGCCCGTATGCTTCATCAAAACTATCAGTTCGGTACCCGGATTGTCTTTAACACCGGCGCAGAGATCCATCGCCCCGCCTATACCATTCAGGTCTTTTTTTATCTTGTCGCCGTCGTACATCCACCAGTTGGACAAGTCCGCTTTCCCCGTTTCGGCGGCGCTTTTCATGCCCACTTGAAGAGCGCCTAAAAATACCTTCGGTACTTTTCCTCCGCGAATTTGGCAGAAAGCGTCGGCGCTGTGAAAAACAGTCAAACCGCCTCCTTTCAAGAAGGGTTCGCCTGCGGCGTCTATAAAATTTGGATCTCCCGGTCCTAAAGCCGGCCGAGGGCCAATCCCCAAAGCTCCACACTCAACCTGCAAGAGGACACCATCCATAAATTCCCGAAACTCTCGCTGTTCCCTTATATTTGACGGAATACCAATTCCCGGATTGATGACATCGCCCGGTTTTATTTCCTTGATAGCTCTTTTTACTATAAGAAAGGTGCCAAGGTCAATGTCGCCGCCTTTTGCACCCTTGTGTACCCACGGAGAAATTTTCCTTCCTGAACTTTTTACCAAAATTTTATTTCTGGCATAATTTGCCGGAAGAATAATGTCATAGGGCCCGGGAATTAGTTCGCCGGGTTTTACAATCTTATCTACTTCGGCAATTACTATTTCGGCGCAACCGGCGGAAATAGGGCCGAAATTTGTGGCTGTTCCTCTGAAAAGAAGATTGCCTCTTGTGTCTGCCTCTTCCGCGCGGATAAGAGCAAATTTGGGTTTTTCTTTTGGAGTCTGGAAAAAAAGCCATTCTCTTTCACCGGCAAGCGTCTCTTTCCTGTGTCCAAAAAAGACAAATATGTTTGGTGGAAGAGAGATGTTCTTTTCTCTCATATCATTATAAGCATCCAGGCCGGTACGGACATAAAATCCGCCTATCCCCGCCCCAAGCGCCCGGAGCATCTCCGCAAGCGTGCCCTGAGGAAAAATCGTTGTACTTAGTTTCCCTTCTCTTATAAGGGCCATAGCATCTTTGTTTGTGCCCGGATAAGAACACATAAGGTGCTTTATCTGTCCGTTGGCTACCCATTTGCCCACTCCTACGCCGGGCAGACCCGGATCGTTCGTGGTAAGAACAAGGTCTTTTGTGCCCTTCTCCGCCAATGCATCTCCCAGGTCAACGGGAAACCCCGCTTGGTAAAAAACACCCGTAACAATGCCGTCGCCGTCTTTTATCAAACTGACCGCTTCTTTTGCAGTCATTACTTTGACGCCTTTCATTGTTTTCATCATTTCCTCCTCATTTTGCCGTTGTCAAAAAGCCTTGTTTTAAACCTACAAAATTTAAAAAATTAAGGCAAGCTAAACGGCTAAGCAAATGCTTAGCCGTTTAGCTTACAATATTAAGTATCTTGTTTTCTACATAGATGATTTTTTTGATTTGTTTGCCTTCAAGATACTTCTTAATCTTTTCGCTTTGAAGGGCGATTTTTTCCGCCTCTTTCTCGCCTATACCAAGCTCTGCCGAAATGGTATCCCTTACTTTGCCGTTTATCTGGACAACGAGTTCAAAAGTATCTTCTTTTATTTTTTTCGGGTCGTACTCGGGCCACTTTTGGTTGTGAATTGACTCTTTGTTCCCCATTTTTTCCCAAAGTTCTTCGGTGATAAAAGGCGCAAACGGTGCCAGGAGTTTAAGAAAATCTTCTTTTGCTTTTTTTTGGTCTTTCTCCTTTTCTCTTCTCAATCCACTTTGATTCAAAAATATCATCAGTTGGGAAATGGCCGTGTTGAATTTTAGGCTCTCCAAGTCATCAGTAATTTTTTTAATAGTTTTATTTAATTCTCTCTCCTTGTTTTCCTCTGTAGATTCTGAATTTTTTTCAGTAAGAAGCTTCCCGCTAAAGTCAAACTCTGCCCACACTTTGTTCAAAAATCTGGAAATTCCAATTATTCCTTCGTCTCTCCAGTCTCCCCCCTGCCTCATATCGCCTAAAAACAAAAGATACATCCTCACCGTATCAGCGCCGAATTTTTCTATATACTCATCCGGGTTTACTATGTTGCCCTTGGATTTGCTTATCTTTGCACCCTCTTTTATAAGAAGCCCGTGAGCTCTGAACTTTTTGAAAGGCTCTTCTTCCGGTACATATCCAAGCTCATGCATCACCATGGCCACAAACCTTGAATACAAAAGGTGAAGCACGCCGTGTTCTCTTCCTCCTATATACATATCAACCGGCATCCACTTTTCAAGACGCTTTTTGTCCAAGGCCTTGTCGTCAAATTCTGTGCATGGATATCTCATAAAATACCAGCAAGAATCAACAAACGGGTCGGAAACATCGGTTTCTCTTTTGGCTGGCCCGCCACATTTCGGACACGTAGTATCAACAAACTCATCCACCTTGTTTAAAGGCCCTTTGCCCGAACCGTCGGGCAAAAAGTTCTTCACGCCGGGAAGAAGCACCGGCAAATCTTTTTCCGGCACCGGTACCCAGCCACATTTTGGACACTCTATCATCGGAATAGGCGGACCCCAGTATCTTTGCCTCGAAATGCACCAGTCGCGAAGCTTATAGTTTACCGACTTTTGGCCCAACTTGTTGTCTCCCAGCCACTTTATTATTTCTTCTTTTGCCTTCTCGGTCTCAAGACCGTCCAAAAACCCGGAGTTGATATTGACTCCGTTTCCGGTAAAGGCCTCCATGCTTACATTGCCTCCCTTTATTACCTCAACAAAAGGCAGGCTGTATTTCTTGGCAAACTCCCAGTCGCGGGTATCGTGGGCCGGCACCGCCATTACCGCTCCCCCGCCATAATCGGCCAATACATAATCGGCAACAAAAACGGGGATTTCTTTTTTGTTTACGGGATTTATGGCAACTATGCCTTCAAGCTTCACTCCTGTTTTTTCTTTTCCTTCGGCCGTCCTGTCTATTTCACTCTTCTTTGCCGATTTTTCAATATATTTTTCAACTTCTTCAATATTTTTGATTTTTGATTCTAATTTCTTTATCAAAGGATGCTCCGGAGCCAAAACAAAATATGTGCACCCAAATAGAGTGTCCGGCCTTGTTGTAAAGATGGTTATTTTTTCTCCTTCTATTTTAAAATCAACATCGGCACCTATGGATTTCCCTATCCAGTTTTTTTGTATAAGCTTTACGTCTTCGCTCCAGTCTATTTTTTCAAGATTTGAAAGAAGCCGTTCGGCATAGTCGGTAATTTTGAAAAACCACTGAGCCATATTTTTATTCACCGTTTCCGTACCGCAGCGTTCGCACTTGCCCTGAATTACCTGCTCATCGGACAAAACCGTTTTACAGGAAGGACACCAATTGACGGGTGCTTCTTTGCGGTAGGCCAACCCTTTTTCATACATTTTCAAAAAAAGCCACTGGGTCCATTTGTAATAATTGGGCTTGTAAGTTTCCACCGTACGGCTCCAATCGTATGCGTTGCCTATTATTTTAAGCTGGTTATAAAAATTCTTTTCCGTACGAACAGAAACATCTTTTATATGTTCGCCTATTTTAATGGCATAGTTTTCCGAATGAATTCCGAATCCGTCAAGGCCTATGGGCTCAAAAACGTCAAAGCCCTTAAGGCGGGTAAACCTGCCGTACGTGTCGGAATGCACAAAAGCATACATGTTGCCAACATGAAGACCTTCGGCCGAGGGATAAGGAAACATCATGAGGTTGTAGAAAGGATTTTTAGCCTTGTCCAGGTCAACTTCGTAGATTTTGTCCTTCTTCCATTTTTCAGCCCACTTTTTTTCCATTTTCTTAAAATTGTACGCCATTTTTTGATTCTAACACTAAAAAAAGGGCCTGAAAAGAAAGGCCCCTTTTATCAAAAAGAGCTGGGCGGCAATTTACGCCCAGCTCTTTGTTATTCTAAGACGTGAAAAGTTTTTTACCAGGCGAATTAAAAGCCATCCGCAAAGCCCCAGAGACGAGAGAATTATAAGAGCAGGCAAAACCGGCACATTTTCAATCGCAGAAAGAACAAACCTCGCGCCTCCATAAAAACCGCTGTTGTGAATTACCAGTAAAAAATTATCCAGAATCTTAAGCACAAAAAATTCTCTGGCCGCTTCTCTTAGAGCCACAAAAATCAAGAAAGGAGCATACAAGAACAAGGCCGGGGCTATTTTTTTGAAAAACCAAATGGCGTATACTCTCTTCATTATTCTGTTTTTTAAGTCATTTGTCATATTTCTTCCGCTATTTCTTTAAACTTGTTTCGCGCCCTAAAAAGTTTCATCTTTAAAGCCGCGAGACTTATTCCTTTTGAGCTCACTATCTCAGAATAGGGCATGTCCTCCAAGTAGTGCTCTCTTATAAGCTGGCTCAGCTCTTCGGGCATTCGCATCAAAATACTTTCTATCTCGTCTCTTACTTCTTTTTTTTCAAGGTCCGCGTTCTCGCTTTTATCCCGCAGATACAAAATTTGATCCATAAACTCCACGTCATTCATCCGGCGCTTTCTTTTTTGATATCGGGTAAAAACGCAGTTCATAAGTATTTTGAAAGCCCAACTCTTGAATTTTATTCCGGGACGCTTTTGAAACTTCTTCACATTGTAATAAATCTTTACAAAAGCGTCTTGAACGGCATCTTCCGATTCTTCGCTTTCTTTCAAAACACGCTTGGCGGTTCTAAAAAAAACATCCTGATACTTTTCCACGAACAATTCAAAGAGCCGCGGGTTGTCGAGCGACTTTAAAACCAGCTCTTCGTCATCAAAGTTTTTCTCTTCATCCAATTTTATTTCTTCTTCAAGCCGAAGATACCATTTTTTGGCCATAGTTATTCATTAATTTTTAACCTCTTGAAACATGAAAAAGTTACTTGGAAACCCTTTCAACATATTCACCTTTCTCTGTGTTTATTCTTACAATGTCTCCCTCCGACACAAAAATAGGCACGGTAATGTAGGCGCCCGTTTCAAGCTTGGCCTGCTTTGTGACCCCCTGAGCCGTGTTGCCTTTTACCGCCGGGGGAGCTTCAACAACCTTGAGCTCTATTTTCACCGGCAACTCCACATTAATGATAGAACCGTTGAAAACAAATGCCCTTATTATCGAATTTTCTTTAAGAAACCGGGAACTTTCCCCCACTATACCTTCATCCAGCTTAAACCTGTCGCGCGGATTATCCGGCCGGCAAAACCAAAACTCGCCCTTGTTGGAGTATAAAAATTTTACTTCCTCGGTTTGAATGTCCGCTTCTTCCAGGCTGTCGCTGGCATGAAAAGCTTTTTCCTTAACGGAGCCGGTGATAAGGTTTTTTATTTTAGTCTGAACGGTGGCTTTTTGCCTGTTTTTTTTGGCAAAGACATAATCAGTAACAACATACGGCTCACCGTCCAAAACGAACTTCGTTCCCGGCTTTAGGTCCGTGTAAGTTAACATGGTTTTTATTATAAAATGATTGACTTGCAAGCGCAAGTCTGCTATAAATCAGACAAACAAAAAG
>CAZWRF010000007.1:0-1612 GCA_964636095.1 uncultured Candidatus Saccharibacteria bacterium | reverse complement strand
CTTCAGAAATACGCCGATGTTCTTATATGGGGACTCAAAACAGCCCGAGCCGAAAACAACGGCCAATACAAAGAAGGAGATATAGTAAGCGTCTATTACGACCTAAAAGCGCTTAGTCTGACCGAGCATGTTTACAAGAACCTTATTGGAATGGGAATAATTCCTGTTCTGGAATCAGGGCTAACAGCAAATATGGAACTGGACTACTACAACCTGGCAAGCGAAAAAAATATAAAATTTCTCGGCCCCTGGAGAAGGACGCTTTACCGGAACCTCAACGGAAAAATGGGTTTGTTTGCCCCGGAATCTTTAACCCACCTTAAAGATGTTGACCCCAAGAGAATTGCCGCCCGCTCAAAAAAAATGAAGCCTTTGAGAGACATCATGACAAAGAAAGAAGAAGCGGGCCTTTTGGGATGGACTCTGTGCTACTTTCCCACGGCCGCCTTGGCTGAAATGGCTAAAATGTCTATGAAAGAATACGGCGAAGAGATAATCCGCGCCTGCTATCTGGATCACGCCAACCCAGTGAAAAAATGGGAGGGTCTCAAGGAAAAAGCGGAGGAGATTAAAAAATACCTCAATTCGCTTGACGTAGAATATCTCCTTGTTTCATCCGCAAACACGCACCTGAAAATTAACCTGGGAATGAAAAGAAAATGGCTCGGCGTGAGCGGACACAATATTCCCTCTTTTGAAATTTTCACTTCCCCGGATTGGAGAGCAACCGAAGGAGTCTATTACTCCAATACACCTTCTTTAAGGAGCGGAAACTATGTGAAAGGCGTCCGGCTTACTTTTAAAAAAGGCCGGGTTGTGAAAATGGAAGCCGAGGAAGGCGAAGACTTCGTCCGGGAACAGCTTGAAATGGACAAAGGCGCCAGCCAAATCGGAGAATTTTCTCTAACAGACAAGAGGTTTTCCCCCATACGAAAATTCATGGCCAATACACTTTTTGACGAGAATGTGGGTGGCGATTATGGCAACTGCCATATCGCTGTCGGTGCCGGTTTTTCCGATGTATACACCGGAGACCCCAAGGAACTCACCAGCAAGAAGAAAAAGGAGCTTGGACTAAACGACTCCGCTCTTCACTGGGACCTTATAACCACAGAAAACAGAAAAGTAACCGCCTACCTAAAAGGCGGCGGAAGTATTGTTGTCTACGAGAACGGAATGTTCCAGTACTAAATTCGTTTTAAAAAAATTAACCCCCCTAAATCGCAAAGCGATCGGGGGGTTTTGTTTTGACTTACGCACGCAAGTCTGCTATAAATCAGACAAACAAAAAGTATTTTTGACAATAAAAAAAACGAGAAAGGAGAGATGAGATGGGAAAAGAAAGAAGTCTTTTAAACGGAGTTTACCAGGAAGGCATTACGCCAACAAGACAGCATGTACATCTTATGCCAAACCTTGAGAAGTGGGAATTTACCGGCACAACACGCATTCAAATACGCAAGGAAAAACCGGTTGATTTTATCGACCTCAACGCACACAACCTTGATGTCATGCTCTGTATGGCGCAAGATGACGACAATCCACCGGGTGAAATATATGATGCGGAATTTAAAAGAAGCGACGAAAAACACGAGAGAAGGCTTCGGATATT
>CAZWRF010000006.1:22239-26394 GCA_964636095.1 uncultured Candidatus Saccharibacteria bacterium | reverse complement strand
CATCCGTGCCGTCAAACTGCATACCACCATCTATTTTAGCCGAAGCCGTGGTTGAGGCATCGTAATAAGCTGTCCCGTTGTTTCCATTCACTGTACTATCCGTCGTAGAAGCATTTGCATCATCCGGCATATGCCACACGCCTGCATAGTTATCATCCCACACGTTTGTGGGGTCCGACTGGTCGCCTACTCCGGCGTTGCCGTAGTACATATATATAGTAGTGTCCTCGGTTGAAGAAAGAGTTGGCACTTTCACCCAGGCCACAAGAGTGCCCGTGGTGGACGCGTAGCTTTCTATTTCATGGGAAAGTATTTCTCCTGTTGAGCCGAGGGTAAACACAAAATCATCTCCATCCTCCTGGGCGTGGGTTGAAAGGTCGGAGTCGGTGAGAGAAACAAGCACCGGGAAATTGGTAATAGGGCTGCTTGTGCCTACCTGGGAGTGGTTGATGACAATGGCTTTTCTGTAGCTCCACCCCTCGTCCCACCAGGCGGCAACTTTTTCGGTTTTTTTGTTTGCGAAAAAGAAAATAACAACAACGGCCAATACCACGGCCGAAAGAGCGGCAAGTATTTTCCAGCGATGCATAAGCGGTACTTGATATAGTGGCTTAAGACCTTTCATAATATTCAATACTCAATATTCAACATTCATTTATCGTCATTGATTATTCATTTATTGGTTGTTGAATGGATATTGGCTGTTGGAGGTTGGATGTTAAAGCCTATTCTAGCACATAGCTTTCGCCGCGTGTCGGCGCTTCCGCTTCTATTCCCAGGTAGTCTTTTACTTTTTGGGCGAAGAAAAGCGCCGAGTGCGGCTCGCCTTGGACCACAAAAACTTTTTTCAGCTTGTCCGCGTTTTTTTCAACCAGGTTATAGAGCCCGTTCATGTCGGGATGAGACGAATACCCGTCTATCTTCTCCACTTTGGCATTGACCGGGATCTTGTCCCCCAAAATAGTCACCCACTTGGCGCCGTCTTTAAGCTGCCGGCCCAAAGAGCCGGCCGCCTGGTAGCTTATCAAAAGAAGAGTATTTTTTGGATCGGAAAGATATCTTTTTTCGTGGTGGATTATTCTTCCGCCGGTGGACATTCCCGAGCCGGCAATAATAACTTTTGGAGGCTCAACGTTGTTTATGGCTTTTGATTCTTCCGTTTTAAGGCAAAACTTCAAGCCCGGAAACTTGAATATGTCGTCGCCCGAATTTATGATATATTTCGCTTCTTTATTGAAATAGTCTTCGTATTTTTTGTAAATATCGGTCGCCTTTATGGCCAGGGGGCTGTCGAGAAAAACCGGCACCTGGTTTATCCTGCCGTTTTCAACAAGGTCGTTCATTTCAAAAAGAAGCTCCTGGGTGCGCTCAATGGAAAAAGCCGGAATCATTAAAACTCCTCCCCCCTTTATGGTATCTTCAAGCGCCCGTTCCAGTTTTAGCTTTCTTTCCTCCTTTCCCTCGTGCTCCTTGCTTCCGTAGGTACTTTCCAAAACAAGATAATCCGCGTCGGTAAGATTGTAAGTAGGGCTCAAAAGAGGAGTAGGCGGATTGCCAAGGTCCCCGCTAAAAACAACTTTCTTTTCAAAAGCGCCTTTGCCAAAAACAAGCTCCACCATAGCCGAGCCGAGAATGTGGCCGGCATCCCTTAAAACAGCCTTTGCCCCGCCAAGGTGAACGGTCTCTCCGTACATGGAAGTTTCCCACAAAGCCATGGCTTTTTTCACATCTTCCTTGCCATAGGGCGCTTCTCTCCCTTCTCTTTTCGCTTCTTTTTCCAAAATACCCATGCTGTCTATAAGCGATACTTCCGCAAGGGCGCGGGTAGGCGCGGTAGAAATTATTTTCCCCCTGAACCCTTCTTTCACAAGCTTCGGTACACGGCCGACGTGGTCCAGGTGGGCGTGGGTAACGAACAATGTGCTGATTTGTTTCGGGTCAAAGCCGAAAGGGTCGTGGTTTTGGTCCTCGCACGTTTTGGTGCCCTGAAAAAGGCCGCAATCAACGAGAATTTTCCCTCCGTCGTACTCTACCAGGTGATTTGCCCCCGTCACTTCCTGCGCCCCTCCGAGAAAAGTAAGTTTAATCATAATAAAGTTATTATAACTCCATCCTGAAGTTTATCCAAATATAAAAACCCCGCCGTATGGCGAGGTGCTTATTGGCTGTTCAAAGAGCCTTTCAGCTGTATCCCACGTGGGTGCCCGCAGAGACAGGGTTCCGAACGAATCAGCAACCGGGCCCGATATAAGGCTCCCTTTTTTTACAACTTGATCTAAAAGTTGATCTTTGAACAGCTGCCCTTATTTTATCACGGAGCAAGTGAAGAATCAATTAACCTAAAGTTTAATATCCAACATTCAATACCCAATACTCATTCAACACCCAAACCTCCAATATTCAATCACGACCACTCTTGCTTGTGTTTATAGATTTGCTAAATATCAACAGGAGTTCGTGAGCCTCTTCCCAAAATTCTTTTATTTGTTTTTCCTCCTCTTTATTTGTGTTTGATAATAACCTCAACCAGTGCTTTGTTTCTTTAATTTCTTTTTTAGCTATACTCATTTTGTGCCTAAAATCTTTCCTACTTTCCGCCTCGCTTGCTTCGCAGTAATTGGCGCCAATTGAGCCGCTGGAACCTACGAGTTGGTCAATTATTCTCCTGTTTATTGGCGTGATTTCAATTTTCTTACACAAAGCAATTATTTTTTCCGCAAATCTGGCACATCTTTCTTCCAAGTCAAAATTATTCATTGTCGTTGATTATTATAATTTATTGATTGTTGAATGGATGTTGATTGTTGGGCGTTGGATGTTCAAAGCTATTCCAATAATCCGTCCAAGTTTACATCATAAAGTATCTCCTCCTGAACAAGCCGGTAATTAAAAACCTCTTCCTCGCCAAACCAATGGGTAATTTCTTTTTCCGCTTCGCCGACGGAGCCGGAAGCGTGAATAAGGTTTCTTATGGACCTTTTGTCGCCATCCGACATCTCATAGGAATCCAGAACAAAGTCTCCGCGGATGGTTCCCACATCGGAAGACAGGGGCTCCGTGCCTCCCACCAATTTTCTCACAATGCCAACCGCGTGCGCGCCCTGCCACACCATGGCAATCACCGGACCGGAGGTCATATACGTCTTCAACCGTTCCAAAATAGCCGCCGTAATTTCCAAAGGGTCTTCCGAAGGCGGAGTTTGTCCTTTGCTCTTGTAGCTTTTTATGGTTTTCTCGCCGGTTACTCTCCTCCAGTCGGGGTCAAGAGTATAGTGCTTTTCTATCATGTCTTTGTCGGGAACAATCATTTTCATGGCAGAAAGCTTCAGTCCCACCCTTTCAAAGCGCCCGATAATTTCGCCGACCAAAGACCTTTGGATACCGTCCGGCTTAACCAATACCATAGTCCTTTCTTTTTTATGGTGTTCTTTTTTATCAGCCATATGAAATTATTTTAGAGAATTATTTAAAAATTGACAATGTTTTTTGCAATATTTCGCAAATTTTCTAAATCTTTCAATTTCCCAAATACCACTATTTCCGCGATCGCGAAAAAAATGGTATTTCAAATTTCCCTACTTCAATACTTCAATCCAAAGTGCCTTTTCAAATGAGCTTCGTTGTCCAAAGAATCGGCGATTATAAACCGCACATGCGGACGAATACCAAGAAATTCAATAATAAAATCCATTTCATCCTCGCAATCAAAGGGATGAACAAAAACGCTTTTTTGAAATTCAAAAAAATTGAGTCTCTTCAAGTGATGCCTGAGGGCATCCCTAGTTTTCTTTCTGCTCTCGGGAATATCAAATAGAACTATGCGCCATTTTTTATCCCATTTTTTCATGCCGGATATTTTTACATTCTCCAATTTGTATCTTAAAATTTTTTCTTTGCCGTTTTTGTTTAGCTTCAAAACAGTCAAACCGTCCTTATCCTCTGAAATATCAACAAGCTTGGATGCGTAAATTTTCTTTATCGCGCGGTGAAGCGCCCGTTTATTTATATCCTGCCATTCTTTGCCTGTCGCTTTCAAAATTTTGAAATATCTTGAGGGACTGCCCGAAAGACCCAAAGCCAAACCGGAACCCAAAAGCAAAAGGACTCTTTGAACCGCGGGACTATAATGCTCATATTCTTTCATAATTATATCTT
>CAZWRF010000006.1:14141-22139 GCA_964636095.1 uncultured Candidatus Saccharibacteria bacterium | reverse complement strand
TAATTATATCTTTTCCAAAATGCAACTTTTTCCGCGATCGCGAAAAAATTTGCATTTGTGTTTTTATATTTTTTATGTTTTTTTTTTTTAATTTTTTACGGAAATTTTTTCTCCATCCGAAAATATTTTTACCGTTCCGTCTTCGTCGGTTCGAAAAATTGAAGCGCCGAACCGGTTCAGCCTGTCCAAAACCTCCCGGCGCGGGTGGCCGAACTTGTTGTCTTCGCCCACGGAAATAACGGCATATTCCGGCGAAACGTAGCCCAAAAATGATTCGGAAGTGGACGTGTCGGAGCCGTGGTGCCCCACCTTCAAAACATCCGACTTCAGATTTCCCCTTTCAGTATATACCAGATAATTTTCTAGGCTGCTTTCCATGTCGCCTGTCAGCATAAAAGAATTTTTCCCGTAAACAAAACGGGAAACAAGCATTGCTTCGTGAGGACTTCTCTCCTCCACGCCGCCAACGGGAAGAAGAATGTCAAAATAAGCGCCGTCTCCCAAATTTACTCTCTCTCCCGCCTTGGCGCATATTCTTTTTATATTTTTTTCTTCAATTAAATTTTCCCATTCTTTGTAATCCGCCTCGCCGGTATCCAGGCACGGCTCAATCACCATTTCCACTTCGTATCTTTCCAAAACTTCAATAAGCCCGTCCAAATGGTCGGCATGCGGATGGGAAAGAATCAAAGCATCAATGCTTCTGTCGTAGAAGGGCATTACCTCGCCCAACCGACGCAAAACGGTTTTATCCGGTCCGCCGTCAAGAAGCACCTGGCTGCCGTTTTTAGCCTGAAGAAAAACGGAGTCTCCCTGCCCCACGTCCAAAAAATCGGCTTCAAGCCCGCTTCTGCTTTCACAAAAAACCGCATACCACACAAAAATAGCGCACACAAAAAGAACAAAAATAAAAAAGTACTCAAGATTTTTTCTTAGAAAAGCCATACTTCCAAATCAAAATAGCATAAACGGCGTAAGCCGCCAACATCGCCCATAGGGGAAAATTGTCCACGGTGAAAGAAGAAAAAGGCAGGGAAGCGAAAAACTCCACAACTTTTATTTGGTAGGCCAAAAGCGCGTACGATATCCAGGCAAAAGGCATGCTTAAAAAGACCGAAACAAAGCCGAAAACAGCCGTAAAAAACCCGAAGAACATGGCGGCGGGCACGGAAACTAAAACCAAAAGGTTCACCGGCAAGCTTACCACAGAAAACATTCCCATTTTATAAAGAATGAGGGGTAAAACAAAAACCTGGGTGGACAAGGTGGCGGCGGCAAGGTCGCGAATCTGCCATTTTTTGGGCAAAAACCGAAGTCGGCGCGCCACAATAGGCTCCAGGAAAATCAAAGCAAGCGTGGCCAAAAAAGAAAGCTGAAAAGAAGAATCGAAACGTACAATTTTCGGATTGTGCAAAACCATAATAAAGCCGGCTGAAAGAAGAGCCAAGGTTACCCCGTAGATGCGACCCGTAGCCCGAGCTAAAAGAACCATAATAGCCATAATGGACGCGCGCACTATAGTCGCCGTGCCTCCGGCCATTATGGCAAAGGCGACGATTCCCAAGATGCCGAAAGAAATTCCGGCAAAAACGGGCAAAAATCCCAAAACCCGCATCACCGCGTCGGCCACAATGGTAACGTTGTATCCTGAAAGAACCACAATGTGAACTATTCCTGTTTGGCGAAACTTTAAAAGCAAATCCTCGGACAGGCTTCTTTTAGCTCCCAGGGTAAGTCCGCCCAAAAGTGCGGAATACGGTTCGGGTATAACGCGTGATACATTTGAAATAAGCGCTCCTTTAAACGCGAAAAGTTTTTGCTTAATCCATGAGCCGTTGCCATGAGAGATAAGCGCGATATCGGGATAAAACATCTGAAAATAAATATCGTCTTTAGCCAGGTAAGCGGGGTAGTCAAAATCTTGGTACGCTTCCGGTTTTTTTAAAACGCCTTTTATTTCCACTTTATCGCCGTATTTAAAAGCCGGGTAGCGGTCGGCAAAAACAAGAATCTTCACTCCGTCCGATTCAACCGTAAGACCGGTGTAGTTTTCCCTCTCGTCCGGCTCGTCAACAACAATACCTTCAATGTCCGCTTTTTGATCCAGTTTATTTTCAAAAACTGAGATACCGCCAGGCGGAACGGCCCTAATTCCGTAATAAAAAATGCCCGCTCCAAAAGAAACAAGCACCAAGCCCGCGTACACATAAAGAACGGGCCTCTCCGCCAGCTTTCCCAAAAGAAGAAAAACGGCGCCGACAAGAACAAAAAACAGGCCGGCGTAAAAAGAACCGAAAAAGGAACCCGCAAAGGTTCCGGCCGCGAAAAAAATTACAAAAACGGGAAAATATTTATAAGGCATCCTTCAGAATAGCCCTTTCTGCACTTTCTTGTCCATGGCTTCGTTGGCCAGAGCGTCGGCTTCTTTGTTTTTCTCGCGAGGAATTTCTTCAAAAGAAACTTTCTCAAAATCCATTTTCAAATTCCACACTTTTATAAAAAGGGGCATCAGCTTTTCTTCCTTTATTTTGTACTTTCCGCCAAGCTGGCGGGCCACAAGCTCGCTGTCCATTCTTATTTCTATTTCAAGATGTTTTGCTTTTTCTTTTCCAAAAATTTGCCTTACTTTTTGAAGGCCAAATACCACCGCTTCATACTCGGCCTCATTGTTGGTACGCGTACCTATGTTTTTTGAATTTTTCTTTATGAGGTGTCCCTTCTCGTTGAAAATGACAATACCCACGCCGGAGACTCCCGGGTTCCCTCTTGAACCACCGTCCGTATAAATAATTATCTTTTCTCCCTTTTCCATAATTCGCAATTCATAATTTTTAATTCTTGACTCTGAAGTCAACAATTCTAAGCCTCAATTCATCATAACCCTTAAATGTAGACCTTTCAACGGATGCCAGAAGGTCTATTTTGTCGCCTTTTTTTACTTCAAAAGTGCCTTCGTTTTTCATGAAAAAAGCGATAGCGGAAACAATTTTTTTATTGTCCCTTTCAAAGTCCAACTGAAGATGAATGCCTCCGTTGCCGAACATTTTTACATTAAAAACTTCCAGATTTTTTATAAGAAAAACCGGCTTGGAGTGATCCATGCCAAAAGGCTCAAACTTTTCAACCGTATTCATAAACTTCCAATTTATTTCTCCAAGCTCCGCTTCCTTGTCAGCAAAAATAACATCTTCAACTTTTTTCGGCCCAGCCTTGGAGAGAGCGCCTTTGAAAGCCTTCTCCATATCTTTTATTTTTTCTCCCGTTGCGGTAAAGCCGGCAGACATGGCATGGCCTCCATAATCGAGGAAAAAATCACCATTCAAAAATTTCATCAACTCCACCAAGTTTATTGAACCGTTGCTTCTGGCCGAACCTTTGAAATACTTTCCGTCGCCCTTCCCCCATAAAATCACCGGCTTGTTGTAATTTTCAAGAACACGGTTTGCGGCAATCCCCAAAACGCCGGGCTCCCAGTTTTTATTTCCAAAACACAAGAGCTTTGAATCCTTGGTGCCGGCAACTATTATTTTATCCACCTCATCCACTATGCGCCCGACCAACTCCCTTCTCTCGTCGTTTTTTCGGTCCAGCCTGTCAACGGTCCACCTGGCTTCTTCCGGGTTTCCCGTGGACAAAAGTTCAAAGCTCATTCCCGCCTGCCCCATGCGACCGGCAGTGTTTATTCTCGGCGCGATGAAAAAAGCAACATCATCCTCTTTAATGTTTTTTTGTTTTATTTTTAACTTTTTAAAAAGAGCCAAGAGACCGGGCCTCTTTGTTTTCCTTAAAACCTGAAGGCCGTAAAAAACGAGGGCGCGGTTTTCGTCCGTTAAAGGCATCATGTCGGCAATAGTGGCAATGCAAACCAAATCCAAAAGCCACTTTGTCCACCCTTCCACAATATTAAAGTCTCCTCTCTCAACAATGGCATTGATGGTTTTAAAAGCCACGGCGGTGCCGCAAAGCATTTTGAAAGGATACTCGTCTTTTTCCTGCTTGGGGTCCACCACGGCGAGAGCCGGCGGAAGCTTTTCCTGCTGAAGATGGTGGTCTATCACCAGTGTATCCATGCCTTTTTTGGCCGCTTCTTCAATTTCTTCAACATCGGTAATGCCGCAATCGACAGTTACGATAAGTTCAACTCCCTTGTTTTTAAATTCGCCTATGCTTTCCAGCGTAAGTCCGTAGCCGTCCTTGTGTCTGTTTGGTATATATATTTCAAAATTTGAAAAATTTATTTTTTTGAAAAAATCATAGAAAATAACAGCCCCGCAGATGCCGTCAGCGTCGTAATCGCCATAGACAAGTATTTTTTCGTTGTTTTTTATAGCCGATATTATCCTTAAGGCGGCCTTTTCCATATTCAACATCCCAAAAGGATCATGGAGGTCTTTTTCATAATCGGGATTGAAAAAATCCTCTTTTTTTTCCGGATCTATACCGTAGCAATATAAAAGCTGTTCTTCTATATCTTCCGAGACCTGTTCTTTCAATTCCCATTTTTTGATAATCATATAAAACATTATAACCTCTAGGCCGTCCTTTTCAAAACCGGCAAAAAGATATAACATAAATTTTTAGAGGGCGGTTGGCGCAGCGGCAGCGCGTTTCCTCGACACGGAAAAGGTCATAGGTTCAAATCCTATACCGCCCACCACTATGCCTACTATTATATACGAAGATGAAAACATTCTGGCTATAAACAAGCCGGCGGGACTTTTGGTACACGCAACAGAAAATTCCAAATCTCCCACTCTGGCAGATTGGATACAAAAAGAACGCCCGGAGATTGAAGGCGTTGGGGAAGATTCATTGCGTCCCGGCATTGTTCACCGCCTGGACAAGGAAACTTCGGGAGTACTTCTTGTCGCCAAAAACCAAAAAAGTTTTGAATTTTTAAAAAAGCAGTTTCAAAATAGAGAAATAAAAAAAACTTACCTGGCCTTGGTATCCGTCCGAGGCGGATCCGCCCTGGGCGGAAAAGGTAAAATAAATACCCCCATAAAAAGATTCACAAAAATAAGAGATGCCGAAACGGAATATACGATTATTAAACGGTACAAAGACTATACACTTCTTGGCGTGTCACCCAAGACCGGGCGCACCCATCAAATAAGAATCCACTTAAAATCCATCGGACATCCCGTTGTCTGTGACAAGCTCTATACAAAGAAACCGGATTGCCCTTTCGGTCTGAAAAGACACTTTCTTCACGCTTCTTCAATTGAGCTTACCTTGCCGGACGGGAAAAGAATGAGGATAGACGCCGATATGCCGGAAGACCTAAGCTTGGTCTTGAAGTCGCTTCGATAATGTGGTAGATAGATAGAATACCTCGCCTTCGCCAAGGCTACGGCGGGATGTAAAAAATTATAGTCATTTCATTCCTTAATTTTCAACATGCAATTATCACCCGTAAATGTAGAAAAGCGCAAAAAGCTGGACATAAAATCCGGAGATACCGTTCGTGTTTGGCAAAGGATTGAAGAAAAGGGCAAGACCCGAAGGCAGGCTTTCGAGGGGCTGCTTATCGCCAGGAAGCATGGCGCTGAAGACGGCGCCACTTTTACCGTGAGAAAAATAAGCGGGGGCGTGGGAGTGGAGCTGACTCTGCCTTTGTATTCACCGAAAATTGAAAAAATAGAGCTTGTGAAAAGGCCAAAGAGAGTGAGAAGAGCAAAGCTTTATTATCTTAGAGACAGGGCTTCCCGCGCCGTAAGAAAGAAAATGAAGCAAATGAGACAAGTAAACAAAGTTCTTTTGGAAAAAACGCCGGAAGCGCCCGTAGAAACCGCTGAAACCAAAGAAGCCCCGACGTCCGCTGAAAGCGAGGCCGGAGCCCAAGCTTCGCCGAAGACGAACATCGAGAAAACCGAGGAAACGAAAAAAGAAGAAAAGAAAGAGAAGAAAGACGCCAAGTAGAAGTAGGGTTTTTTCACAAAATTCTGTTATAATAAAAACGCGCGCGGCCGTGGTGGAATTGGTAGACACGCAAGCTTGAGGGGCTTGTGGGAGCAATCCTGTGGAGGTTCAAGTCCTCTCGGCCGCACCATAATTATTATTAATTTATTTTAGCTTTATGAAAAAAGTAAAAATATATTCAACCCCCACCTGCACTTACTGCATCATGGCAAAGCAGTGGTTCGCGGAAAAAAACATTGAATACGAAGAATTTGACGTGGCTTCAAGCGAGGAAAAGAGAAACGAACTTTTGGAAAAAACGGGGCAAATGGCCGTGCCTGCCATTGAGGTTGGAGATGAAATGGTAATCGGCTTTGACAAGGGAAGGCTGGAAAAGCTTTTGGGTATTGAGTAAAAAACAGGCCGTTTAGTCCTCGTAGTTCAAGGGATAGAACGAGAACCTCCTAAGTTCTAAATTCAGGTTCGAGTCCTGGCGAGGACATAGGTTAGTTCTTTAAACTTGCAAGAAAGGAGGAAGTAAAAATTGAGATACAAACGCGTTATTTTTAAGATAAGCGGCGAGGGCTTCAGAAACAAAAACGAAACGAGAAGCTACAACATGCATGCCGTTGAAAAGAGAGCGGACGATATAAATGCGGCCCACGAAATCGGAACGGAAATAGCAGTGGTTGTAGGCGCAGGAAATTTTGTGCGGGGAAAGGAAATAAAAAACATATCCAGGGCCGATGCGGACCACATGGGAATGTCGGCCACTTTGAGCAACCTGCGGTTTCTTCAAAAAGTTTTGGAAAATAAAGGACTCAAGGTGACAAGATTTTCCGCCATCGTAGCAGAAGGGACGCCCGTGTACATGAGGGAAAAAGTTTCTTCCCATTTATCCGAAGGGAAAATAGTGATTCTGGGAGGAGGTCTTGGTGTTCCCTACCACACCACCGACTATGCCGCAGTAATAAGAGCTTTGGAACTGGACGCTGACGCAGTGCTTAAAGGAGCAAAAGTGGACGGCATCTACGCAAGCTACCCGCCGGTTGCCAAAGACGACAAACCCATTCCCGAACTTTCCTACGCATCAGCGCTGAATATTAAACTGGAAGAAATGTTTGACAAGGAAGCCGTAAGAAAACTGGTAACGGAGAGGGCAAGTATCCCCGTCCACGTGTTCAGTGCTTTTGAAAAAGGAAACATGCTTAAAGTACTCCAGGGTGAAAATGTGGGAACAGTTATTTACCCGGAGCTTCCTTCAAAACAGGAAAAAGAAAAAAAATAGTTCAGACTATGATATGTACTATACAGGGCGGCCTTTCCCGGCCTCCCTTTTACGGGCCTGTGGCACAACGGCAGCGCACCTCCATGGCATGGAGGGGGTTAGGGGTTCGAATCCCCTCAGGTCCACAAAACCCCATTATTTCAAGCCAAAATAAACGGCTAAGGACTCCTTAGCCGTTTATTTTTTGCCGGCGTTTTCCTTGCCGGCTTTTTTGCGTTAAAATAAAGAGGTGGAAAAAAACAAGGACGGATTCAAACTGTGGTACGCCATATCTTTCGCCTTTCAGCTCGGGTTTATTGTTGTCTTTCCCATTGTAGGGTTCATAGTTTTGGGACTCTGGATAGACAGAGCTTTCAACAGCACTCCCCTTTTGCTGATTGTAGGCGTCTTTGTCGGGTTTGCCGTTACCGTCTACGAAGTTTACCACTTTTTAATTCCCCTAATTGAAAGCAAATGATTAACATAGGATTACAGCCCGAATACGTGGCAAACATACTGGGGCTCCGGATTACCAACAGTTTTCTTACAACAGTTTTAGTAACTTTAATACTGGCTGTATTCGCCGTTTTCTTTTCCCTCATGAAAAATAGAAAAAATTTCATTACGGAAGCCATGCGCGTGCTTGTCTATGAACTTTTAAAGCTCATAGACACGGTTACAAGAGACAGAAAAATTTCCAAAAAAATTCTTCCTTTAGTGGCTACCTTTTTTATCTTCATAGTAACGGCCAACTTGCTTGCCCTCGTGCCCGGATTTCTTGGCTCTTTTTTTGTGGAAACAAAAGAAGGAATTATCTTTCCCGTTTTGCG
>CAZWRF010000006.1:0-14131 GCA_964636095.1 uncultured Candidatus Saccharibacteria bacterium | reverse complement strand
CTACAACCTTGGCCCTGGCTCTCTTGTCCGTTATCTCCATCCAGTTTTTTTCCCTCAGGGTTTTGGGACTTAAAGGATACCTCCGGCGTTTTTTCAATTTTAGGGGACCGCTGTTCTTCATTTTGGGGTTTTTTGAAATGATATCAGAGGGAGTGAAAGTGCTTTCCTTCTCCTTCCGTCTTTTCGGAAACGTTTTCGCCGGCGAGATACTTATTTTTATAATCGCTTTTCTTGTTCCCTACATCATTCCCTTGCCTTTTATAGTTTTGGAAGTTTTTCTCGGAATCATTCAAGCGTTTATTTTCGCCATGCTTACTTTGACTTTTATGAAAACAAGTACTATGCGCCATTTAGGCCGAGACGCATAGACAATTAACTTTAATAGAAATTTTTTCACAAATAAACTAAAATAAAGTTATGTTGCAAAACCCATCAGCGTTCACCATGGCAATCGGTACCATAGGACCCGCGCTTGCCATCGGAATGATAGGCGCGGCAGCTCTTATCGGCATGGCGCGCAACCCTCAAAACTCGGAAAAGATACAGGTGGCAATGATTATTGCCATTGCTTTCGCCGAAGCAATAGCCATTTATGCACTGGTAGTGGCTCTGATTCTAAAATTCGTAGGCTAATACACAGGCTAAAATATGGACGAAGAAACAAAAAAGCGGCTCGACGCGCAAGATGAGCTGCTTGAGAAAATTTATATATCAGCCGAAAAAACGCGAAAATATTTTTTGTGGACGCTTATCATAACGGTAGCCATGTTCGTTATACCCCTCATAGGACTCCTTATAGTAATACCGCAGTTTTTAAACATATACACCTCCGGACTTGGAGGACTTTAACATATGGAAATTTTGGGAAAAATAGGAATAGACGTGAAGCTTCTTGCCGCCCAAATAGTAAACTTCGGGTTGCTTTTGTGGATTTTGAAAAGGTTTCTTTACAAGCCTATTCTTGAACGGATAGAAAAAGATGAAAAAGAACTCAATGAAGCTCTGGCGGAAAAAGAAAGCCTTGAAAAAGACAAGGATGCCTTTGTTGAACAACAGAAAAAAGAATCAGGCGAAGCGCATGATGAAGCCAAAAAGATAATAGCGGAAGCCGAAGAGATATCGGAGAAAATAAAAGAGAAAGCACAAAAAGAAGCCGAAAAGGAAAAAGAAGCCACCATAAAGCAGATTCATTCCCGGCTAAAAGAACTAGAAGATGCCAAAAAAGAATAACACAAAAGAAGAAGGAAAAATTGTTTCTCTTTTCGCCGGCGTGGCGAAGATCACCGGACTTCCGCGTGTTTTTTCGCACGAGCTTTTGGTGGACAAAAATGGCGAACCGGCTGCTCTTGTAATAGGGTTTGACGAGGAATACACGGAAGCCATTTTTTTTGACGAATCTTTCGATCCGAACAATCCGGTTTTTCGCGGACACGAAAACTTTTCCATAAAAATTTCTGACACTATCGTCGGCAGAGTAATAAACGGTTCAGGCAAGCCGCTGGACGATTTCGGCCCGCTTAGCGGAAAAAAGAGAAGAGTCTTTACCGAAGCCCCTCAAATCATAGAAAGAGAGCCTGTTTCCACTCCCCTCTTTACGGGTATCAAAATAATAGACGCCACTCTTCCTATTGGAAGGGGGCAGAGAGAGCTCATTATTGGCGACAGAAAACTGGGTAAAAGTACATTGGCCATAGACGCCGTGTTAAATCAGAAAAGCGCCGATCCTTCCGTTTTCTGCATCTACGTTTTGTGCGGGCAAAAAGAAAGAAAGCTTGAGGAGCTGGCTTATCTTTTTGGAAAGAACAACGCTTTTCTTTACACAACAATTGTCGCGGCAACGGCAAATTCTACTTTTGCCGAAAAGTATCTGGCGCCTTTTGTGGGAAGCGCCATTGGAGAATATCTACGCGACCAGGGCAAAGACGCCTTAGTTGTCTACGACGACCTCACCCAGCATGCGAAAACATACAGAGATATCTCTCTTCTTCTGGAGCGGCCACCTGGCCGGGAAGCATACCCCGGTGATATATTCTCGCTTCATTCCGGGCTTTTGGAGCGGGCGGCAAATCTTTCCCGGGAAAAAGGAGGCGGCTCGCTTACGGCTCTTCCCATAGTTGAAACGCAGGAAGGAGATATTACTTCTTTCGTACCGACAAACCTCATTTCAATAACAGACGGGCAAATATATTTTGAGCGGGGTCTTTTTCAGAAAGGATTCTTGCCGGCCGTAAACATCGGGCTATCAGTGTCTCGGGTAGGTTCCAAAGCCCAGCCGGAAGCTCTGAGGCAGGTTACCGGCGGTTTGCGCATAGCATTGGCCCAACACAAAGAGCTTCAAAAACTGGCACAAATTGAAACGACAAAAAGCGAGGAAGCGACACGAAAAATACACAGAGGGAAGCTTCTGCTTGAGATTCTCAAGCAGGAAAAGCATACGAACGTAAGCTGGGGGGAGCAAACGGTCTTATTCCATGCCGTAGAAGAAGGTCATTTTGACGACCTGGTGGAAGGCCAGTGGAAAAATTTTGAAAAATATTTTTTGGAGCTTATCGAAAACCGGTACTTTGAACTGTTTGAAGATATAAAAAGAAGGGGTGTTACTCCGGCAAACGAAAAAAAGATAAACGACGCCATATCAGACTTTAAGGAAGAATTTTTATCTTAGCCATGCCCCATTCATTTTTTTTGCACTACATAAATGAATACCGATTCCTTGGCTACGCCATTGTTTTTTTCGCCATGGCTTTTGAAGGAGACGCCACTCTTTTTACTATCACGTTTCTCGTTCATCAGAGATTTTTGGATATTGGCGACACTTTTTTTGTTGTTGTGGCGGGAGTTTTGGCGGGTGACATTGTTTGGTTTACTTTGGGAAGGAAAATAATAAAGCCCATGTCGCGCGCCGATTCGTGGCTGAAACGGGTTTCGTCGTCTCTTGACCCCCACCTTAAAGAACGGACTTTTTATACCATATTTTTCTCCAAGTTCGCCTATGGTTTTCACCACATACTTCTTGCCCGCGCCGGCCGGCTGAACATATCTCCAAAAAAATTCGTAAAAAGTGATATTTTGGCCAGTACCTTGTGGATAATTATTGTAGGCGGACTGGGATATACCGCGGGAGCGGCTTATTCCCTCCTTCGAAGTTACATCAAGTTTGCAGAAGTGGGACTTTTGGTTTTTCTTGTAATCTTCGTTGTCGTTGACAGGTTTGTGGTAAGTAAAAAAATACAAAAAAAATTGCGATGAGAAAATATCTAGATTATAAAAATAAAATCGAAGGGTTCAAGGATGTTGAGGAAACAATAAGGGTGGTAGAAAAAGCGGCCGCTTCACGCATTCACTTTCTTAAAAAACGGACGGAAGACCTCATGGACTACAAAAAAGAAGTGGAAGCCATTCTTGCCCGCATTTCCGAACTTAAGCTGGACGAAAATCATCCACTGCTTAAAGAAAGATATTCGGGGAAAAAAGCCCTCATAGTCGTGGGCGGAGACAGAGGAATTGTCGGAGGACTGTACCACAATCTTGTTGGCGCTTTTCTTCAGAAAAAAGACAGCTACGATTACGTGTGGGTGCTGGGGAAAAAAACAAAAGACTATTTAAGCGAGGAGGGCGTGGAAACAGAACAATTCTCTTTTGAATCAGCCGACACGTCTTTTTTCAGACTGTATCGGGAAAACGACATAAGAAACGTAGACATTTTGTATCCGAAGTTTATTTCAATCATTGAGCAAACGCCCGCTTTTGTTAAATTTTTACCATTTGATTTTGCTCCGGCCTTCGCTAAAGCCGCGGCGGCAAACAAAGACAATCCGGCTGAAGGATTGCCCATTTTTGAGCAGTCAAAAAAAGATATATTTGACGCGCTTCTTACAAAATATATCGAAGTATTCTTCAGACAAATACGAATCGAGGCAAAGTTATCCGAATTTTCCGCCCGCACAATAACGGCCGAGCATGCCATTTACAAAACCGATGGTATTATCAAAAAACTCAGGCTGTCTTTCTTCAAAGAAAGGAAGAAAGAAATAAGCCAAAAACAGCTTGAAAGTTTTGTTTCAATAAAATTATGACAAACACAAAAAATAAGGGAAAAATAATAAGCATCAAAGGAGGAGCAGCGGAAGTTTCCTTTGAAAGTTCCATTCCTCCGATACACTCCCTCGTTTCCACCGAAAAAAGCGGAGCCTTGTTTGAAGTGATAGAGAGAAAAAACGCCAAAACGGCGCGAGTTATCGCTCTCTCTTCTCTTGAAAAAGTGGAAGGGCAAGAAACCGTATTTTACACAGGCCGGACAGCCTCCGTTGCCTGGAGCGACAAGGTACTGGGAAGAATGTTTGATTTTTCCGGAAGGCCCATAGACGGAAGGCCTTTTGAGGCAAAAGAAGAGAAGCCTCTTTTTGAAAACGAAAAGCAGAAGAAACTGGACGAAAAACACAAAAGAGACGACAAATTATTGGAAACGGGTATAAAAATAATAGACCTTTTGGTACCTATACGCTTTGGAGACAAGATAGGCCTTTTCGGCGGAGCAGGCGTCGGAAAAACCGTTTTGGTAACGGAGCTGATACACAATATTTCGCTGAAAGAAGCAGGCTATTCGGTGTTTGCCGGAACAGGAGAAAGGATACGTGAAGGAAACGACCTTTTTCGCGCTCTCTCAAAGCTTGGGGTTTTAAAAGACACCGTTCTATATTTTGGAGAAATGGACAAAACCGCGGGAGCCCGTTCACGAGTGGCGCTTGCCGCTGCCGAAGCAGCAAAGTCTTTGCGCGACGACATGAAAAAAGATATTTTTCTTTTTGTTGACAATATTTTCCGATACACGATGGCGGGTATGGAAATAAGCGCTATTTTGGGGAAAGTTCCATCCGAGCTCGGCTATCAGGCTACCCTTGAAAAAGAAATGGCAGAGCTTCAAGAAAAAATAAACACAAGCAAAAAAGGAGCCATCACTTCTTTCCAGGCCGTTTATGTTCCCGCCGACGATATCACCGATCCGGCAGTGGTAACAGCATTTTCCCATCTGGACGGCGCCTTGGTACTTTCAAGAGACATTGCCGAGAAAGGAATTTATCCGGCCATTGATGTGCTTCGCTCGTATTCTTTGGGGCTTGATCCGGACATAACGGGTAAAAAACACTACGAAATAGCATCGCAGGTAAAATCCCTTTTCCAAAGATACAAGGAACTGTCGCACATTATTGAAATTTTGGGAGTGGACGAACTTTCCCGGGAAGACAGAACCATTGTTAAACGTGCCGAAAGACTTCAGAGGTTTCTCACTCAGCCATTGTTTGTCACAAAAGCGTTCCAAAACAAAGAAGGAGCGTACGTCCCCTTAAAAACCACTCTTAAGGGATGCGAAAAAATTCTTCAGGGACAATTTGACGAAGTTGAGCTTGAAAAATTTTATATGATAGGAAGTATAGACGAAATAGAATAAAAAACGATATGGACTGTATATTTATTTCACCCGACGGAAAAAAAGAATTTAAAGATATTGCCGGCGCAACCATTCCCGCTCCCAAGGGAGAAATGGGGATTTTACCGGGCCATGCCGAAGCATTCGTACGGCTAAAAGAAGGTGAGGTGACAATACAGAACGAGGACGGTAAAAACAAAGACACGATACAAATTGCCGGAGGCATCTGCCACATAAGAAACAGCCAAATTTTAATAATTCAAGACGGAAAAGACAGTCTATCTTGACCCGGGTTGACAAATTCTTCAATATTTGCTAATCTTTTCTCAGAAACAGACGAGGTGTTTAATTCTTTTTCACCGAGAATCAACTCCCGCCGATTGGGACAAGCAACGAATGGTTCTCTTGAAAGCGAATTAAGCTCAAATGTCCAACCCAAAAACCCGCCTCCTCCGCCCTGGGCGGGTTCGGCGAGGCAAGGGAGGTGCAACGATGACTATCTTCGGTTGCTTTAAAAACTGGAAAAAAATTAGAGCGCTTGAAAAAGAAAAAAGGGAACTTTTGGTTCAAGTGCCGGCCGATAAAATAAGTCGGTTTCGAGAACTATTCGACCAAGTCCGGAACGGAAACGCAAATAAAAAAACTAAAATGGAACTTTTAGCAATATACAACTCGCTAAAAGAACTGGGGTGCAGGGAGGTAGCGGAAGAAATTTCCGCCATAAACAAAAAAATAAAAGCACTCAAAAATGAGTGAAATAAAAGGAGGGAATTTATTCCCTCCTTTTGTCGTGAAAAGCCCTGTGCACTTCTTTAAGCTGGCGGTCTGTGACGTGAGTATATATTTGAGTGGTGGTGATATTGCTGTGGCCCAAAAGAGCCTGAACCGACCGCAGGTCGGCACCGGCCTGAAGAAGGTCGGTTGCAAAACAGTGCCTAATAACATGCGGGGTTACTTTTTTGGAAATGCCGGCTTTTATGGCGTAGAATTGCACTATTCTTTCAATGGAACGGGGGGTAAGGCGGGTGGGCTCTTTTCCTTTCCCGCGGAGATTCACGAATAGTGCTTCACTGATATCGGCTCTTTTGTCAAAATAATTTTTTATCGCTTCCTTGGCTCTTCCGGAAAGAAATACAATACGAACCTTGTCTCCTTTCCCGCGGATAGAAAATTCTTCTTTTTTAAAACCCGCCCCGTTCCCGGCGGGGTCTACGTCTTCCCTGTCCAAAGAGCAAAGCTCCGAAATACGAAGACCGGTAGAGAAAAAAAGCTCCAAAATAGCCTTGTCCCTCAAATCTTTCAATTCGGCTCCCGAGGGAGAGGCCAAGAGTCTTTCAAGCTCATCGGCGCTGATAAGGTCTATTTGCCTTTCCCCCACCTTGGCCAACTCTATGCGCTCGGGGGGCATGCTTTTTATATTCATCCGGGCCAAATACTTCAAAAAATTTCTTAAGGCGATAAGATAGTAGTTTTGGGTCTTTTTTTTCAGCCCTTCACGGTTAAGATAAAGGCGAAACCGGCGCACAACATCGTCGGTAATCTCTCCCGGCTTTCCAACTTTGGAAAATTCCAAAAATCTACTCAAATATCGGTCATAATTTTCAACCGTTTTTAGGGCTCTACCCTTCTCTATCTCCACATATTCCAAATATTGCTTTGTAAGCTCGTCAATATTTTTCATTTAGTCGCCGTTAAGCAAATAATTCCCTTGTAGCCCTGATCGTGCTCTGCGGGAATGGTCTCTGTTTTTATGCGACCAAATCCCATGCTGGCTAAAAGATTTTTTAGATAATTTTCGTTTATAGGAAAAGCGGGGAACTTTAAACTCCCCGCTTGGTAATATTCAGCATCTTTCAATGCCATCATAACCAAAGTTCCCCTGGTTCTTAAAAGAGAGGCAATGTTTTTCATAAAAGAAATATAGTCATTCTCGTTGTCCGTGGCAGATTCCGGCACAAAACAAACGGAGAGAATATCAAAGCCAGGATATTTTTTTGGCTCAAGCGGATTTCCTTTGTACGCATCGCACTTAATTACTTCTTTCACTTTTTCTTTAACCCTGTCTTTTATTTTCAACAAATTATTCTCGCCAGTTTCTGTGTTTTCCAGCTCTAAGACAAATTCAAACCAACTGTCCCAGTTGAAACTCCCCGGATTGTTGTTTAACCATTTTTTGACCTCTTCCCTGTTCGCGCCGGAATATTCCGAGAAAATAATTTCATTAACCTTGGAGCTTGCGCTTATCAGTTGATAGATTGTCGGCCCGCCGCCAAATTCAAGCAAAGAATTTGCTGGTTCCAAATTTTTATAAGTATTGTGCAAAAACTTAAGGATAGCACTGTTTTCTTCGCCAATATCGGAGTAATACTCTTTCAGATACTCAATGGGCGGGAATTTATCAAAGTCTTTTTCTATCTCCATACTAAAATCATACAGTATATAGCGGCTGATTTAAATATTGGCGCCATCTTCAGCCCGTAGTATACATCATAGTGTACACTATAGTGGCCACCATAGTGTATACTATTTATATATGGCAAACAATAAATATACTCGCAAATTGCGAAAAATTTCCAAGTACACCTACGCTCTGGTATTGCCGAAGGAAGTTATTGATAAATACGGCTGGCGCGAGAGGCAGAAAATAGAAATAAAAGACGCCGGCCGCGGCAAACTGGAAATAAGAGACTGGAGAAAGAGGTAAGAGCCTGGAAAGTGAAGAAATCTTGCAAGAAATGAAGAAATGGTGTAGAGTTTATCCATGGCTTTAACAGTCAAAGAAAAACAGAAAATTATTGATAAATACCGGCTAAACGACAAGGACACGGGCTCTTCAGAGGTGCAAATAGCTGTTTTAACGGAAGAAATAAAACAATTAACCGAACACCTCAAAAAGCACAAAAAAGACAATCATTCCCGAAGGGGGCTTTTAAAAATGGTCTCTCAAAGGAAGAAGCTAATGGACTACTTGAAGAAAAGAAACGAAGAAAGTTATACGTCTTTGGTTCAAAAGCTTAAGCTGAAAAAGAACCGCGCTCTGTCCGACAAGCTTGCCGACAAGAAAGAACAATAATGAGTTTGGTAAAACACAAAAACCAGCGAGTGGCCGTCCTTATAGACGTGCAAAATATGTACCACTCTGCCAAGGCTCTTTACAAGAAAAGGGTGGATTTTAAGGAAGTTTTAAGAGTGGCTGTGGCGAGTCGCCAGCTTATACGAGCCATAGGATACGTTATCCGCACGGAATCGGGTGAAGAGAAAAATTTTTTTGATGCTCTTTCAAAAATAGGCATAGAGTTGAAGATAAAGGATCTGCAAGTTTATCATGGCGGGATGAAAAAAGCCGACTGGGACGTGGGGCTTGCCGTGGACGCCGTAAGACTGGCCGATTCTCTGGTTGACGTGGTTGTTATAGTCAGCGGGGACGGGGATTTTATTCCTCTCGTTGAATACATGAAAGGAAAAGGAAGGCTTGTTGAGGTAATTGCTTTCGGTAAATCCACTTCGGGTAAACTGAAAGAAGTAGCGGACGATTTTGTAGACCTTTGCGAAAGTCCGAAAAAATTTTTAATGTAAATTTATTATTAACAATTAATTACGCGGTGCCGATATGCGAATAGTACTAATGATGCGAATGGACACAAACAAAAAGTTAGCGTTCATTCGTATCATTAGCATGAATTAGTATATTAGTATCGCACTAATTCGTCATGCAAAAAAAAGAATTCAAAACGGAATTCGGCGGCCGCGAGCTCGTAGCCGAATTTTCCGATATGGCCGAGCAGGCCAACGGCTCCGTAACCATAAGATGCGGAGAAACCATTGTTATGGCCACGGCCGTAATGTCGGAGTTTAAAAGAGAAAATATAGGATACTTTCCCCTCACTGTTGATTATGAGGAAAAATTTTATGCCGCGGGAAAAATTCTCGGCGGAAGGTTTATGAGAAGAGAGGGCCGGCCATCGGAAGAGGCTGTCCTGAATAGCCGAATGATAGACAGAACACTCCGTCCTCTTTTTGATTCAAGAATAAGAAACGATATACAGGTGGTAGCCACCGCTCTTTCAATAGACGAAACCAATGACCCCGATATTCTTGCCATACTCGCCTCTTCCCTGGCCCTGGCTTCGTCGGATATTCCATGGAAAGGCCCCGTAGGCGCGGTAAGAGTGGGTCGCATAGACGGCAAAGTGATATTCAACCCCACATATGAAGAGAAAGAGAAATCCGACATTGAACTTGTGGTATGCGGAAAAAACGGCAAAATAAATATGATGGAGGGATCGGCCGAGCAAATACCGGAGGACGAAGTGCTTGGCGCCATTGAAGCGGCTATCCCCGAGATAGAGAAAATAATTGATTTTCAAAAAAAGATAGTTGAGGAGTTGGGAAAAGAAAAAACATGGCCCGAAATAAAAGAAAATCCGGAAGGAATGGAAACTTTGTTTGCCAAAGTTTCGGAAAAAAAACTTGAGGAGGGACTGGATGAGCCAAAAGACAAGAAATCTCACTACTTTGTTTTGGGAGAAATAAAAAAAGGGTGGATGGACGCTTTTGAAGAGAAATTCGGAACGGAAGATTCAAATCTTGCCAGTGATTTTTTTGAAGAACAAATAGACAAGATAATACACAAAAACGTAATAGAAAAGGAAAAAAGACCGGACGGCAGAAAGCCGAACGAGGTAAGAGAAATATCCACCGAGGCGGGAATATTGCCTCGCGCCCACGGCTCCGGGCTTTTTTACCGAGGACTTACCCACATACTTACCACGGCAACCTTGGGCGCGCCGGCCGACTTTTTGATAATAGAGGGAATGGAGGTAAGAGAAAAAAGAAATTTTATTCATCACTACAACTTTCCTCCTTTTTCCGTTGGTGAAACCGGAAGACTCGGCGGACCGGGAAGGAGAGAAATAGGCCACGGCGCGCTGGCAGGAAAAGCCTTGTCGAAAGTAATTCCGGGAAAAGAAAAGTTTCCCTACACCATTCGTCTGGTTTCCGAAACCATGTCCTCAAACGGCTCGTCTTCAATGGGCTCCGTCTGCGCGTCAACTCTTGCGTTGATGGACGCCGGTGTTCCCATAAAAGCCCCCGTTTCGGGAGTGGCCATGGGCATAATGATAGACGGCAAAAAACACAGGGTGCTCACCGACATTCAAGGACCGGAAGATCACCACGGCGATGCCGATTTTAAGATAGCGGGAACAGAAAAAGGAATTACCGCCATTCAGATGGACGTAAAAGTAGACGGCATTGAAACAAAAATTTTGGGAGAAATAATGGAACAAGGTAAAAAAGGAAGAACCTACATACTTGAAGAAATGCTTAAAACTCTGTCCGAACCAAGAAAAGAAATGTCTCCCTACGCTCCGTGTATTATTACTTTCACCATAAACCCTGAAAAGAAAGGCGCCGTTATAGGCACAGGCGGACGAACCATAAACAAAATAATAGACGAGACCTGCACTCAAATAGACCTCGAAGAGGACGGAACAGTTTTTATCACCGGAAAAGACAAGGAATCCGCAGAAAAAGCAAAACAGATTATAGAGGACCTCACCTATGAACCGAAAGTAGGAGAAACATTCAAAGGGTTTGTAGTGAAAATAATGGACTTTGGCGCTTTTGTTGAAATAAAACCCGGCATTGAAGGACTTGTTCACATATCGGAAATAGCCCCGTTTAGAGTTGAGAAGGTAGGTGATATACTAAAAGAGGGAGAAACGGTACCCATAAAGGTAAAAGGAATAGACGATTCGGGAAAAATAAGTCTCTCCATAAAACAAGCGGACCCAAATTTTGCAAAAAACAATGGAGGAGGAAAACAACAAAGAAAACCAAGAGAATAAATCAAAGGGGCTTTACTCCATTCGGACATTCAAAACCGATGCTTCCGAATTTATGCAGAAAGGAGAGGTTTCGGCAACGGATCTTTTCGTGAAAGACCAAAAGCCGATTGCCTACAATATAGAAGAGGGGCCCCGAATAACAGGAGAGAGAAACAAAAAAACCATATTTATCGGCATCGCGGCGGCGGGAGTTTTATTTTTGGGATTTTCCGCTTATTTTATCTGGGGAAGAAGCGAGGCCCCAAACACCGGCAACAATAATCTGACGGCGCCGAAGCCTCTTCTCGTAAGCGAGGGCCTTGTTGTTCTTGATTCAAAAAACAAAAGTAATTTTATAAAAGAATTGCAGGATGTCTTAGCCAAACAAAACACGCCGGGCGATCTTATATATCTTCCCGTAAAAAAACAGGTGGGAACAGCCGTCAAATTTCTTAACACAAATGAGTTTCTGAATTCGCTTGGAATATCGGCCCCGGCTTTTCTGACAAACTTTTTGGAAGACAATTTTTTCCTGGGCTCCTTAAATTTACAGGAAAAACACCTCGTTCTTATTATTGAAGTCCAACAAAATCAATACGACAACGCATTTTCCGGCATGATACGGTGGGAAAAAACTTTACTTCAAGACCTTGATTTTATAGCCAACAGGGGAAACCTCGACGATTCTTCGTTTGTTACATTTAAAGACAGCGTTATTAAAAATCAGGATGCCAGAGTAGCACGAACGGAGAAGGGAGATGTTTTGGTTTATACGTTTATAAATAGAAATTTCATCATAATAACGGATAATCAAAGTGCGCTTGAAGAAATAATTCGCAGGTTTGTGCTTTACAAATTTTCATAATATAATTAGCAAATATGAACTTAAATTATTTCAAAACAAAACTTGAGGAAGAAAGGCAAAGTTTGGAACAACAGCTTTCCGAAATAGCCAAAATTGACCCGGAGGACCCGGACAACTGGAAAACTACAAAAGAAAACCTCAACATTATGCCTGCCGATAGAAACGAATTGGCGGATATTTTTGAGGAAGCGGAAAACCGCGAAGCCCTTGAACGAGAGCTTGAAAACAGGCTCAATGAAGTAAAAAGCGCGATAGGAAGGATAGATGAGGGTGCATACGGCAAATGCGAAGTTGCCGGGTGCAAAATAGAAAAAAAACGGCTGGAAGCAAACCCGGCCGCTACAACTTGCATAAAACACTCAAAACCGCTTTAATATTCCTAATGGCGGTCAAAGTACATTCCGGCCAGGTGGTTGGACTTTCAGGAAAAATAATAGACGTGGAAATAGACACGGTCCAGGGACTGCATCATTTTGCCATTGTCGGCCTTCCCGACAAGGCGGTGGAAGAATCCAAGGACAGAATTTCGGCGGCTATTAAAAACTCCGCCTTCCTTTCTCCGCAAAAGAAAAACAACAGAATAACAGTTTCTTTGGCGCCGGCCGATATCAAAAAAGAAGGGCCGGCTTTTGATTTATCCATAGCTCTGGCTTATCTTTTAGTTTCAAAGCAAATAAAATTCCCTACGGAAAGGAAAATGTTTTTAGGAGAGCTGGGGCTAGATGGCACGCTAAGACCCATAAAGGGTACTTTAATTCTTGCTCAGTCGGCAAAAGAAAACGGATTTGAAGAACTTTATTTGCCGAAAGCAAACGCCGAGGAAGCAGCTCTTATAAAGGGGATCAAAATTTTCGGCATAAACTCTCTCAAGGAACTTGTGGGGCATCTTATTGAAGACAAAGTAATTGAACCGCAGAAAGAAACCGCCGTTGGATTTGATTCCGGCCCAAAATACGTACTTGATTTTGCCGACATAAAAGGACAGGAAACGGCAAAGCGCGGATTGGAAATAGCGGCGGCCGGCGGACACAACGTTACCATGTCGGGCCCTCCCGGAACGGGCAAAACCATGCTGGCAAAAGCCTTCACTTCCATTCTCCCTCCTCCGTCTTTTGACGAAACTTTGGAAATTACTTCAATTCATAGTGTGGCGGGAACCCTTGAAGGCTCGCATGCCACATCAAGGCCCCTAAGGACTCCCCACCACACTTCTTCTTATGTAGCCCTTGTCGGCGGAGGCGCCTGGCCAAAACCGGGAGAGATAACTTTAGGCCACAGAGGAGTGTTGTTTCTTGACGAGTTTCCTCTTTTTGAGAAAAGAGTTATAGAGGCTTTACGCCAGCCCCTGGAAGACGGGGTGGTTACCGTTTCCCGAGCCAGAAATACCATAAGGTTTCCGGCAAGATTTATTCTCATTTGCGCCATGAACCCGTGCAACTGCGGAAACTTCGGCTCAAAAACAAAGGCTTGTGTTTGCTCGGAAGGTGAACTTCAAAGATATCGAAGAAAAATTTCCGGTCCAATAATGGACAGGATTGACCTGTGGCTGGAAGTGCCTCAGATAGAAATAAGAAAACTTTCCGAAGAAGACCCCTCGGCGGAAAAATCCGACAAAGTTCAAAAAAGAGTAATAAACGCAAGAAAAATACAGGAAGAAAGATTCAAGGGACTTGATACAATAACCAACGGCGAAATGAACGTCCGCGACCTTAAAAAATTCGCCGTTCTTTCACAGAGCGTACGCGACACCCTGGATACCGCGGCCAAGCGCCTGGACCTTTCGGCCAGGGCTTACCACCGGATAATAAAACTGGCCCGCACCATCGCGGACCTTGAGAGCTCAGAGGAAATAAAAGAGCCTCATGTTTTTGAGGCTCTTCAATACCGGCCGAAGGCCGGCTAAGCATTATTTCTCTTTCCTAAAAAGTAGCGACAAAAACCCCCTGTCAAACAAAAAAATTACGTATTTAATTACGTAATTAATCCAAGAGTTAATTCAAGAGTTAAATC
>CAZWRF010000005.1:0-29198 GCA_964636095.1 uncultured Candidatus Saccharibacteria bacterium | reverse complement strand
CCCGGCCCGGCGCCTTCACGTTCCATAAAGGGAAAAGGATAATAATTACAAAAGCTTCCCTCAACAATCGGGGGAATCTTACAATTCAAAAAGTAAAGCCGGAAGGGAAAAATGAAATGAGCTTTGAAGAATTTCTAAAAAATAGTCCCGATTTTCCCGAAAAATAAAAAGCCGCCTACAAAAAGCGGCTTTTAAATTAGAATAAAAAAGGCCAAAAAGACACCGACAAAATTCCATCCAATATCCTCCATGCTTATGTACGGGTCTATAAAAATTTCTTTTAAAAATCCCACGGCTAACATAATAATAGCCGACAAAACCAGCGGGGTGCCGTGTCCCCAATGAAAAATTTTACAAAAAAATATTGAGAAAAAAACAACCCCCGTAAAAGAAACAACGAAATGCGCCACATAATCCCACGGATGAGCCAGGAGAATATTAATCCAGCAGAAACAGAAAAAATCCTGGACCACCAAAAGAGCTGCAAGCGCCAAGGTTAGTCCGCAAAAAACAAAAATCGTCCACTCCAGCATCTTTCACGCCTCCTTCACTTGCAAATTTTAAAATTACTTTCGTTTATTTACCTTGTCGGCGAAGTAGCCGGTGCGCTCGTTTTTTGATAAAGATCAGGGTCTATGGTTCTTGAAAAACACACATTCCCCGATGAATGATTCCAGTTTTGCTGAGACATGTCGTAGGGGTACGCGGGCTTCACTGCCGAGGGAACTATACCCATATCCTCGCTTGAAGTTTTAAAATCAGCGCACAATTTAAAATTGAGAGGGTCTGAAATGATATATTCATAAGAGGCACCCGATTCCGGGTCATCGGGAACAGTAAAGCCGGAGATGCTATCTTCAAGGTCGCTGAGATTTTGAGGGAGCTCCTGCTTATTTACCCAGTAGTTGATAATCTGATTTTGAATATATTGTAAATCTTCCACTCTCCTCGTGTCGTATTGCCTACTTCTCTGAACCGATGGGGTGCCGACGATAAAAAACCCCACGACAATACTTGCCAGAACAAAAACCGAAACTATCCAAGCAAGAGTTCTCGGTGTTTTTGACTTGAAGTCTTTGCGCCTAAGCTCCCAGGCATAGTATCCGAAAACAGCCACGGCCACCAAAAGAACAACGCAAATTTTCAGGAAAAACTGAACGGTTAAATCACCTCCCAAAAAATTATAAATAAAAGTAATGAGATCTATTATTATGGTTATAGCGGAAACAAACAAAGTAAGATAAACAAGCCATTTTCTTAGCTTCAATTCACGCTTTCCGCCGTGAGACCTTAGGTCTTTTTCCAAAAACCACGACGTAAGCAAAAATACCGGGACAGCTACAAACAGTACGGAAATCGCCCAGCGAATGGAATTGACCAAGCTAGTGTAGTAGAAGGTCAACGGATCCGGGAAAAGAGCGTTTACGTATTGAACGTAGAGCACTATAATAGCCACGGCGCTTATATAAAAGGTGGCTATATTTAAAAAATAAAAGAAAAAATCTTTTGGTGTACTTTTTATTTTGTTTTCCATATATTTATATTTTATTTTAGATACTTTTTGTTTGCAAGCTCATCCGGGAGAAAATTTTCTTTTGAATATTTTTCGTATCCTTTTCCGTAATCCATCTCTCTCATTAGCTTCGTTTCCGGATTTCTCAATTTTAGAGGCACCGGCAAGTTGCCGTATTTTTTTACATCCTCCAGGGCTCTAAGATAGGCAGTGTACGCGCTTCTGTCTTTTTTGCTTCTGGCCAAATAAACAACCCCATGAGCCAAGTTAATGCCGCACTCCGGCAAACCGATGGTTTCAACCGCCCTAAAAACTTCATTGGCCACAACTAAAGCTGTAGGCTGAGCTATTCCTATGTCTTCACTCGCAAAAACAACCATTCTTCTGGCAATAAACTTCGGGTCTTCACCGGCGTCCATCATCCTTGCCAAGTAATAAAGAGCCGCGTCGGGCTGGCTTGCGCGCATGCTTTTTATAAAAGCGCTGATGATATTGTAATGCTCCTCGCCCTTCTTGTCGTAGCGTAGAAATTTTGACTGGAGTGTGTTTTTCAAATTATCCAAAGTGATTTTTCCATAAAGTTTTTTGGTATTTTCAAGCATTGTTATAGCCTGCCTGGCATCCCCGTTCGCCATTGCTATAAGCCACTCTTTTGATTCTTTGCCGAGTTTAAAGCCGGTTCTTTCAATAATTCTTTCCATATCTTTTTCTGAAAGATCGCTTAAAACAAAAACTCGGCAGCGAGAAAGAAGCGCCGGAATAATTTCAAAACTGGGATTTTCGGTTGTGGCGCCTATAAGAGTAATTTTTCCTTTTTCAACAAAGGGAAGCAAAAAATCCTGCTGAGATTTGTTGAACCGGTGAATTTCATCAAGAAACAAAACCTTGGGGGATCCGGCGCCTTTTTCATCGTCAACAATTTTTCGTATGTCCGCTTTCCCCGCCGAAACTGCTGAGAGTTCGTAAATGCGGGCCTTTAGACCGTCGGCATATATTTTCGCCAGAGTAGTTTTACCCACCCCGGGCGGCCCCCAAAGCACAAAAGAAAAAAGATGGCCGTTTTTTATGGCAACGCTTATCGGCTTTCCTTCGCCGACCAAGTGGTCTTGTCCGAAAAAATCACCCAATTTTTTAGGCCTTATTTTTGAAGCGAGGGGTTCCATTTCAAAACAAGGCTAGATCTGAATCTTTGAAAAAAGATAGCTGCCTATCGCCAGTAGAGCTGCCGTAGCCAGGCCCAAAACCAAAAAATCCGAAGCCAGCCCAAAATAGGCTCCGCCTTCAAGGACGCCTCTCATACCATCCACTCCGTAAGAAAGAGGATTGAAACGAAGCACCGTTTTTAAAACATCCGGCAACGAGGAAACAGGGAAAAGAGCGCCCGAAAGGAAGAAAGTGGGCATAATAACAAAGTTCATTATCAGCTGAAATCCTTGCATGTCCTCGAGAACAGAGGCAATGGCTGTACCCAGGGCAGTAAAGAAAAGCGCAATAAGTATCATAAAAAGAAAAGCAACAGGAACTGCCGCCAATTTGGGATGAAAACCAAACGGAATGGTAATAAAGAAAACAAGAAATCCCTGAAACAGGGATACGGTGGCTCCCCCCAAGGTACGGCCTATCATAATTTGAAACCTTGAAATGGGAGCCACCAAAGTTTCTTTTAAAAATCCAAACTGCCTGTCCCAAATTATTTCAATACCGGAAAATACCGCCGTGAAAAGAATACTCATGGCTATTATGCCGGGGGCCAGAAAGGCAATATAATTTCCCTGTCCTGCTTCTTGAAAAATAGGGCCAAAGCCAAAACCCAAGGCCACAAGAAAAAGAAGAGGCTGACCTATTGAACCCACTATTCTCGCTTTTGAACGAAAATATCTTTTTATTTGCCTTAACCAAAGAATGTATATTACTCCCATAATAATTTTTGTTTATCTCCTTCTCCACATGCGCCGCGCCGCCCGCATGTGGTCAGCACCGGAAGCACGCTCGCTTCTTATGGTTCGGCCCGTTAGTTTTATAAACGCATCTTCAAGAGAGTTGGTGCCGGTATCCGCCTGAAGCTTGGCCGAATCTCCCTGAACAATAATTTTCCCCTTGTCTATTATCGCTATTCTTGTAGCAGCCCTCTCGGCCTCCTCCATGTAGTGAGTGGTGAAAAAAATTGTAATCCCCTCTTCTTTGTTCAGGCTTTTTATATACGACCAAATATGATTCCTTGTCTGAGGATCCAGCCCCAAAGTCGGCTCATCCAAAAAAAGAACCTTGGGATGATGCAAAAGTCCTCGGGCTATTTCCAGCCTCCTTTTCATGCCTCCGGAAAAATCTTTTACCTGATCGTCTTTCCTGTCCCAAAGTTCAACAATATTTAAAAGCTGTTCTATTCTTTCCCTCCTGATTTTTTTTTCTACTCCATAAACAACCCCATGAAATTCCATATTCTCAAAAGCGGTGAGTTCGTCATCAAGGCTTGGGTCCTGAAAAACAATTCCAAACGAGCGCCTCGCTTCGTGAGGATCTTTAACGGGGTTTAGGTCGTTCAGCAAAATTTCTCCGGAAGTAGGATGAAGCAGGGTGGTAAGCATTTTTATTGTAGTAGTCTTACCCGCGCCATTGGGACCGAGAAACGCAAAAATCTCACCCTTTTCAACATCAAAGGAAATATCATCAACGGCGGAAAAGTCGCCGAACTTTTTTATCAAATTTTTTACTTGAATCATGACGATATTAATTTCGTCCAAAGAGTCCTATGAGAGCAACTTGATCCAAAACATGCCCGCCCATGGCTTGCTCCAGGGATTTTTTGCCGGAGCCGAACGGAATATTCAAAACGGTATCAAGCGCGTAAAGTTTAAACATGTAGCGGTGTTTGGCGCTTCCCGGGGGCGGACAAGGACCGCCATATTCTTCTTTGTTAAAATCGTTCATCCCCTCTATCGCTTCTTCGGGCAGTTTCCCCTCTTCTATAACAGTAGTCTTCGGCGGAATATTCCAAACTATCCAGTGATCAAAGACGGTCCCCCCTGTAGCATCGGGGTCGTCAACTATCAACGCGAAACTCGCAGTTTTTTCCGGCGCTCCGCTAATTGAAAGGGGCGGGCTCATATTTTCTCCTTCGCAAGTATATTTGGATGGTATATCTTCGTCGTGATTAAAAACTGTACTGGTCAATTCCATATGTTTATATCCTATATCATTAAAATAATTCACGCAAACAATGCCAATTGCAATTATCACGCAAAGACATAAAAATAACAGAGCCAAGCCCTTCATATTTTTAAATTATACTGCTAAAATATAAAGTATTACAATTAATTTCCAATTAATGCTTATGTTAAAAAATCACGAGTACAACCTTTTGCTTCAGCTGGCTCAAGAACACAAAAGTCTCTGGCGTATTAAAAACGAGTATTTAAAAGACGCAGGAGGCTGCGAAGAATGCAAAAAATTCTGGGAAAAGATGGAAAAGGACAAAGAAGACCACATAAAAGAGCTTACGGGTCTTATCAAGAAACATCTCTAACCTCGGTCTGCCTTAAAACTTCGTCAACTATTTTTTGAATATTCAACTTTAATTCCAGCTTTTCTACCGTTTCAACATCCGACTTTGTGGCCGGATGTTTTGGCGTAAACAACTGGCAACAATCCTGATCCGGCAAAATTGAAATTTCGTATGTGCTTATTTTTTTTGCCATATCCACTATTTCCTGTTTGTCCATTCCCAGAAGCGGTCTGAATATCGAAAGCGTGGAAGCTTTTTCAATTACAGAGATATTTTCCATAGTTTGAGAAGCTACTTGCCCCAAATTTTCGCCGGTGACCAACGCTCCGGCGTTTTCTTTTTCTGCTATAGCATTGGCAATTTTTACCATAAGCCTCCTATAAACTATTACCCTGTATTCTTCTTGAACGGCAAGAACTATCTGCTTTTGCGCGTCTCCGAAAGGCGCCACATAAAGACGACTTTTCCCTTGATAAGAATCGAGAATTTTCATAAGTTCAAAAGCTTTGTCCTGTGACGAGCGGTCCAAGTACGGATGGCTGTGAAAATGAACAAAAACAAGCCGGCATCCTCTTTTCATCATCATATACGAAGAAACGGGTGAATCTATGCCGCCGGATAAAAGGCTTACGGCCGTGCCGCTAACTCCAACGGGCAGCCCGCCAACGCCGTCGATTTTTTCAAAGCCAAAAAAAATCCTGTCTTTCACAACTTCCACAAAAACGGTAAATTCCGAATTTTCCAGATTCACGGCCGCGCCGCTTTTTTCCTTTACCGCGGCGCCAAGTTTTTTGTTTATTTCTTCCGAAGTAAGAGCAAAATTTTTGTCGGCGCGGCGAGCGTTTATTCTGAAGCTTCCAAATTTTTTATTTTTTATTTTTTCAAGAACGGATTTTTCCAGCGCCTCCATGTCGGCCGGCGATTCAAACGCCGGCATAAAATTAGCTATGCCCGGAATTTTAGCCAATCTGCGGGAGGTTGAACACCCCGCGCTTGGGCGTCCGACACTCAAGAGAAGGCGGCCCGAAAGATTTTCCACTAAAGCACCGTCAACAGCCAGCTTTATATTTTCAATAAGCTCGTTTACAAAAAAACGCCTGTTGCCCTTTTTTAGGGCAATTTCTCCATAGTGTATTATGAATTTTTCCATTATTTTTTAGGATGCGATAAGAAGAAATCCCAGATTATTTGAGAAGCGGATATTGATTGTGTCGGCTCACTCCCCAAAAACCAGCTTTTCTCTCCTCCCGGCCACGAGTGTCCTCCTTCACTGCTTAGATAAAATAACACTTCTGTGTTGTTGTCGCAATCGCTGAACAAATCCCTATAAACAACACTCCCCGTTACCATTTCAGACTGGTTCTTGCAATTATTATTATCAGACCAAAAATAAATAGATTCCAACACCGGCTTGTACTGTAAGTGAAAGTACTTAACAATAAAATCCGAACTTTCTCCTCCCGAATATGGGATGACGTCGTCGTTCGCATCGTTTATGGCAACCACGGACACCGGTTCGGACGGCTCACATTTTTCGTTGACATACATCACGGCCGACACGGGAGCGATGGCAGCAATCTTGTCGGCACTTTCGCAGGCCATTTTGTATGCCATCATTCCACCGTTGGACATTCCGGCAATGTAAATTTTTTTCTTGTCTATGTTGTATTCCTTTTCAAATTTATCAATAAGAAAATTTATATAATCCGTATCATTTACTCCCGGTGTACCTATAAAATTGCAGCACTCGCCGGCATTCCAGCTCAGAAAGAAATCACTGAAAAGCCCGGTGCCGTTCGGATAAACCGTAATAAATCCGTTCTTATCCGCAATATCGTTCATACCGCTTGTTCCGGCAATAATTTCTGCGTTCCCGCCTGCCCCGTGAAGAACAAAAACCAAAGGAACGGGAGATTCGCCGTTGTAGTCCGGAGGGAGATGAAAAAGATAAGTTCGGCTTATTCCTTCAAAAATTAATGAATCTTTGACGGTTCGATTTTCCTTGTCGACATAGTCAAAAAACAGGTTGTTTGAAGACCAATTTTTCCCGTAAAAAATAAACGCAATAAGCAATAGTACAACGACTAAAGCTCTAAGTTTTTTACCCTCTCCCATGTATTTTCGTCTAATACGACTACTTCGTTGTCCGACAAAACGTAAAGATAATCGTTGAGGTAGACTGCTCGTCTTGGATAAATATTACTTATCGCTTTTACAAGCTTCAATTTGTCGTTAGCGTAGGAAAATACATATCCTCCGCTTGAACCCGGCATAAAGAATACTTTGTGTTTTTTATCCAGAAGAAACGCGTGATGAGTATTCAAAATATCAGACCAATATTCATTAAGACTATACTTTGCAATTTCAGAAGGATTGTCCGCCGAGCTGACATCAAAAAGAGAGATTTTTACTTTGGAGCTGTCCCGCCCTATTCCCAATATTTTATCGTCACTTATGGGGTGAAGGTAAGAAGAATAACCCGGAATTTTCAACTCTCCTTTAAGCTCCGGGTTTTTCGGAGAAGAAAGGTCTAAAACATAGAAAGGATCGGTTTGCCTAAAAGTAACCAGATAGCCCAAGTCTCCCAAAAATCTGGCCGAGTAAATCCTCTCGCCAAGCCCCAAGTCTTTTATGGCGCCTGTGACCTTGAGATTGCCATCAAGAACATATACATCATTTACGGAATTTGTGGAAAAGCCCCAAAAGCCGCCGCCAATTGTGGTAGCAACCCTCAAATAACCGTTGTACTCATCCAAAGAAAACTGATTCAACAACATACCGGGCACTCTGTCGTTCGCCGAAATATTGAAATTATTTAGCGAAATTTTTGCGATTCCCGTAAATTCCAGCTCCCTTAAGTGTTTTTTGAAATAATCGTCTCCTCTGTTTGTTATCTCATTCTCAATTCTGAGGCGATCATCGTTTGAAAGAGAGCGCTCAAAAGAATCCGTAAGAGTCTGCAGCTCGGTAAGCTTTGCTTGAGAGCTGATATCATAAGTCTGCAATTTTTTCAGTTTGTTTATAATATCCGAGGGAAAGATATCGCTCATTTCTTCAATAAAAAATCCGGAAAGAACGGGAAAAATATCGGCATTGTAAGAATATGTAAGATACAAATTGCTGTCCGACATGTAGATTAACGAGCTCCCGGAAGAGCCTGTAAAAGACACCTTTTTTTCAATGTCCCCGCTTTGCGGATTCACAATAAAAGCGGTGTAAACCGTATCAACCGGCACAGGCTGGACGGGATGATAAATATCCGCGCAAGCCACGTCAACAGAGGTTCCGTTCAAAGAAAGAGGTCTTATGGGACATGGATTATAAACATCCAGATATTTTTGTAAAACCAAATATATTTTTCCGTTATAAAGACGCGAGGAAACAATGTAGTTGTTGTCTTCCAAATCCATCTCCCATTTCTTTTCGGGAGATTTGGGATCAGAAATATCATATCCGTAAATTTTATCGTACCTGAATATTGCCAGCGAATCTCCGCTGATAAGAAGATCGCCTCCCTTTTCCAGTTCACCCGAAAGAGCCAAATCTTCCGGAGGAAAAGCAGAAATTATTTTTGTGACTCCTTCCGACGAACGGCTGGGTGACACAACGGCTATATCCGCTGAACTGCCGGCAGGACCGCTGCTTTCCGGAACGGCCGCATTGGGTACCGCTATTCCTCCCTTAATAACTCCCCCGCCGTACCAATAACTGTACGGGTTTGAATAAAAAATTTCACGGCCGTTGGTTTTTACTATATCCGGCTCGTCAATGCCTTCAACCTGAACGTTTGTTTCTGAAACTCTTTCCGCCGGGGCAGAAGCGGCGTTCTCTCCTCCTCCCTTTCCGCTTGCCTCCATAGGCGTCGCCTGAGGAGCTACTGCCGATTCCATGCCGGTGCTGTCCATGGCAACTCCCGCACGGACACCCCCTATCCCGCCGGCGCTTCCGTAAAGATCCTCCGCGTCAGCTAAGTATTTTTTAAAGTCATCCGCTGAAGAAAAATTTTTTACAGAAGAAGCCAATACGTTATTATTACCGCCGTCGTTATTGCCTCCCTGTCCGTCGATAAGGTCGTTTACAAAAGGTATTTGCACGGATACATACTCCGGAAACGTTAAGTCCAGATAAACAAAAAGACTTATCACAAGGGCTGCAACAATTCCTATAAAGATAAAACTTGTTGTTCTGTCTATTTCCATTTTATTTAAAAGTAAATTTAATTATTAACTGTTTTATTTTACCATTTTGCGCCATGTGTCGGCAAACTCGTTCAAGGTTAAGGATTTCTCCAAAAAGAAATCTCCCACTCTGGTTCTTTTAAGTTCAAGAACAAATCCGCCCGTACCCAATTTCTCGCCGATATCGCGCGCCAAAGACCTTATATATACACCCTTTCCCGTAGAAACACGGAGTTCTAGCAGCGGGTATTCATATCTTTCAATTTGTATTTCCTTTATAAAAACTTTTCTTGGCCCCAAATTCATGGGCTGCCCCTTTCTGGCCGCGTCATAAGCTCTTCTTCCGCTTACTTTGACGGCGCTGAAAAAAGGAGGCACTTGCTCAATCTCTCCGACAAATTTTTTTACAACATCCATCACCTCTCTTGCCATGGGAGGAATTTTCACTTTTACAATTTTCTTTTCTCCTTCATCGTCGTCAGTTGTACTTGTCTGCCCCAGTTCAATAACAACCCTGTATTCTTTCTCTTCAGCCACAATTTTTTCAAGTTTGCGCGTAGCTTCTCTGCCGACACCTACAACTAAAACTCCCTCAGCAAGGGGATCCAACGTTCCCGCATGGCCGACTTTTTTTTCACCGGTAACTTCTCTTATTTTTTTTACAATATCAAAAGAAGTAGGCCCCTTAGGCTTAAAAATCGGAAAGATTTTTAAATTTCCGGACATAAAAATTATTCCGAACTAAACACAACCGGAACAGAGTATGAGTAGTCGTTTTCAGGAAGCCCCGACGGATTGTCCTTTTGAAAAACCACCTTGCCCCTAACAGAGCCTCCCACGGAAAAATCAACCCGGGAAGTAAATGGAACAAAATCTTCCGTCATCCAGTCGCTTTGAGCCGTAGCAATGGCAATTTTTATAACATTTCCGTCGTCGTCCAAAAATTTTATGGGAAAACTGGCCTCGAAGAACCAGGTGCCCTTTGCTTCACCGAAAATATTAAAAGGACTTCTAACAACCTGATTCGGAACAGGACTGTTTACGTGTATGGAATTTTCCATACGGGACACGGTACGATCTCCCCTATAGGCAGTAGAGCCCATTTCTACAAGAGAGTGCTGTATGTACCCGAAAAGAGCAACAGCAACAAAAATGGAAATTGAGATAAACCAGATGAACCATCTGTCCGCAAAAATCTGCTTGAAAAATATTGATTTATGCATATGTTTTTTAAATTATCGCCCCGCTTCTTTTCTGAAGGAAAAATAAGAATAAACCGCTACGAAAAGAGCCGAAAAAATAACGGGCACAATCATAAAAATAAACGCCCGGCCGGGAAAGAATAGCCCCAAAAGCATTATAACGGCCGACGCCTTAAAAAGTTTTGCTCCTATTTTGTGCGTATCATCCCACACTTTGTCGCTGCTTAAAGTCCAGGGTGTTCTTATTCCTACAAACCAGTTTCTTTTCGCGTGGCCTATCAAGACACCCGCATAATAGAAAAGTACGGCCATGGCCGGCGACAAAAACTGTCCCATATTGAACCTTTTGCCCAAATTCCATAAAAGAGAAAGGACATAAATATAGAGCATAAAAAGAATTATCAGCAGAATAAACCCGTCAAAATATTTTCTGAATTTTTTGTAGTTTTCTTTGAGAGGATCTATCTTTGGGATAATGAGAAAGACCAAAAAAATAATAAAAGCAACTATGGGCATTAGGAACGCACCCCAAAACTTGGACATGTACCCGTTCACTTCCCCGTTCGCCCCCCAATGGGAAGCTATTTTATCGGGCAATTGGGGATAAACATAAATACCGGCTAAAAATGACAAAACAACCACGAACAATATGATTATTTGCGTCTTTTTCATATGGATTTATTGTAGCAAATTTATTATTAAAAAAGAACAAACGGTGGATAAAAACAAAAAAAAGCGTTATTATAAAATAATGAAATTTGAAGAAAATTCCCTGCCATTGCGGATAAACAAAAGCGAAAAACTGACCGAGCACGGAGATTCGGCCGTGGAACGAATGAACGCGGAAAAAAAGGGCGGCCAGGAAGAAGAAATTGTTTTAAAGACTCTCAGAAAAGAGGAATTTGCCACGCCGGAAGAGATGAAAGAGGACCGGCAGTTTTACGAATCACTTAAAAATTCCCCAATGGGAGAATTTGTCCCCGATACTCTGCATTTTATAGCGCAGGAAACTCCCGACTCCCCTCCCCGGGGATTTCGCCTCCAGAAGTTTATTGAAGGGAAGGCCATCGACGAAATTGAGGACCAGAAACTCTTTGAAGACTCGGCCGTCGTAAGCCAGCTTCTTGGCCTCACCAACGCCGGCATTGAAACGCTAAAGGCCGCCAAAGAAAACGAAACTCATCAGCCCGATTTTAGAAGAGCACCGGATGGAACCAGCCCGAAAGAAATTGCGAAGTGCTGGCTATCGGATCCAAGATACACGAAAAATATCATTATCGCCGACAAGCCGGACGAAAACGGCAGGCGGGTGTTTTTCGTTGACACAGGAATAAACGCTCAGGAGAGAACTTCAAAGTTTCAGGAAAAGTGGGGACGCAGTGTGGTAAACCCGCTTGAACAAGCTAACTTCAAGCGCTTCAAAAAAAAGCTGGAGGAGGCGGAAAAGGAAAACTACGAAAAAGCGGCCGCCGAGGAGCCGAAATTTCTAACGCAGTGGAAAAACCCCGAGCAGCGTAAAATTAACGATACTGAAGTTTTCGTTTACGACATAAAGCCGGAGGAACCCGGACCCGAAAGCCCGGTTGTATTCGCGCCAGGCTTCGGCGGACGAACGGTGGATTTCAAAAAAGACATCGACGCCCTGGTTGAAAGCGGACGGAGAGTTGTTTCCGTGGACGCTCCGCACGGAGTTGAACACGAATTTTCCGAAGAAAAAAAACGCGGCCTTCCCGACGCAGAGCTTAGAAAAGTGGCGGGTATTGTCGAAACTCTCAAAGAAAAAGGCATTGAAAAAGCCGACGGCGTCGGCAATTCGGAAGGTGGCATGGTTTTGGTTTTGGCCGCGGCGCTTTATCCCGAACTTTTCAGAAGCCTTGTTCTTGAAAACCCGCCAGGCCTTATCGGCAAAGATTCCACGGCACGCCTGGCAACGCGGTTTGGAAAAGACATTATAAAATCTGAAGTTAATGCCCGGCTTAGAAAAATAAAGAAAGAGGCCAAAGAGGAGGCCGCACCAAAAGACAAAGCGACCGATACGAACTTCGGCAACCTTAAAAAAGCTTTCATGGAAGTCCGCGCCATAGCTAAAACTCAGCTTCCGGAACTTCTGCGGGAAATAAAGAAAAACGGCACGAAAATTTCAGTAATTCACGGAGCGGACGACGACGCTTTCCCCATGGAGAGAGTGCAAAAAATGGTAAACTCCGAAATAATAGACGGGTTTTATTCGGTAAAGGGAAGCCACGCGGAAGTAAGAACAAAGGAAGCAAAAAAAGCTTACACCGAGCTGGCCAGATACGCTCTTGAAAAAATGAGCGAAAAGAAATAATTTACTCGTATCTTAAGGCGTCTACCGGCTTCAGCTTGGAGGCGCTTCGCGCCGGGAAAAACCCGGCCAGGCACCCAACAACAAAAGAAAAACCAAGCCCAAAAAAAACAACAAGGGGAGAGAAAGAAGCTTCTATATATAAGAAGGGGTGAAATTGACCGTAAGTTTGAATAAGCTCGGCCAATCCAAGCCCCAAAATGGTACCCCCCACCCCGCCGATAAAACCTATAATTCCCGATTCTATGAGAAATATCCAGGTAATAGTTGAATTTTTTGCGCCGATGGCTTTCATTATTCCTATTTCTTTTGTTCTTTCGTGAACGGATGTATACATGGTATTCATAATGCCTATGCCTCCTACCACAATACCTATGCTGGCGAACAAAAACACAACCAGTTGAACCACCGCCAGAATATTGTTTGCCAGGCCGGAAACTTTTTCACTGGTAATTACCGAGTAAGACGCGGTATCTGTTCCCTCTCCCCTTCTTCTTTTTTGCGTATTATCCAAAGCTGTTTTTATATTGTCAGCAACTTCATTTGCGGTATATCCGGTTTTAATGGTAACGGCCACAAAAGGAGCTTTGTCGTCTCTTTCGCCGGTAATTTGGCCGTAAAGACTTTTGTCCATGCCTACCATTTGATCATCCTGCTTGCTTCCCAGAGAAACCAAAATCCCCGTCACTTTGTATGAAAGGCCTTTTATATTAATTTCGTCACCCGCCTTAAGCCCCGGGAAAATTTGATCAGGCACCAAACTACCGACAATAACTTCTCTTTTGTCGGGAGACGGCCAGTCTCCTTCCTTAAGCGCCCAGCCGAGGTCGTTTATAAAAACATTCAAACTGTCCTTGAAAGGAACGCTGTAAATAAGGGTTGATTTTTGAACACCGTTGTATCGCACCGTTTGAGCTTTATATTTCATTGGGATTACAATGTCCACCCCTTCAGCTTTTTCTATGGCTTTTACCTCATCGTCGGAAAGCTGGGCATTTCCTATTAGCGTTGTAAAAAGATCTGAAAGCTCGCCGGGAAAAACCATAATAAGGTCGCCGCCCATCATATTGAGCTGTTTGGAGATGGTTTTCTTTACGCCCTCGCTTAAAGAAAAAAGAGACACAATAAGAAAAACGCCAACCACAATGCCGGCAATGGTAAGCCAGCTCCTTAAGGGCCGGGTTCTTAAACTTTTTACCGCTATTTTAAAATATTCTTTTATCATACCCTATTCTTTTTCCCACAAAATTTTTGATTTTGAAAAATGATTTTTTAATATTTTTCCGTCCAAAATATGAATTGTTTCTTCGGTATAGCTTGCTATATTCGGATCGTGGGTAACAATAACAATTGTTTTTTTATCTTTTTTGTGAAGGTCTATAAAAACTTCCATTATTTTTTTGCCCGTTGTCGAATCCAGGTTGCCCGTCGGTTCGTCGGCTACAATTATATCCGGGTCGTTGGCCAGCGCCCTGGCAATGGCCACTCTTTGCCTTTCTCCGCCCGAAAGCTCCGACGGCTTATGGTTCAATCTGTCTTTAAGCCCGAAAGAATCCAGCAATTTTTCGGCTCTCTTCCGCCTAGCGGCTTCCGTTGTACCCTGAAAAATCATTGGAAGCATTACATTTTCAAGCGCGGTAAAATTCATAATAAGATTGAACTGCTGAAAAACAAAACCTATTTGCCGGCCTCTAGCCTGGGCCAATTCATTCTCAGTGAGCTTGGAAATATCGTGGCCGGATAAAAAAACCTTTCCCTTGTCCGGCAGGTCCAAAACTCCAAGCATGTGAAGCAGGGTCGATTTCCCGGAACCGGAAGGCCCCATAAGAGTAACAAAATGCCCTTTTTTTATCTCTAAATCAATGCCCCTCAAAGCATCCACTTTTACTTTGCCTAGCGGGTAAGTTTTCCAGACGTTTTCCAGTTTTATGAGGGAATCTGCCATAAAAATTACTGGACTACCACATCTTCTCCTTCGCTAAGGCCGGAAAGAACTTCAATGTTTCCGTTCGTTCCTTCAAGCCCGGTTTCAACAGCCCGCTCCTCAATAACTCCGCCGGAAAGAACTTCAACCATTTTTGTGGATGTCCTTTGGGACACGGCGCTTTTGGGAACGATTAAAACATTGTCCCTTTCCCCAGTCATAATGGTAATGTCGGCGGTCATTCCGTTTTTCAGACCTTCTTTTTCATTATCAAAAGCAATATCAACTTCGTAATAAACAACCCCGCCCACAAGCTTTTCCGCCGGGTCAACGGAAACAACGTGCCCCTTCAGCACTTCGTCCGGAAAAGCGACAACGCTTATATCCACCGGCTCGCCCGTCTTTACCCAAGGAATATCTTCCTCATAAATATTCACTTTAATCTCAAAATCTCCTCTACTGTCCACCGACACAACGGGCGCGTTCATAGCCGCCACTTCTCCAATTTCCGCGTCAACCTTGGTAACTACTCCGTCTATGGGACTTTTTAAAACGCTTTTGCTCAAATTTTCCTGCCTTAGCGCCAAGGACGCCCTTGCTTGATCCACCTGGGCTTTGGCCAAATTCAAATCGGCGTCGCGCGGAGCGGCTTTTTTGAGAGCTAAATTGTCGCGAGCAGTATCAACAGAGGCTTGAGCAGTATTGATGTTTGTTTGGTTTGTTATTTTCGTGGCTGAAATTTTCTGCTTTTGGTTTATCACGGTAGATAATGCAGTATTTACTTCCGTACGCGCCGCGGCAACCGCCGCTTTCCACGTGTCGATGTATGTCGTTCCCGCCAGAGAAGAACTATTTATCGCAAGTGCTACTTTATCCAAAAATGATTTCACATTGTTGATATCTGATTCTGCCGTACTTATATATGCATCCAAGTCACTGGAATCCGCAAGAGAATTTATAGCCAACAGCCAGGAATTTAAAGTATCTTCCATTTGAACTCTTCCGCTCTCTATTGCAACATCGAGAGCAGAATCAGTGGTAGAAAAAGATAATTCTGGACTTCCGGTCCGGGGATTAATAAAAAACTGGTCAACTTTGTTTCTCACCGCGTCATCACAGCTTACGTAGGCGTCGTGAATATCCACAATCATGTCTTCACGCACCTGTTCCAGATCATTTTCAGCGCCTTCTATAGTGTCCGCCAAAGTAACTTCGGCGTTTGCCACCGCCGTTTCGTATACTTGGATGTCTTCCGCGCTGGCTCCTGCCAAAACTTTGTCCAAATTAGCTTGAGCAGTTTGAAGCGCGGCCGCAGCTTCCGATACCTGAAGAACCAACTCGTCTCTGTCCAAAGAGACAAGCTCCTGGCCGGCTTTAACCTTATCCCCCTCTTTTACCATAACTTTGTCTATTTTTCCCTGAGCTTCAAAGGCCAAGTTTATTGTTTTGGCGGGCCGCACTATGCCGGTTTCGGAAATATCTCTTATTACGTTTCCGTAAGACACCTTGTAAGTTTTGTAAGTCGACTCGCCGTTTCCCTTAAAAAAGAAGAAATAGGACAGCGCGCCGACAACAACAACTGCCGCAACTATGACAAATAGCTTGTTTTTCTTAAAAAACTTTGAGTATTTCATATACATAAACTATACCACAAAAGTAAAAAAATCTCTCTTCAAAAGGAGTTGACAGATCCATATAATCCTGCTTAAGTATGAAAAAGTATCTTAAAAATCAAAGAAAAGAAAGGGGAGGAAAGAGCGCATGAACGAATTAAACAGGAGAATCTTTATTATTTCGGCAATAATAATTTTGTTGCTTCTTATCGGAGTTTATCATGCCCACGGCTGGGAAAGAAAAACTATTTCCATGCTCGGCGCGAAACATCTTGTGGACAAAAGCGAGGCCGCCGAAGTCCTCCACCGCCCGAAAGTAACCGGAGCTGAAAGAATTTTCAAAATCGGAAATATTTTTATGATTGAATGGAGTGGCGGATACACGGAATGCGTAAGCATGTATGAAAGTCCCGGTAGTAAACATGGACCCTATAATCCCTACAACATAAATAATTCCTACCCCGGTCAGAGAAACTACGACAAGCCAGGCGATAATCTCAACGAGGAAGAGGAAAATTTAAAAGTTGCTCAAGGATTAGAATCAAAAAAAATGTTTATGGATGCCGCTTCTTCATATTCAAAGGTTCCCGGTTATGAGGAAAAAACAAAAGAAATGTATCTAAAGGCCGCCGCAGAAAGTGAAAAAGAAAAAAAATATTTTCTAACCGCTAGTTATTATTTGTGGGCCGGATATCCATACAAAGCGGCAGAATTTTTCAGAAAAAGAGCCCAGGAAAATGAAGATAATGGCAATCCCGGATTAGCAAGGGACGAAAGAAAACAGGCGGTTGCCGCCGAAAACGGATGGAACGGGCAAAGATACATTGACGATTGGTGGAAAGAAAATATGCCGGAGAATTATCCGATAAACTAAACGCAAAAAGCCGTTCTTATTTTAAGAACGGCTTTAGTTTTTTTATTAAAAGTTCCGGACCAAAATATTTTTTTATCACTTCTCTATTGTGCTTTATCATGCCGTTTTTCAAATGATTGTCGCTTAAAATTTTAATCACTTCTTTCGCCGTTTTGCCGTTTACCTTCCCGTTGTTTATCTCTACCGCGCTGAACCCGAATTTTTCTATATCGCGCCTGAAAACTTTGTATCTATTCACCATTGTCGGCACGCCAAATGCCATCGCTTCCCCAAAGGCATTTCCCCATCCTTCATAAAGGGTGGGATAAAGCATAAAATCCGCCCGAGCATAAACATCCGCCAGGGAATACACCTTATAATTCCCCATTTTTTGGCGCCTGGGTGCCACCCGGCCACAGATAAACTTTATTCTGTCTTCTTGCCCCCGGCTCAATTTTTGTATCTTTTCAAAATAAACACGGCTGTGAAAATCATAAGGGTCAACACAGCCCGCTACTATAAGTTTTATTTTCGGATCTCTCAACTTTTTAACAAGCGTTATCGCGGCTTCCAAGTTTTTCCTCGGCACTATCCTTACCGGCGACACAAAAAATGTATCGTCTTTTTCAATCCCAAAATCTTTCCTTAAGGTAGCGTTGTATTCGTCTTTTTCAGCGGTAAACCGGTCAAAAATATTGGGAACAACTATAGAGTAAATCCCGTATTTTTTAAACAACGCTTCTTTCGCTATTGAGTTGATAACTACATGAACAGCGTTTTTCCTTTTTGGCGGAAAATATTTTTTGAGGTATGGCTTTATTTTCCCGCACCCGCCAAAATAGCTTTTTCTTTCCCAGTGAAAATCGTGATGATGAAACAAGGCGGATACTTCTAGATTCTCTTCCAAAATTCTATCTATTGCAACGGCAGCGGGCACGTGGATGGGAAGAGAGTTGATGTTCTCAACAATGATCTTTTTTATTTTGTTTTTCTTTAGCCATAAACTTATCTCCTTTTCAATTCTTAAAGCCTCGTTTTCAATTTTTCCTTTGAGAAATTTTGAAGCTATCCCATCGTCAAAAAAATTGTTTATTATATTTTTATTTTCTTCGTCATTTACAGAAAGAGCAGGTACCGTCGCGGCCCTAAAAGATTCTCTCCCCTTCTCTCCCGCGCAAAGGTATATTTTGTGTCCTTCTTTTTTAAAAACTCTCACCCACTTGTCCACCTCCAAAGAAACACCGTCCAGCCCCCCAAGCCGAGTGCAAATTATTCCAATTCTGCTTTTATCTTTTGGCATACATTAATTTTAAATAATAAAAAGCCCGAGAGCAAACAAGTCTCGGGCTTTTTTTATTACTTAACAATAATTCTTCCGCCTTTTATTACTTTTTCAATTTTATTTGTTCCAAATCCGTTTATCATTTCCCTGTAATCATCCACGCCGCAAATTAGAATATCCGCTTTCTTCCCAACTTCAATGCTTCCTACTTCATTTGCCCTACCGGCAGCATGAGCGGCATTTATGGTAACGGCATTAATAATTTGCGCCGGTGTCATTCGATAAAGACGAGCAGCCAGCTCCATAACGGTCTGCATAGAAAAACACGGGCAAGAGCCGGGGTTATAATCCGTAGCCAAAGCAACGGCAATCCCTCCATTAATAAACTCCTGTGCCCGATATCTCCAAAAACTCTTCGTTTCAATTTCCATCAAGTGATAAGTGACGCCCGGCAAAAGAACGGCAATAAAATCTTTTCTGCGTATACTACCCAAATCCACATAGTCCAGATGATCGACTGACGCAAATGAAAAGTTGTTCAACAAGCGGTGTCCTTCGTTGTTGCCGGTTTGGCCAAGATGTACTTTCAAGCCAAAACCCAACCTGTAAGCTTCCTTAAATATTTTTAACGACTCTTCCGTGGTAAAACCGATCTTGTCGCAAAAAACATCAACAAACCTGGCCAGCCCCGCCTTCTTAATCGCAGGGAGCATACTGATAATCAAGTTTATATACTCCCCCCTCTTTTCTTTATACTCCGAAGGGACAGTGTGAGCGCCTAAAAAAGTTGGAACAACTGTTATCTTATGCCTATACAAATTACGCAAGTTATTTATCACTCTCAGAATCTTCATTTCGTTTTTAAAATCCAACCCATATCCGCTCTTCATTTCCACTGTTGTTGTGCCATACTCAATCATTCTCTCTAAGGTACCCGATCCTTTAAGTACCAGTTCTGTTTCGGATGCAGACCGAGTCATGCCGGTTGTGTAAAAAATGCCTTTCCCGGCACCGTGCTGGTCTTCATAGGTCTGTCCCCTGATCTTAGCCTCATATTCATGTGAGCGGGTACCGGCAAACACGGTGTGAGTATGGCAATCAACAAATCCAGGCATAACAACTTTGCCACACGCATCAATTGTGCACAGTGCGTTTTTGCGAACAACATCCTTTGTCTTTCCGACAGCAACAATAATTCCGTCTTTTATAAAAACAGCCCCGTCGTTGATAACGCTGATGTCATCCATTTGGCTTCCTTTTTTGGGTCCATTGCTGAAACCGGCAACAGTAACCAATCGGCTGTTAAAAATTATCATATCTTGCGTCACTTCAAATCTCCTTCGGGAATTTTTATCTTTTTTTCTTTGGCTGTCTTACAAGCCAAGTCATATCCGGCATCAACATGGCGCGCAACTCCGATCCCGGGGTCAACAGTTAAAACCCTTTCGAGGCGCTTATCACGGGCGCGCGTTCCGTCGCATACTATCACCATGCCTGCGTGAAGAGCCATGCCCATGCCTACTCCGCCACCGTGATGAAAAGATACCCACGACGCGCCGTTCACTGCGTTCAGCGCAAAATTCAAAAGAGGCCAGTCGGCGACCGCATCGCTTCCGTCGAGCATCCCTTCAGTTTCACGCGAAGGAGAAGCCACACTCCCGCAATCCAAGTGATCGCGGCCTATTACAACAGGCGCTTTTACTTTTCCCCGGCGAACTAAATCATTGATAACCAAACCAAATTCTGCTCTTTCTCCATAGCCTAGCCAGCAGATTCTTGTCGGTAACCCTATAAACGGTACTCTTTTCTGAGCTTTTTTTATCCAGTTTTTTAAACCTTCATCATCGGGAAAAGTTTCTAAAATTACCCTGTCTATAGTTAAAATATCCCCTGGGTCGCCGGAAAGTGCTGCCCACCTAAAAGGTCCTTTGCCCCGGCAAAACAGCGGTCTTACATAAGCAGGAACAAAACCTGGATAAATAAAATCACCCTTGCTGTTTTTTACCTCTTCAAGTCCGGCTTTGCAGGCCTGGTCGCGAAGAGCATTCCCGTAATCAAAAACTACAGCGCCTCTTTTCCGCAATTCAATCATTGCAAAGACATGTTCAGAAATGGAATCCAGCGCTTTTTTCTTGTATTCTTCGGGTTTTTCAAAGCGCATTTTGTCCAGTTCTTCCAAACTGCCTTTGGGCACATAATAAAGAAGGTTGTGCGCCGGAGTTTGGTCGGTGACAATGTCGGGGACAATATTTTTTCTCAAAATTTCCTGATAAACTTCGGCAGCATTTCCAAGAAGTCCGACCGCCAACGACCGCTTTTGTTTTTTTGCATCCGCAATCAGTTTAAGGGCGTCATCTAAGTCATCGCTGCAACAATCACAGTATCTTTCTTTTACTTTCTGTTCTATTTTTTCTTTCCTCACTTCAACAACCAAAACCGCCGCGCCGTTCATTGTTGCGGCCAGAGGCTGGGCACCCGACATTGCTCCCAGGCCGGCAGTCAAAACAAATTTACCTTTTAACGTGCCTCCAAAATGCTTATCAGCGCATGCACGAAAAGTCTCATAAGTCCCCTGAAGAATTCCTTGAGTACCTATGTATATCCACGAACCGGCTGTCATTTGCCCGTACATCATTAACCCGAGTTTGTCCAAGTGTTCAAAGTGCTCATCAGTTGACCACATAGGAACCAAATTTGAATTAGCCAAAATAACTCTGGGGGCATCCCTGTGCGTTGGCGCAACATAAACCGGCCTGCCCGACTGAACACACAGAGTTTCGTCTTCTCTTAGGCTTTTTAACACATCGACTATGCGATGATATTCATGCCAATTTCTCACAGCTCTGCCGCTTCCTCCATAAACGATAAGCTTCTCCCAGTCATAGGCAACGTCGGGATGTAAATTATTTCTCAGCATTCTTAAAGCCGCTTCGGCATCCCAGTTTTTACATTCCTTAATTTTTGTCCCACACTGAACCCCAAACGGCTTTTTCGGTTTTTCATTCATGTACATCGGCCTGCCATACCGCTTAATCTCTTCTTTCAATCGTTCTTCTTTCATTTCTCCCCCCGTTTTCATTTGTCAAAAATTTCAAAATCTTCTTATTGAATACCACAAAACAAAAAGCCCGTCAAAGAACTAAAGGTTCGCTTCCACGTTGAGAATTGCTCCTTTTTTTGCTACTTGAGCCAAATCAACGGCAATTTTTGCATCAGTAATGGCATTTTTGTTTCCTTTCTGTTTGGCAATTTTAGCCAATTTTATAACCTCATTAGCCAACTTGGTTGTCTCGGCCGGAACCGCCGCTGCCTTTTTAAGGCTCTTGGCAGAATATTTTTCCCGAATTACATTCAAAAAGGCACTTTTGTCTTCTTCTGCTAAAATAAGGAATCTTTCTCTTAATTTTTCGGATTTTTTTAACACTTCCTTCATCTCCTTTTCGACATCCTTGTATTTCTTTTTGTCTATTGTCAACCGACATACCATCGAAACCAAGGCGGCCGAATGCGCGCCCGCGAGAGCGGCCACGCTTCCACCCCCCGGAGCCGGAGAACCGGAAGCCAGGTCATTTAAAAAATCTTCGACTATTTGTTTTTTAATTTGAGGCATTTAAAATCTTTTCTATTATTTGTTTTTCTCTTTTAAAATTATTAAGTTTTAGATATTCAAGTGAAGTATTTTCTAAAGCCCTCTCCGGCAAAAGACCTATTATTTCACTGCTGTGAATCTCCGCTCCACAAAGTCCGGCAATTCTTTTTATCGCTTCAAAAACTATCGGCACCGAATCTACTTTGTAATTTGTAAGATTCATTGAGACCTGAACATACCCTTTGCCGCTTGTATCAATTCCTATGGCTTTCACCGTTTTAAAAACTCCCCCGCTTGAATGGCGGAGAATCTTTGCGATGTCTTTAGCCAGCTTTACGTCATTTTCCTTAAGGTTTTCCTTAAGGTTTTCCTTAAGGTTTACCTTGAGGTTTACATTGAATGCTATCAAAAACTCGCGCGCGCCAACGGCCACCGCGCCAAATTTAGGATTAAAGGAAACGGGACCAAAATCAGGCCTCCACTCTTCTTTTTTCAACTTTTCCGGCAACGCTTCGTATTCCCCCGAGCGCACATCTGCTAAATTTTTTCTCTCCGGTTTTTTTGCCGCTTCCTCATAAAAATAACCCGCCAATCCGATTTCAGCCAGTTCGCCGCCAAGCTGCCATGCCAAATCAACGCATTCCTTCATCGTAATACCGGAAACCGGTACAAAAGGGCAAACATCTACCGCGCCCATGCGGGGATGTTCTCCTTGGTGTTGGGACATGTCAATTAGCTCCGAGGCCTTTTTAATAAGATTAAAAGCGGCTTCTTTAACCGCCTGTGGTTCTCCGACAAAAGTAATCACACTGCGATTGTGGTCAACATCAGAATTGACATTCAAAAACCTAATTCCTTTTCTCTCTACGGCAGATGCGATTTCATCTATCCTGTTTTTATCATGGCCCTCGCTAATATTAGGGACACATTCAATTACTTTCTCTTTCATATATACAAAAATCCTAGCTTAAAACAAACAAAAAATCCATCCTTGAAAAATCAAAGACGGATTTATTTTTAATCATTGCTCAGCATGTTTCGGGTAAAAAAACCCGGAGAAACGCCTGTCTCTCTCTCAACCTCCTTTAAAAAAATACAGCCGTGGTGATGAATAAGATTAAACATCGTTTTTATCAAGTCGGACAACATGATGTCTTTCTCTATGTAAGATACGCTGTTTCTTATTATTTTGTGTATTTTCCTTATTTTTGAATTTTTCAAATAATCCGACTTTTTAAAATCCATGGCCTGGGCTGCGCAAATGAGCTCAATGGCAATTACATACTCCGTATTTTTACACACTTCCCACAGCTTTCTGGCTGCCAAGGCACCCATGCTAACAAAATCTTCCTGACCGGCTGCCACAGAAATTGAATGAATTGAGGCGGGACTGGCTAGTAATCTGTTTTCGGCTACCAACGAGGCGGCTGTATATTGAGCAATCATCAGCCCCGTGTTTAGTCCGCTGTTTTTTACCAAAAACGGCGGCAACCCCTCCGATGTTCCACTCAAAAGTTTTTCAATACGCCTTTCTGAAATGCCGGCGATATTAGCCAAACCGACCGAGAGACTGTCGGCTGCTTGCGCAAGAGATTGCCCGTGAAAATTATCTCTTCCTTGTTCTATAATTCTCTTGTCAAAAAAAATCTCCGGATTACCGCTAAAATTATTCAGTTCTTCGAGAACCACTCTCCAAAAGTAGTAAAAGTAAGTCTCGAGAAAAGCCCCTGAAACACGTGGTGCGCACCTCAATGAATAAGCATCTTGAAGTATATTGTGGCAAGCGTCGCGTCCATTGTTTCCCAAAAACTCAGCAATGCGATATGCTGAAATATTTCTGGCCTTATGGCAACTTCCTCCCTGCGGGCTCAGTTCAAACGATTGAACATTTCCACTCAAAGCAGCAACAGACATGGCCGCGGCAATATGGATAATTTCAATCAAGCTATAAACATGGAAAGCAACAAATGCCATGTGACTAACCATAAACGAAGTTCCATTGAGGAGCGCGATAGCCTCTCCTTCTTCAAGCTTTAAGGCTTGAATCCCGCATCGCTTAAAAACAAGCGACGTTTTTTGCCTTTTGCCGAGATACCAAACATCGCCTGCGCCCAAGAAACACGCTGCCACATGAGCCTGAGGAATCAAGTCGCCACTAGCTCCGAGAGAACCCTTTTCGGGAATAACAGGAGTAATATTTTCATTGAATAATTTAATTAAAAATTCAATTGTTTCAAGTTTCACTCCGGAGTAGCCTTTTTTAAGACTTATTATCATATGTAGCATTACTCCTCTTGCTATATCTATTTCAATGGGCTTCCCCACTCCGCAAGAATGGCTTAATATCAGATTCTCCTGAAATTCGGACATTCTACATTTGGGAATATGTTTATTTAGCAAAGCACCAACACCCGTATTTATCGCATAGTATTTTTTATCGGTTTCAATTTCTTCTTCCAAATTCTTTCTTGTATATTTATTTTTCTGTTTTTCTATTTTGCTCAAGACATCCTTATCTTTACCTTTGCACATCTCAGCGAACTTGGCGAAATGAATATAATTATACATTGATTTCCTCCATTTTCAACGTTCTTTTGCTAAAAAAGTAGCAAAATACTCAAACTTTTACAATAGAAAAAGCTCTGTTGTCGGTTATCCTAAAAAAATATGACGTTTTATCGAACAAAAAAGAGGTACATCCAAACTGCCACTGGATATATTTTATTCGGGCAGGAGCCCCGTGCATCGCCAATTTACTTCTGCCGTTTTTGTCTCTTCGCTTACTACGCAGGCAGGGCTGCATCCGTCACTCGGATCGGGCGTTCTTTCAAGATCGATCCACCACGTCTTTGAGTTTTCGTTGAAATAAATATTGTCCGAGATCGTTCCCGCGTTTGTACACTGGCTGCTGGCAGCGGCTATATCGATAGCTTCCCCTTTACTCATAACATCAGTGTTGTCGACCGAATTTTTGTGTATCACAACGGTGAAAACAATATCCGAGCTGGACGACTCAATGTCCATTTCCACGAGAGAATACTGAATATAAGCCCACAACCCCACACCTATAACTACGATAAAAACTAGGGCCCAAATGAACCATCTATTTGAAGAACCGTTATTGTTCATAAATATTTTTGGTTTAATTTTAATTATTTTTATTATAACAATTTATTAAAAAACTGGACACCAAACATATACACACCCTCAAAACCAAACCCAGCCCCCTATTAGGGGGCTGGGTCGAAACAGAATTTCGGAAAAACAGTATTACACGTAAGTCGGATTTTCGGGCTTTGTTTTCTTCCAAATCATATAGATGGAGAAGAAAAAGAATACAGCTAAAGCGATAAGAGCAGCTACAAGCTTGTTGTTACCAACGAAGTTCAGCGCAGCCAAAAGTCCTCCTCGTATACCGCCATTATTGTTGGCTTCCTGCTGATTTTGCTGTCCGGCTTTAGCGAGGAGCTGAAGATCAGCCAGGTCTACGCCTGCGGCCAAAGAAGTGCTTGCGGAATTTCCTTCATTGCTCTCTGCCAAAGAAGATTCGGATTGCCCTCCTTCATTTGAAGGAGCCTGTCCTATCTGTTCAAAAAACCCGGGGTTTTGGTTCTCTATTTCTTCCGGAGTGTTTTGCTGTTGCAGGCTTTCAAGCAACGCCTTAAAGTCGGTTATTTCCGTCTCTTGTGAAGATGTAAGCGGAAACGGCCTTTGGCAGTAAATTTCGTTCACTTTCTTCTTGGTGGTGATGTAAACATATCCCGTGGGGGCATTGTGTCCCCAAGGGGTAAGAACATCGTCCTTGTACTTGTTTTGAAACTCGGACACCGCGTCAAAAGTAGCCTGGTCAAAGAATCCGGTAACCTGAAGATTTTCAAATCCTTCATAATTTTTCAGAAAAAACTGAAGCTTTGTTACCTCAACCGGATTATTGTCAGCGCCAAGTTTCAAATACTCAAGAAGGTAATTGCACTGCGCGGGCGGAGTTGCGGGATTTGTCTCATCGTTGTCATTGGGGTCGTAAGAATCTGTGTTTCCCGTATCCTCGTCTGTGTGGCAACCCGGATCGTTCGCGTCTATAAGATTGTCTCCGTCGTTGTCTATGCCGTCGGAGCACTGATAAACAGGAGCGGGGCCGGGATACTGACAACTGTCGTCGTTCCAAGTAGCGCTGGGATTGTAGTTTGTCGCATCGGGGTCAGTGCAGCCCGGATTGGGAGCAGGACCGGGATACTGACAACTATCGTCATTCCATGTGGCACCCGGATTGTAATTGCTTGCTGAAGGATCAGTGCAGCCGGGAACCGGAGCAGGACCGGGATACTGACAACTGCCATCATCCACCGTTGCATCCGGATTATAATTGGAGGCCCCACTGTTCGTACAACCGGGAATAGGATTTACCGGCGGAACTTCCGAAACAACAACATCTCTTGTAACCTCGGCAGCAGCCGCGCCATCGGAGTCGGTAACATTGTAGGTAACCGTGAAGGTGGATGTGGCTGAAGTATCAACCGTGTCTCCGCCTACAACAATATCACCTGTAATGTCGCCATCTTCCGTGTCGGTAGCCGTGGCTCCCGGGTCGGTATAAGTGTCACCGACCGTGAGAAGAAGAGGATTGTCGCCTACCAATGTAATTACCGGAGGCGTGTTTGAAGCATTTTGTTCCGAAACAACAACATCTCTTGTAACCTCGGCAGCAGCCGCGCCATCGGAGTCGGTAACATTGTAGGTAACCGTGAAGGTGGATGTGGCTGAAGTATCAACCGTGTCTCCGCCTACAACAATATCACCTGTAATGTCGCCATCTTCCGTGTCGGTAGCCGTGGCTCCCGGGTCGGTATAAGTGTCACCGACCGTGAGAAGAAGAGGATTGTCGCCTACCAATGTAATTACCGGAGGCGTGTTGTCATCTTCCTTTAAAGCGTTGAAAGCAACGCAGTAATAAGTTTCCCCCGGCTGAGGGTTGTTAATATAGTCGTAGTTGTCGTAGTTCAAGACGTCGTTGTAACAATACATTTCCGCGCTTTCGCGAACCGTGCCATCGTTTGAAACGCCAAAGAAATTAACATAATCCGTCTGCATAATCTCCCTCATCCAAATTTTTCCTGTACTATTTAGCTGGCTTTCTTCGATGGTAGTTGAAGCAACGCCATTTTCATCCGTAGGACCAAAGGTGGTCCAAGGAGCAGAAGCTTCGCCGGTGTTGTCTCCCGGATTTGAAGCATCGCCCGGAGCCCACTGAAAACCCCATTCGGGCGTAAGCGAGCATGTCGGATGAGTACTGATGTAGTCAACCGCGGTAGAAAAATCCATTGAGGGACCGCCGCTGGGACCTTTGCCCCAATCGGGCAAGTCAGTTTCGCTGTCGCAGGTAACCTTAGCCGCAACAACCTTTATGGACTGAGGTTCGGGGGCGGACAACTTGTCAAAAGCCGCACAAACAGGATACACGCTGTCTCCCGAAGGAACCGACATTGCAGAAACGGAATCAACATTTTGAGAAACAACCAGGGCCTGATCAACGACCTGGTTCTTTGTAGCAAAATTAACGCCATCGGCAAGATCATCTATGGCCGATGATTGCGCCACTTCGGTTGTACCGTTTTTCAGCGAAGCATACCATCTTTCGTTGTCCTGACCGGTGGCAGTTGTAGCTCGATTGCTATAGCCATCGTAGGAAAACAGAGAAACCGTGTAGGTACCGGCAGAGATGCTAGCATCAACGGGTCCCGCTATGGTGTGACCAGTTTGATCATACAGCTTGCTTCCGTCAAAGTTTACAATAATTCTTCCATCTTGCGCTTGAAACGGGCAGGTCGGCCTTGCGTAAGTGCAAGAACCGTCGTCCTGTGTAGCATGCGAGTTGTAATTGCTGGCCAAGGAGTCGGTACACCCCTTAACGACAGTCTCACAGGCATGCGCGTAAACCGGCACAAAAAAGATACCGGCCGACAGGCAAACTGCCACAAAAGCGGTAAGGAAGAACTTGTGCAAAACATTGCTGGAAAAAAATGAATGGTTTGCTGTTTGGTTTTTTTGTAGTACTTTCATGAACAATCATTCAATAAGTAAAACTGATAATAGAAATTACCTAAACAAATCGACATATGTTTAAGTAAAATATTCTTCCTACTGCTTTTTAAAGCAACAAGATATTTTGTTTTTAAAGAACGAGGAGCACCGCCTTGGGCGGTAAAAAGAACTGTTGATTTTGTGGTAAGCTAGCACACTTGACAAAATTTGTCAAGGGTGTCAATTGCCAAAAACAACAAAAAAACGGCTAAGGATATCTTTAGCCGTTTTTTTTTGTTTATTTTAAATGGTACGACGGGCGCTTGTTGGCCCAAGGAGCAACTTTCAACAAACCGCGCGGAGAGTACATCGACAAAGGATGCCTGGTAAACGGCTTTATGTCCAAAACCGGCGTGCCGCTCATGGCCTCAAGCCCCTTCACAAGCAAAAAATTATCTTTCTTTTCAACAAGTTCAACCAAGGTGATGCCGATGGGGTTGGGCCGAAACTGCACGCGCGTGGAGAAAACTCCCGCTTTCACTTTTTTCCCGCCGACAACATAAGGAACTTTTTTTCTTCTTCTCTCTTTCGCCGGCACTTTGTGCATCCAGAAAATTATTTCTATATGCGAGTATTTCTCTATGCCTTCAAGCCTTCCCGCGTGCTCCGGGTCCAAGACAATGGCCGAAACAATTTCCCGGCACTTCCTAAGGCATGTCCTTTTATAAATGCTGTTTTCAACTCTTCCTATCGGATTTATTTCAATCATCTTCTACCCTCCTCTTTTTGGCATTATAACAAAACAACCCCCCGGCGCAATGCCGGAGGGTTGTTTTTTTTGTAAGTTAAGCTTTGTTAACTTTGGTAGCGCTCGGGCCTTTGGGGCCGTCGGTTACTTCAAAAGTAACTTTGTCACCTTCCTTGAGCTCATCGTATTGCACGTTTTGAAGTTCGTTGGAGTGGAAAAAGAGATCTTTTTCCTCGCCTTCGCGCGCAATAAAGCCAAAGCCCCTGTCGGTAAGCCGAGCTATTGTTCCTTCGTTCATTATTTGTGAAAGAATAAGTTGGATAAAAACTCAAACGCAGAATACTGAAGACCAAATTCGACTAGGTTTTTTCCGCAGCCCTGATTTGATTAGGCTTATCCTACTATATGGAACAAAAAATGTCAACAGGCAATAACAAGAGGTCAGTTTCC
>CAZWRF010000004.1:0-33820 GCA_964636095.1 uncultured Candidatus Saccharibacteria bacterium | reverse complement strand
ACTAGCGATTCCGACTTCATGGAGTCGAGTTGCAGACTCCAATCCGAACTGGGGCCGGTTTTGATGGGATTAGCTCCACCTCTCGGTTTGGCAACCCGTTGTACCGGCCATTGTATCATGCGTGTGGCCCAGGGCATCAAAGGGCCATGCTGATTTGGCGTCATCCTCACCTTCCTCTCGCCTAGGCGAGCAGTCTCCCGCGACACGTATAACGCAGGATGAGGGTTGCGTTCGTTACCCCACTTAAGGGAACAATTCAAACCACGAACTGACGACGGCCATGCATCACCTGTCCTAGAGTCTTGCGAGGCCTCGCGTTTCTGCGAGCTTTCACTAGGATTTCTAACCCTGGTAAGGTTCTTCGTTTACTATCGAATTAAACCGCATGATCCACCGCTTGTGCAAGTCCCCGTCTATTCCTTTGAGTTTTAGCCTTGCGGCCGTACTTCCCAGGCGGTCCACTTAACGCGTTAGCTTCGCCTCTCAAAGGGTCGATACTTCGAAAAGCTAGTGGACATCGTTTAGGGCGTGGACTACAGGGGTATCTAATCCCTTTCGCTACCCACGCTTTCGTGTCTCAGGGTCAGGAACGCGCCAGCTGATTGCCTTCGCTTTTGGTGTTCCCCTGGATATCAACGGATTTCACTCCTACACCCAGAGTTCCATCAGCCTCTCGCGTCCTCAAAGCATTGCCGTTTTTCGCCCAGGCTTCCCGTTGAGCGGGAAGATTTAAAGCGAAACTAACAACACCCCCTACACACCCTTTACGCCCAGTAATTCCGGACAACGCTCGGGGCACTCGTATTACCGCTGCTGCTGGCACGAGTTTAGCAACCCCTTATTCATCGCCTAATATCAACCGAAGCTTTTTCAGCGATAAAAGTTATTTACACTCCGAAGAGCGTCATCAAACACGCGGCGTCGCTCCATCAGGCTTTCGCCCATTGTGGAAGATTCTCGACTGCAGCCACCCGTAGGTGTATGGCCCGTGTCGCAGTGCCATTGGTGGGGGCCAAGCTCTCACCCCCCCTAGCCGTCATAGCCTTGGTAGGCCGTTACCCTACCAACAAGCTGATAGCCCGCAGGCTCATCTCAATCCGGAATCCGTCTAAGACGGAACCTTTAATCGCAATAAATGCGATACTATCGGGTATTAGCTCGCCTTTCGGCGAGTTGTCCCCGTGATTGAGGTAGATTCCCACGTGTTACTACCCCGTTTGCCGGTCGCCCCGAAGGGCTCCCTCGACTTGCATGCCTTATCCACGCCGCCAGCGTTCGTCCTGAGCCAGGATCAAACTCTCAATGAAAAATGTTCAAAAAAGATTGAACATATTGTAGAACGGAACAAAATAAAAAATACTTAGTTAAGCAATTCTTTAAAAAAATGAATTGAATTGCTTAAGCACAATTCAATTATTAAGGTTCATTATAAAACGGACTTTTAAAATGGTTTCGGTCCTTTCATACAATATACATTATATATACACCAAAACAAATGTCAAGAAAAAATCACCCCCGGATAAACTAGAGGTGATTTTTTAATTTATGTCCGTAGACAAGGACAATAATGCCGCACAAAACGAAGCCCGCCAAAAAAGCCGACAATAAAAACCAGAAGTTGACATGGTTAATTCTATAAACCGCTGTCATCAAAAAAGCCATAGTTACAACAAAAAACAAAATCAAAAGATACAGCGACCGCAGGGCTTTCACTCGAAGATCTTCAAGGGTTTTGTTTCCCTCTGTCTTTACTATGCTCTTTCTTGAACAGCCACCCGCCGCATCAGAAAACCCGCCGGCCTCCTTATTTATTTCCCACTCGTACCGTCCATAATGATAACCAAGATAAAACATCAGAAAAACGGTAGTTATACCAAAACCGGAACATATATTTTCCAGAGTAAACATAAAAATTTCTCCCTTTTGAATTGTCAAAAAACTTTTTTATTTATATCTCCAAAACTCCGCTTTTACAAATTTTTGCGTATTCAAGAGCGCTCGGCCTTATTTTTCTTTCAAGGGTTCTGTAGTCAATTCCAATAAGCCCGAACCTCGGCCAAAAACCAAGGTCCCATTCAAAATTGTCCAAAAGCGACCAGTAAAAATAACCCTGAACATTCACGTCCTTTACCATGGCCCTTGAAACGGCAGCCAAGGTTTCTTTTATAAACCATTCTCTATATTTGTCTTCTTTGTCGGCCATGCCGCTTTCGGTGATGTAAATAGGCTTATTGTATTTTTTAAGGCCCACGAGAACACTTTCTATACCTTCGGGGTGAGTATCCCAGCCTACATCGGACATCACCTCGTTGGTATTTTTATTGAGACCATAGTTTATACGGTTGTGAAAATAAAAATTGAGACCTATGCAATCGAAGGAGTTTTTTATTTTGTTCAAAAAGTAATGGTTCCAAAACCTCTCAAAAAAAACCTTCAGCAAAACATTAATAAGCCCCTCGGATGATTTAAAATCGGACAAGTTGGTAACTGCTCCCACTACCGACAGCGGATTTATTTTTTTGATTGTTGCGTATGCCTTTCTGTGAGCATGCGCCAAAGCTCTTACTGTGAAATAAAAATTTACCAGACCTTTCTTTTGGGGAGTCCATCTTCCTCTGGAATAGGCGTTTAGGGCGTATATTTCCGGCTCATTTATGGTAAGCCAATACTTAACGTCATCGCCGAATATCTTTACAATTTTTTTCACATAGCGCTCAAAATACGAGGAGAATCTTATGTTTCTAACCCCGCCTTTTTCGGCAAGCCATACCGGCAGTGTCCAGTGCCAAAGAGTTACAAACGGTTCCATCTCCAGTCTACGCAAAGTTTTCACGACCTTTTTGTAGTGTTCAATTTCAAGATCGTCAAACTTACCTTCCTCGGGCTCAATTCTGGACCATTCAATAGAAAACCTATGAGCGTTTTGACCCAAAAATTTCACCGCGTTGAAGTCTTCTTCAAATTTGTGATAGTGATCGCAAGCAACTCCCGAAATGTAGTTTTCGGGCTTGAACATTTCAGGAAATTTTTCCTGTTGCCATTTTTGCCATTTTTCTCCGGCGTTTTTCGCAAGCCTTTCGGCGTTTTCTTTTTCCCACTCGGACCAATCGTTGTAATTGCCCCCTTCCACCTGATGAGAAGAAGTGGACGAGCCCCAGTAAAAATTTTTTGGAAACTCTATTTTCATATTTTTATATTTATCTTTATTATATATTATATTATATCACCATTAAGAATGAGCCTTATCTTTTCTATAAGATAATTTATTAAACGGATGAGGCTCGCCAAGCGATTGCCAATATCTAAGCTGTTTATACCACCCCCATAATCCTAAGTTGTGAGAATGAAAAACAGTAAAACAGGGGTCCTTTATGGCTCTGTACTTCTTCCTGAACCAAAAATCGGCCCACTCGCCATCTTCACCTCCCAACCCATAATCTTCGTTGAAATGCCTCTTGTCCCATAGCTCCTTAAGAATAATGGCATTGGTAAACCCCATAACACCAATCTTTCCCTTATCAACAATAAGGCGGTTTTTACCTCTGACAAAGTTAAACCCTTCCATGATAAATTTGTCCCAAAACCCCGAACCAGGCATGGGCCGCAAATATCCGTACACGCCCATTATTTTCTCCTCTATTTTAAAATTTTTTAATCCGTCACTAAGCCAGGTCTCTGAAACCGGAATGGAATGAGCAGACATAATCACGATGAATTTCGTTGCCGCAGCTCGTTCAATTCCATAATTTAGGGCATAAGGATAAGAAAAATCTTTGGCCGGAATTTCAAAAACTTTCACAGGAAATTTTCTTGCAATCTCAAGGGTATTATCGCTGGAACCGGAATCTACTATAACAACTTCAAAGTCCTTATACGTTTGTCCAAAAATTTTTTTTAGCACAACTCCCAGCCACTTCTCTTCGTTCTTTGTCCTTATTATCACGGAAGTTTCTACTTTCATAGTTTTATTTTAATATATCCTGATTTTTAATGACACCCTTGGCGATATTCCACATCTCAGGCATGTTTTGCTTTTCCTTCAGCCAATACCACCATTCCGTTCCCCACAAATAAAAGGTGTCAAAGCCGCTCCCTTTTGTATATTCCAAAATTTCCCTAAATTTATCCGGATTCATAAGCGCCAATTGTTCATCAAGGGGCGTATATTGGATAAGCTGCCTTCCCCAAGGCTCCGCTTCAAGCTCCACGACCATTGACGGCTTGTCTCCATAAAAATATCTCATCGCTCCCAGTTTAATGCGGTAAAAAACGGGAGGCAGCGGATATGTAATTTGGCCAAAAAGCTTGTTGTTCACATCTCTATATAGAGTGGTCCCGAAAATATCGCCTCTTGAATAAGCTCTTGCCCAAAAACTTATCTCTCCGCTGTCTGTTATCAACACAGGCTTGTCGGATAAAGATTTTACCAAGGCTATTTCTTCATCCAGAAAACCCGCGTCCAGTTTGGGACAAACGCCAAAATTCAAAAAAGGTTCGTTTTCAACCTGCCAGGCCGAAACCGCCGGATTGTCTTTGTAGCGATTTACCGTTTCCTTCACATAGTCAAAAACTTTCGCTTCCTCGTCTTTTAAACTCAAATCCGAAGCCCAGTACGGATCGTGGCATTCCGGCCAGCGCGGAAGCTTAAAGCCAACCGCCAAAATAACCTCGGCGCTTGATGAAGCCGCTTTATTCATCATAAAATCCAGCCATTCAAAATCAAATTGGTGTTCTCCGTTAACCGGAGGGTTCGGTTCGATCTCCGGCCAGTAGGCCGGAATTCTTAAAAGACGGGCGCCCAGGTCGGATAGAGTTGCCGTGTAAGCTTCTTTCCAGTCAATGCCCAGGTCGTCAGCCTGTGTTTTGGAGAAAGTAACACCGAAATTTTTTGGAGACAGCGGAGGGGCTTTCGTTAAAAAGAAAGAAAACACTGCCCCGACGGTAAAAAGAATAAAAAGCAAAAAAACAACAAGGTGAAAAAGAGATCTGCCAAAACCTTTTTTCCCGCTTCTTTTCCCCTTATTTAAGGATTTTTCTTCCCTTTCTTTCAAAATTTTTATAGCCTCTTCCTCAAGGGTTGGTTTTGAATTGTTGTACATAAAAAATCAAGCAACAAATAAAATTATAATACCGCATGAAACAAGGACAATTCCCAAAGCTTTCCTTACAACAACGGCCGGACGCAAAGATTCCTTCACAATCCAAGGAAAGTAAACTGAAAACGCTAGCGTAAGAAGAAAAAGAAAAACATACTGTACTCCCTGAACGGCGTTTACAACGGCGACAGAACCGAGAGAAATAGAATAATTCAAAAGAAGAAACGCGCCCGCGCTAAGACCTTTGTTGGACAAAAAAAGAGGAAAAGAACCGTGCCTTACTCCAAATCCTTCACGGCGCAGGGCTTTTCTAAAAAACGGAAAAAAGCACAAAGCAACCGGAACAAGCACCGCCCCCGTTCTTGTCCAGGCGAAACCATTTAAAAAACCCGTTTCCAAAAAAACCGCCTTGGAAAGAAAAAAGCTGAAAGCAAAAAATATGGCGGCAACAAAAGAATCGGCCGACACCTTTTTGTCTTTCCCCAAAGTAAAAAGAACTGTCCCCAAAATAAGCGCAAGAAAACCCAAAATCCAAAAAGCGGGAAATCTCTCGTCAAGAAAAAAATACGACAAAATAAGAATTATCGCGGGGGATATACCGCCCACAATAGGCACCACAGAGGAAACCTCCCCCTTGAAAACAGCCGAGTAATAAAAGTAATTCGCTCCGAAAAAAGTTGCGCCGGCGAAAAAAGATATCAAGGTAAAGCGAAGCGATAAAAAAGAAAAATCAAACGGCCACAGAAAAAAAGCAACGGCCGACAAAACGCCGGAATAAAAAGCGTAGGCAAAAGCATTTTTTACCCTTTCCGAGAGAAGGAATTTGTCCACCAAAGAAACAATGGCATTCAAAAAATAACTGGCAATTGCCAAAACAAGCCAAACCATAAACTATGAATTAAGAATTATGAATCATGAATTATGAATTGATTTTGAAAAACGCTCTCGCCATGCTTCAATTTTTTTGTGGTCGCCGGAAAGCAAAACTTTGGGAACCCTGTATTTTTTCCCCTTGTATTCAAAAACTTCCGGCCTGGTGTATACCGGGTAAGAACCTTTTTTTTCTTCAAGAGAGCCTCCTTTTCCCAAAACTCCGGGAACGTGTCTTGAAACAGCGTCTACGATTGTCATGGCGGGAATCTCCCCTCCTGTCAGAATATAAGGCCCGACCGATAATTCTTGAACCTTAAATCCCAAATCTTGAATCGCGCGTTTTACGCGTTCGTCCACACCTTCATATCTCCCGCAAATTATAGCAATATTGGCGTATTTTTGTGAGAAATTTATTGCTAACTTTTGATTAAAATTCTTCCCGGATGCTGATGTCAAAATAACTAAGACTTTTGATTTTTGATCTTTGATTTTTGATTTTAGGATTGAATCTATCGCTTTCACGATGGGTTCAATTTTAAAGACCATGCCCGGACCTCCTCCAAACGGCTTGTCGTCGGTTATTTTATGTTTGTCTTTAGTATACTTTCTTATGTCGTATACCTTTATGCTAACAAGCTTTTTGTTTTGGGCCCGCTTCAAAATAGAGCTGTTGAAGTAACTGGCTAGCGATTCCGGAAATATTGTAAATATGTGGAACGTAATCATACGAAAAACCGTACTATTATAATAGCACGGTTTTTCGTTGTTCTCTATAAATAAATTAGAGTTTCAAGTCGTCCACAACATCGTCAACACTTTTATCGCTTTCCTTGCGTGAAGGGCCTCTTCCCCCTTCGGGCTCTTCGATCTTAAGGTTTACGCGAGCCTGATTTTTCAGGCCAACGACCCTCAAGAGATTGCGAATGGCTTTCGCGGTGTTGCCGTTGCGGCCGATGATTTTACCCATGTCCTGAGGGTCTATGTGCAAACTGAGCAAAACCCCCATTTCATCAACCTTACGCTCAACCTTAACCGCGTCCGGTGTGTCAACTAACGCTTTCACAACGTACTCAAGAAATTCTTGGTCTTTAAACTTTTCAGCCATGAATCGTTCTCGGTTAAACTTATAATTCAAACTAACAAATATTAAAGGTCGACCTTATTCCAATATTTTATCTATTCTACACAAAAAGCTATTTTTTGTCAAGTTCTTCGACTTTCTCTCCTTTTTCTTCCTCTTTCACGGATGATCCAGGAACCGCATTTTCTTTTTTCTCCTCGGTGGGTTTCTCCTCTACTGGTTCGTTCACCGGTTCTTCCTCGGGCGCCGGAGCTTCCTTGGCCTCTTCGGCTTTGGGCGCCTCTTCCTTTACTTCTGCCGCGGCAGCCGCAGCCTTTTTCTCCATCCTCTTTTTATTTACTTTAAAAACATTTACCTTCTTCCCTTCTATAACTTTGGCCTCAACCAAAAGATTATGGGCAGTGCCAGAAAGCTGAGCCCCCTTAGAAATCCAATATTTAACACGGTCGGCTTTTTCTTTAAAATCACTCATCAAGGCTTTTTTCTCCGGCCCTGTTTTTCTGGGGTTGTAAAAGCCGAGGTTCTCCAAATAAGCCCCGCTTTGCGACGCTTTTCTGGAATCAACCACAACAAGCCTGTATGTAGGGTCGTGTTTTCTTCCGACTCTTGTAAGTCTTATCTTCAACATTCGTTTTATTATAGCAACAAAATTTAACCCGTCAACTGTTCCGCCTCTTCAAACTTTATGGACAAAAGACGGGAAATACCGCTTCCATCCATTGTAACTCCGTAGAGAACCTTGGCCGCCTCCATAGTTTCTCTGTTGTGGGTCACCAAAATAAGCTGAGTGTTTTTACTAAGGTCTTTTAGCATCGCAGCATACTTGCGCGAGTTGGATTCATCCAGGGCCGCGTCCGTTTCATCCAATATAAGAAACGGCGGAGGATTTACGCGAGACATGGCAAAAAGAAGAGCAATGGAAGCAAGCGCCCTTTCTCCGCCGGAAAGCACATCAAGCGAGCTTATTTTCTTCCGTGGAAGGCTCACCAAAATTTCTATTCCTTCTTCTTTTATTGTCTCCACCTCCGCTGAAGTTTCCTCAGGCAATCCTGCCTCCGACAGTTCATCTTCGTTCTTAATTCTTGACTCATAATTCTTAATTCTCAATTCCGCCTTTCCGCCGTTAAACATCAGCCCAAAAAACCTGCCAAACTCTTCGTTTATTTTCTCTATCCCGCTTTTAAAATCAGTGCCTATCTTTTCTTCCATCTTTAAAATAAGTTCTTTCAGGGACTCGGCTGATCTTTCCAGATCTTTAAGTTCAGTTTCTAAAAACTCGTCTCTTTTTATCACCTCGTCGTATTCTTTCAAAACATCGCCGCCTATATTTCCGCTTTCCTCCAGCCTTATTTTCATTCTTTCTATCGCCCTCCAGTCTTTCTCAACTTCGCCTTCACTCAGGTTTTTCACTTCGCGAAAAACAATGTTTTTTCCCAAAATATTTTCGGCCTCTTCAATATCTTTTTTCATTTCTCCCCGTCTGAACAACACCTGGGATTCCTTAAGTTCCACGGAATCAAGCGCGTTTCCGGATTCTTTGAGCTCCATTTCGGCCCTGTAAAGCTCTCTTTCAAAGTCAATGGATTTTTCTTTTTCTCTCGTCCTTACATTTTCTTTTTCTTTCGCGTCTTTTAAGGCCTCCGCGAGCTCCTTGTACTTTTTCTCAAGAGCACGAAGCGCTTCCCTTTCTTTTTCTTTCCCGGAGACGCTACTTGGGTGTCCGGCACCTAAGTGGACTTGGGTGTCGGACACATTAGAACCGTAAAACGCGTCCAGCTCTTTTTTTATAGAGGTTAGTATCTCTTTTATTTTTTCGACACTTTTTTCCCCCAGAGCCTCTTCCACGCCTTTTTTGAATTTGGTCAAAAAAATCTCCGCCTCCCTAAGGTTCAGTGAGAATGGCTCGTCTTTTTTTTCGGCATCTTTCATGCGGGCTTTCGCCTGGGATAGCATCACCTCGTATCTTCCTATTTCTCTTTCGAGCGAGCTTATTTTTTCCATGCCGCTTGTGTTCTCTTTCTCTGCCCGGCCGAAAGAAACCGTTTTTTCTTTAAGCTCCGAAACTTTTTTCTGAATTTCCGAAAATCGGCTTCGAAGCCCGATTCTTTCGGAAGACAATTTTTCCATTTCGCTTTTAAATTTTTTGTCCAGCCCGGAAAAGTAAAAAGAATACATTTCTTCCAGTTTTTCCTTGAGCTGAGCCGCCTTGGACGCTTTGTCTACCTGCTTTTTTAAAAAGCGGAGGTGGGGCTGAATTTCGTTTCTTAAGCTCTTTGTTTGGCGCATGTTTTCCTCCGTTCGAAAAAGCTTGCGCTTGCTTTCGTCTCGTTTCATTTGGTAAACACGAAGACCCAGGGCATCTTCCACCATTTGCTTTCTTTCTTTTGCAGACGCGGTTAATATCCTATCGGCTTCTCCCTGGCTTATAATATGGTGGCGCGAAGCGCCCAACCCTATGCTTCCCAAAAACTCAACGACGTCTTTAAGCCGGCAGCGAGAACCGTTGAGAAAATATTCGTTCGTGCCGTCCCTGTAAACGGAGCGTCCAATTAGCGTATCCTCGCTCCGGCCGGTGCCGGAAAAAGCCAAAACAACCGAAGCCTTGCTTGTCTTCGGCGCGGACGGAGAGCCGTTGAAAATAAGGTCTTCTCCCTTTTTGCCGCGCAGGCTTTTCACGGATTGTTCGCCCAAAACCCAGGCAATAGATTCAACGACATTGGATTTTCCGGAGCCGTTCGGCCCCACCACCGCGGAAATGTCGGCGGGAAAATCCAGGGTAGTGCTTTTCCCGAACGACTTGAAGCCCTTTATCTGAAGCTGCTTGAGATACATAGAAATTTATTTTTTACTTTCTTGACAGATACCAGCTGGCGATCAATAAACCTCCCAAAAGAATGAAAGGAAAAGATATGACAAAAAAGGTAATCGCCGAATCAAACGTATCAAAAGCGAAAACGGTAAGAATACCCAAGATGGCTATTACAATTCCCCCCAAAAGCTCCATCTTGAAAGAAATATAAACAAAAACAAAAAGCACCAACCACGGCAAAGCGTTGGGGCTGTTTTTTACAATTCCCATAAATCCGCCTCCGGCTTCCTCCGCGCCGGATAAAAGCGCAAATACGAACCAAAAGGCCGAAGCCAAAACAAGCAGAATCCTTGCCGTGTAGCGAAAAACCTTCGCAATATTAATTTTGGTTAAATTTTTCATATGCATTTATTTTAGCACAAAAATTAAGAAAACATTGTTGACTCATATTTTTCCCGTATGCTAGTATACCAAAAGTGGAAGAGTGAACGCGACCAAGGTTTTCCAAGAAGGGAAACGGCGCTAAAGGGCGGAGTTTTTATAAATGTTATCGATATCCGATACCGACCCAGACCGACAGCTAAGGTCCCAAAATATGTCCTACACCGACCGCCAAAAGCAGTTATAATGCGAGGGCAAAGGACAATACCGAAGCTTCGGATGCAAATATTGCGTGGTAACTCTTTCATTAAACAAAAGGGCCCCCGACGGGAGCCCTTTACTGTTTGGTTGTTTTCTGGGAGATTTTAATTATTTTTTTGATAATTCCTCATCTTTATTAACTCTCTTTATCATTGATTCAACATCTTTGCTTGCATTTGTGTAGAGAATGTTTATATCCGGATGTTCATTTTTAAATACACGAAATACTTCGTCTACAAATGCTTGTCCAGCGGACTTTACGCCCTTAAAATCTAAGACTATCCATTTAAACTTGTCTAAACCCAAAAGAAGTCTTTTCGCCTGTGATCTTGATACATGCGGATCACCCGGGTCTGCGCTCAAAGCAACAGCAACCGTTGTTTTGCCGAATCCAATCTCTTCGTTTGTGTATCTTCTAAAAATTTCCTTTAAACTCTTTTTTGAGTCAATAGAAACTACCATTTTAATAAGAGTCCCTTTTCCTATGTCATCAATTTTTTCGCTTGATAAAAACCAGTCCTTCCCCTGGAATGTAAAATATAAACCATCTGAGTATATTGAAAAAGTATCAACAGCCCTTGAAGAAAAAAATATTCCTTCCCCAGTATGATTAGAAGGGTCTGTTGTGAATTTCCCTTTAGACAGATGTAGTATTGCTTCTCTTTCTGTTTCCAAGCCCAACGCGTCCTGAATCTTCCGAAAAATACCAATTCCATTATCAATAATAATAAAAGTTATGTTTTTATTGTTTGTTTCTACCTCTGTATAAATCACCTCCCCTTCCGAATGGTCAATTGCGTTGTTGAATATTTCAGTAAATCCGTAATCACATATCTCTTTTATATCCTCCGGCAAGTTAGAAACTATCGGTTTAACATATTTAGTCCAAATCGTGTCTTCTGCAAGGTCCGGGGTTATTTTTGTCTTGAAATTTATCTTTTTGCCTCCAACTAAAAAGTACTTTGTAGATCTTGTTTTACCGACTTTAACTATAGTCCCTTTAGATACCTCTCTTGAAATATAAACATGTGCTCTTTGTCTGGAAATACCAAATTCATCAGCGACCAAAGAAACTATGTCGGAAGGGTGTTCTTCCACATTATTTATAATAAAACTTGCTACTTTTGTTCTGTTTTTAGCCATATTTTTATTGTAAACCATTTTTTACCTTATTGTAAACCCCAAATTATCCTATTGTAAACCACCCCTCCATTTCATCGTCAAAACAACGTTATATGAAATATGGGGCAGGACAGAACCTTGACTATATCGAAAAAAGATGCTATGATGTAGGCAGAAAAATAAACATATTCTTTAAAAAGGAGGTATGGAAAATGACTATAATTAACATAACGGGTTTTGTAATCACTGCGCTGTTTATAAAGTTTTACCCCGGTCTCGTCGGAGTATTTGTGCCCAACAAAAGGAGGATCGCTGTGGTTGTTTTCTTTACAACCTCGATTTTTTTCACGGTAGGAATATTCGTTTACAAATTGGTTGCTATGGACTTTAAAGCACTGACTTTCTCTGTTTCTTTCACTTTTGGACTAGTTTCCTTTTTCCTTCTTTTTGTGTTCTTGGTAGATTGGCTGGGTGACAAAAAAATTAATTACTCAAGACTGTTCTGATAATCTAGCTGACAAAACAAGAATTGCAAAGAAAAAAAAGTGTGGTAATGAAGCGCCGCAAAGATCAAACCAAAAGGCTCCCGACGGGGGCCTTTTTAATGTTACGAAAAATTTAAAGTAGTTTAAAAACTACTCCTCCCAACCTTTTTCCCTCAGCGCCTCCTCTGCCGCGTTTCTCTGCGCATCTTGCTTTGAAAAGCCGTCGCCCCTGGCCACCATTTCCTCGTCCAAATACACGCCCACGGTAAAATGCTTTTTGTGGTCGGGCCCGCTTTCCTCCAAAACTTCGTATGTGGGAGTAAAACCGGTAACTTCCTGAGCCTTCTCCTGAAACAAACTCTTGGCGTCTTGCCACAGCTTGTTGTCCAGGACCATTTGAAGGTTGTCGCAAACGAACTTTTTTATAAATTCAACCGAAACATCAAAGCCCCGGTCAAGATAAATGGCTCCTATCAGCGCTTCTACCGAATTGGCCAAAATAAAGTGCTTCCCCTTGCCCGATTCCTTCTCTTCTCCTTTTGAAAGCCGAATATAGTTTTCAAGGCCGAGCTTTTTAGCCACTTCAAAAAGCATACCTGAATTTACCAGCGCGGCTCGGAGAGCAGTAAGCTCTCCTTCGGGTTTTTGAGGAAACTCGTGGAACAAAAACTCGGTAACGCCTATTTCCAAAACGGCGTCGCCCAAAAACTCCAGGCGCTCGTTGTGAACAAGTCCTTTCCTCCCTCTTTCATTCAAAAAAGAGCGGTGCGTAAAAGCCTCCTCCAGTAATTTTGGATTGTTGAATTTTATTCCTAGTTTTTCTTCTAAATCTGAAAATCGAACCATTGACAATTGATTGAAAATTGAAAATTGATAATTCTTCTCAAGATTTTGCCTTGAGAAGCTTAATTGCTTTGGCAATTATCGGCTTCAGGTCGTCATATATCTTCAGGTCCAAAAGCTCTTCCTCCTTGAACCACCGGGCATCGTCCAGCCCCCCCGAATCCCCTCTTCTTATGTGCTTTTCCGCGGCTTTGGCCAAAAAATAAGAAACTTTCTTTTTTATCTGTCCTCTTTCCGGGTCGGAAGCAACGTATTCGTTCTCGCCTAGCTTTTCTTTTATTTCTATATCCAAGCCAAGCTCTTCTTTTATTTCTCGTACTGTACCCTGCTCGGCATTTTCTCCCGCCTCAAGGTGGCCCTTGGACAAGGTCCAATAACCAAAAACATCGTGCACCATGGCAAAAAGAAAAACTTTCTCATCGCCTTTGTGGTTTTCATAATAAACAACAGCGCCTCCAAGATCTTCGGATAGAGCCGGCTCCCTTTTTTTCTTTTCGGGAACTTTATCTTTGTCCGGTTCTCCCATTTCCCTGTAAACCGTACCCAAAACACCATTTACAAATTTACTGGAAGTTTCCCCGCCGAAAGTTTTGGCAAGTTCAATGGCTTCGTTTATGGCAACTTTGGGGGGCACCTCGCTGCGGTTGCCGAAAACAAGCTCGTAAAGGCCTATCCTTAAAACGTTTCTGTCCACGAGAGCGATTTGCCCGATGGGCCATTCCGGAGCTGTTTTTTCTATAAAAGAATCCAGCTTTTTCTTTTCTTTCAAGACGCCCCTTACCAAACCGTCAACAAACCGAGCGTCTTGAAGACCGGGAGCAAATTCTTTGAGGTTTCTTTTTATTACATCGTCAATTTCATCACCGGTACAACCGTTGAAGTCCCATTCAAAAAGGACTTGCATCGCTATACTTCTTGATAAGTGACGATTGGCCATAAAATTTTATTTTTTTGAAAGTTCTGCCGCATCCAAACCTTTTTCCGTGTGCTTCTCCTGTTCGTGAAGTTCTTTCTCTTTTTTCTTTTTCTCTTTTTTTGTAAGTTTTTTCAAAATATCTATAACTTCTCTCTTGCCGTAGGTGCCGCAGTTTTCGCAAACTCTGTGAGGCAGTTTCATTTCTCCGCATTTTTCACACGCCACAAAAGAAGACTCCTCCAGGCCGTGATGTGCCCGGCGCTTGCCGGTATGCGACTTCGTGCTTCTCATGCGATTTGTCATAACATTACGATACTATACCTAATAACTTTTTTCAATATGCCAAAAATCAATCAAAAAAGGAAACCAAGTAGGTATCTATAAGGCGCTGGTCAAGGTCATAAAAACTTTTTCCTTCTTCGTGAAGACGAGTGGCAAAGCTTCTTCCTATGAATCTCCAGTGCCAAGGTTCGTACACGTAGTATCCGTTGTTTTTGGGATAAGAAAGAATAAATCCGTATTTTTGCGCGTTTTGAGCTAGCCACGCGTATGTATCACTGTTATCAAAAACATTTGATGAAAAGGAACTGTCCATTTCGGCATTGGTAAAGTCCACGGTGGTGCCCAGCTGATGCTCGGAATATCCCTGGTCGGCCGAGAATTGGTTGGCGCCGGAACCGTATGTTACCGTGTAGGCCGCTTTCAGGCCGGCTTGCTCACCAAAAGAGCGGTAAGCGGAAAGAACCTGCAAATCCACCCCGTCTGCCCGCGCGTCATCCATCATTCCTTCAAGATACGGCAGAACCTTTCCTAAAAACAGCAAATTTCTATCGGAGTTGTATAAATACTTTTCGTCTATCTCAACAAGGTCTTTGGGAACATAATTTTCGTTCAAAAAATAAACTTTTGAATATTTCTTCAAAAGCTCGGGGTCGGTGGTGTAAAGCTTTTGAAGAACTCCCACCGTATCTTTTAGCGAATTGAACTGCAAGGAAAGGTCTTCCTCCCTTTTTTTCTCGTCGTTGTATCTGTCTTCAAAAATATTTCTTTCCGTCGTAATGTCGTCAAGCTGTTTTTGAAGCATGTTTATTCTTTCGGTAGTGGAGGAAACTTCTGCCGAAAGAGAAGATTTGTCTTTTTCGAGCAAAAGATTTTTACCGCTCAAAGAATAATTTTGATACCCTAAAAATCCGCAAACAGCCAAAATTACCACAGGAACAACACTCCAAAAAAGAAATTTATATTTACTTCTCATCGGATATAATTATAGCATTTTTGAGCCGGGAAGAGGATTCGAACCTCCGACCTACGGTTTACAAAACCGTTGCTCTAACCAACTGAGCTATCCCGGCTACTTTTTAGTTTTTTTACCGTTTCCGTTCAGCTTCCCCCAGTATCCGTCGCATCCGTTTTTCTCCACGGCATGACGGCCGTGGACAAAATTGAGAAAAAGACAATAGTATTTTTTATAATATTTTTTAAAGTAAGCGTTGCCAAACCTGTCCGCCCAGGAAAAATAAAATCCGCTTAAAAATTTTTTAAAGACTTTCAAAAAAGAAAACGACACGGAGATATCATTGAAAAATGAATCCATGCAAACAAGCTCTCGGCGAAACTGCTCGGCTTTTAATCCTCTTGTGAAAAAAAATCCGGTACCGACAAGGACCAGCGCCCCCGAAAGAGACACCGCAAAAACCCAAATGGCGAAAGAAAAAATAGACATAAAATATTTTAAAGCGAAAATCGCTCAAATCGGCCGACTTCTATATTTTCCCCGAATTTTTGTATAAAGCCTTTTATATATTCGGAAATCGTCGTAGCGGGGTCTTTTATGAACGGCTGTTCAAGAAGACTTTCAACGCTCTCCGGCTCGGAAGCTGCTATGTGCATAGCAATGTCGTGCGCGAGGTCCTTGAATTCTTCGTTTCTGGCCACAAAATCAGTTTCGCTTTTTAACTCCACTAAAACTCCAACCTGCCCGTTGCCGTGAATGTAAGAATCAATGATGCCGGCGGATGTTCCGCGGCTTGCTTTTTTTTCCGCCACTTCTATTCCGCGCTCGCGAAGCCACTCCATGGCTTTCTTTTCGTCACCGCCCGCTTCTTCAAGCGCCTTTTTGCACATCATTATTGATATTCCTGTTTTTTCTCTTAAATTTTTTATTTTATCCATTTTTTATTAGATGAATTAGAAATTAGGTTAATTAGAAATTTTTTCTTCCTCTTCTTTGCTTTCTTTTTTTTGACTTTTTACTCCTTCCTTATATGCTTCCGACAGCTTGCCTAAAAGATATCTCAGACTGGAGACAGAGGAGTCGTTGCCCGGTATCGGATAATCTATGCCTGTAGGATCGCAGTCGCTGTTTAAAACAGCTATTACCGGTATATTTCTTTTTCGGGCTTCTGCCAGCGCCGTTTCTTCTACATTGGTATCAACAATAAAAAGAGCGGAAGGAATTTCCTTCATGTTTTTCACTCCTCCAAGATTTTTGTCCATCTTTAAAAATTGTTTTTCCAAGCGTGAAGACTCTTTCTTGCTTTCCGAAGAAAAATCGCCGGATTCTTTTTTATCTGAGAGTTCCTCAAGATAAGCTATCCTTTTTTTAAGGATATCAAAATTGGTAAGGGTGCCGCCAAGCCACCTTTCCGTAACGTACGGCAGACCAAGATCTCTTCCCATTTTTTCAACAAGATCTCCGGCCTCGGCTTTTGTTGCCACAAGCAAAACTTTGTCTCCCCGCGAGCCCAGCTCCTTCAAAAACTCCATCGCTTTCTCAAGATACTCATGAACCACTTCCAGATTAAAAATCTCGGAATCGTGGCTTAGGCCGTAAAAAAACGGTTTCATTTTGGGGTGCCTCGTAGAACGCGAATAGCCGAAGTGAACCCCGGCTCGATACATTTCCTCAATTTTTTTGAGGAAGTCCGCTTGCTTTTTATCGTCAGATTTGGTATCTATATTGGTATCAGCCATAAAATCTAGTCTAAACAATTAAACAAAATTTATCAAGATGCATGCCATGAAAAAAGAAATACACCCTGAGTACAATTCAAAAACAACGATTACCTGCGCCTGCGGAAACATAATAAAAACCGGGTCCACCGGTAAGGATATTTCCGTGGAAATTTGCGCCAATTGCCACCCGTTTTTCAGCGGAAAAGAAAAACTTATTGACACGGCCGGAAGAGTTGAGAAATTCAAGCAAAAAATGGAAAAAACCAAAGAGATAAAAGCTATCAAAAAAGAAAAAAAACCAAGAGTCAAAAAGTAATGACTTCGCCATCAACCATTATAATGGAGATCCGCGCCGGCGCCGGGGGCAAAGAAGCCGCCCTTTTTGCCGGCGATCTTTATTTGATGTACACAAAATACGCCGAATCACAAAATTGGAAAACGGCGCTTGTTGACGAGTCGAAAGACGAACTGGGCGGATACAAAGAAATTGTTTTTGAAGTAAAAAATCCCGAAGCCTACAAAAAACTCCGCCATGAAGCGGGAGTTCACCGCGTACAGAGAATTCCTGCGACCGAAAAATCCGGAAGAATCCACACGTCCACCGCCTCTGTTTCGATTTTACCGGTTTATCCGGAAACATCGCTGGAGATAAGACCGGATGATTTGGAAATCGGATTTTCTCGCTCCGGCGGAAAGGGCGGGCAAAATGTAAACAAAGTTGAAACTGCTGTGCGAATCGTACACAAGCCCACCGGCATAGCGGTAAAAAGCGAAAGCCAAAGAAACCAGCAAAGAAACCGAGAAGAAGCCATGAAAATACTGCGGGCTAAACTTATGCAAATGGAGGAAGAGAAAAAAGGAGAATCGGTGGGCAGTTTAAGAAGAGAACAGATCGGCACCCAGGACCGCTCGGAAAAAATAAGAACATACAATTTTATGCAGGACAGAATCACCGACCACCGTTTCAATAAAAAGTGGCACAATATAGAGAAAATTTTGGGAGGAAACCTAAGCCCTGTAGTGGACTATATTTCCAAAATATCCAACACCCAATAATCAACACTCATTCAACGCTCAAATATTTTAATATTCAATAAGCTTATTGGGTGTTGGATATTGGATATTGATTATTTAGATATTATATTTATCTGGTTCTGGTACTTCGTGGCCAGCTCCATTACGTCGTCTCCGTAAAACGCGTAAGAAGGCTTGTTCCAGTTGCCGCCCGCAAAATACCTAAGGGCGGCTGTTCTTTCCGCCGTGTATCCGCCCGCGGCGGCGCCGTTGTCTTTAAGAAGAAGGGCCGCCGCCATGAAAGCGTCACCCGGATCCCACGGATCGGCCGGATTATGGCCCGTAAGCTGTGACACTCGGCTTGAATAAAGCTGCCAAGTTGTCGGCATGAATTGCGCGGGTCCCATGGCGCCTCCGCATCCGTAGTAGGGCGCTTTTGAAACAGGCATGCTGTCGGGATTGTACCCAAGTTCACTTGTAACGGCCAGGAAGGCCGCTTTTTGCTTTTCAGCCGACGTAATGTAGCCAAGGCTTCTGTAGCATTTATAAAGGTCATCCAAGTAGTTTCCGGTACCCAGGTTGGCCCCAAGTTCCGATTCATACGAAATAATTCCCAAAAGAAAGGCGGGGCGAACCCCGGTGGCTTTCCAGGCCGCGTTGGCATATTCAACCGCTTTCTCAAAAGGGATAGCCGCCGATCCCTGCAAAAGAAAAAGTTCGCTTCTTATGGAAGCAGCTGTTTTTTGATTTGCCGCCAAAATTTGCTGATATTTTGCCTCTTCCCCTTTTGTTTCTTTTAAAATACTTTGTTTCTCCCTTTCTTTCTGGTCGAGCTGGGTTTTTTCCAGCACTTGTATATTTCTTAGATCCATCTCCTCTGTTTTTTTGTTTTCAAGATCCGCTTTCTCGTCCGCGGTTTGAGCCTGAGTGTTTTTTATGTCATCGAGAGACACTTTCAATTCTTTTTGGATTGACTCGAAAGAACTGAAGTCATCGAAAAAGGCAGACAGCGTATCGTATCCCAAAACAATCTCCACCAAGCTAGTGGAGTCTTTTTCGTTAACCTGTCTTAACAGTTCGGCCAAAGAAACTTTTTGCGCCTCGGTCTTTTTTTCAAGCTCAGTTATAAGGCTGGTTTTACCGGCAATACCGGAATTCAAACTGTCTATAGTGAGATTTCTGGCCCTTATCTCAAGCTGAGCTTTGTTTATCTGCGCGTCCAAAATGGCTATATCCCGTTCAAGAGTAGTAGACTCCATCTGCTTTTGTTGTATCACCGTCCTTTGAGCTTCTATCTGCTGTTCCAAAAGGTCCAGCTCGGCCTGAAGCTGAGCTTTGCGGTCGGTAACGGCATTGGGGTCAATTTCTTGGGCAAAAACCAATAAACACCCGCCAATCAAAAATAAAAAGCAGAGTAAAATAATATATTTTGATGCAATTCTTGTCATTGAATGTTGAATATTGAATGTTGAATATTGAACAAGAATCTTGAACATAGAATCTCAAATTCTAAATTCTCCATTCCAACCCTACATTCTGCATTCCACATTCTAAATTCTATTTGTCTTTTTCTATTTTTCCTCCTCCTTCTCCTTTGGCTCGCCGGAGCCTTCGGCAGAGGCGGCTTCTTCCTTTTCCTCCTTCTTCTCGCCCGTCACTTCAATATCCTCAATTGTCGCCGTTTCTTCCTCGTGCTTTTCTTCTTTCGGTTCTTCCACCAAAGCCACAACCTCATCGGGTTCGGCCAAAATTTCCACACCCTGAGGAACTTTTATATCGGAGACGGCTACTTTATCTTCAAAAGTCTTGAGCCCGGAAATATCAACTTCAAGCTCAGACGGAAGGTCCTCGGGCAAAGCTTCTACTTCAAGCTCATGGATAACTTTAACCAAAACTCCTCCGAGGGATTTAACGGCCGGAGCCTCGCCTTCAAAGGCTAGGGGCACGGAAACCGTGGTTTTTTTAGTAAGGTCAACTACGTAAAAATCAACATGCCTCGGCTCATTGTGCAGAGGGTCAATATCCACGTCATAAATAAGGACTTGTTTTTTTGCGCTCTTTCCGGTTGATGAATCAGCAATTTCCAATTCGACAATTCCCGTTTCCCCCGCTTTTTTCCAAATTCTTTTAAAGTCGCCCGAGTCCACGAAAAAAGAACTGCTGGGATCTTTGGGCCCATACAAAACGGCCGGCAAACTGCCCTCTTTGCGGAATACCGACAGCCTTTTGCCAAAAACTTCTCTTTTTTCGGCTTTTAGTTGTAGTTTTTCTTTTTCTTGCATGTCGTAAATGGTAGTATTTTTTTACCTTTTACGCAAGATTAATTATCCCTTCACCAGATTTGGCGGAGTTTGTCCCTCGAGAGCGGCAATTATATTGTCCGCCGCCATTTCCGACATTTTTGAACGGGTTTCTTCGGTGCCGGAAGCAATGTGAGGAGTAAGAATTACGTTATTAAGCTCTGTCAATCCGGCGGCAAGCTTAGGCTCTTCTTCGTAAACATCAAGAGCCGCTCCTTTTATCTTTTTAGCTTTGAGGTGCTCCACCAGGGCTTTCTCGTCAATAACCGGCCCCCTTGAAGTATTCACCAAGTAAGCGCCCTCTTTCATCATGGAAAGCCTGTCCGCGTTTATGAGATGACGGGTAGAATCCAGCAAGGGCACGTGAACGGAAACAAAGTCTGCTTCTTTCATTACATCGTCCACGCTTTCTCTAAATTCAGCGCCAAGCTCTTTTTCAAAGTCTTCGTTCCTGTTTACGTCATAATAAACAACTTTCATCCCAAAACCTTTCACGGCGTGGTAAGCCACCCTTGAGCCTATTCTTCCGAGACCCACAATTCCCAAAGTTTTTCCGGAAACATCGGTACCCAAAAGAAGAGTCGGAGCCCATCCTTCATACTTTCCTGCTTTGGTAAATTTATCGGCTTCGGCTATGCGGTGAGCAATCGATAAAACGAGAGCAAACGCATATTCAGCCACCGTTTCGGTCAATACTCCCGGCGTGTTGCTTACAAGCTTGCCGTTTTCTTCCGCGGCTTTTATATCTATATTGTTGTACCCTACTGCGTAGTTGGCAAAAATCTTTGCTTCCGGAGCCGCCTTGAAAACATCATCATCTATAGCATCCGTTAAAAGACACAGGACGGCATCGTATGCCTTGGCTTTTAGGGCAGAGAGAAGCTCTTTTTTGCTTAAAACCCTATCGTCCGGGTTAACATCCACTTCATAACCCTTCTCTTCCAATTTTTTTATCCCCGATTCGGGAACACGTCTTGTTACATATACTTTCATAATAATTATAATTTATTTACACCTCCAAATAATTGTAATTTTTCGACGACCTTGTTTTTAACCGCCTCAACTACCGGCGGCATAATTTTATAAGGCGCTACTTCGTCCGGATTATCGGCCAAAGACTTTTTCAAAGCCACCGTATAAGCAATCCTTATTTCGGTATTTATGTGAATATTGGCAATGCCTGCCTTTATGGCTTCTTTCATTTGCTCATCGGAAATACCCGACCCTCCGTGGAGAACAAGAGAGACTTCCGGAGGCAAAATTTTCCTAATGTCTTTTATTCTCTCGACATCCAGCTTTGGTTCGTTGGCAGCAATGCCGTGGATGTTCCCATATGCGCCGGAAAATCTGTCCACGCCGGTTTTTTCTACAAATTCAGCAGCTTCCTCGGGCTTCGTTAGGTCTTCGGGCTTTATTTCAATTATCTCTTTTTGTACTTTGGATTCGCCCCTCAGATACCCCAGCTCTCCCTCAACCGAAACGTTCGGGTTTTTTGACTTTACATAATCCACCACCTCTTTGGTGCCCTCCAAATTATCTTTGTAGGATTCTTTTGAAAGGTCTATGTGGATGGACGTGAAGCCCGCGTCAAAAGCGGCTTTGGCAGATTCTACGCTGTGTGAATGGTCGGGATTCACAAAAATAGGAAGACCCGATTCTTCTTTAAATATTTTTACCATTTCAACTGCTTGCTTCAGTCCGAAAAACTTTCTTTCTCCCTCAGAGAGCCCTATCAAAACAGGCGAATTTAGCTCTTTCGCGGCTGAAATAATGGCTTTAAGCTGTTCCAGATTGGAAATGTTGAAATGGCCGGTGCTCCAGCCTTCCGTGGCGGCTCTTTTTAAAATGTCTCCCAAATTATCCATAGTAAAAATTATTTTATGCTAATTCTATAATCCCATTCTCAAAATTATCAACCACCATTTGCTCCATCTTTTCTTCGCCCACAAATTCGGAAAATATTTTATTCCATAAAGCTTCTTGGTGGTGATACAAATACTTTATCATCTCCTGCTTTTTTACCAAAGACATCACGGTGTCAACCAGGTTAAAACTTACGAGAACATCTATGCCCGCTTCCGTGGGATAAAAATCACCAACCCAATCCAGGTCCTTCCAAAAACCGAGGTCTATGCTTACGTGGTCTATATGTTCTCCCAAGCGGCTGATGTCGTTTTCCGCCTTTTTCCAGTGAAGAGCTTCCGGATTTACGTGGGGCTCAAACAAACGCCAGTCATTTTTATCGTCCTTGGCCAAGTACCTCTGTACTATCATCCAGGTCTTTCCCACATCCTCCAGAGGCGGCCTTTTTTCGCTTACATCGCCCCTCAAAGACTTCAGCATTCTTTGCGCCATATCGGGCTTATCGGCATATTTTCTGAAAAGCTTTGAGTAAAAATCGATTTCGTGAAGATAGTGGAGAACCAAACTTAGCGTTCTTAGTGTTTCTCCGCTTATTTTTAAAACGGCCGGCAACACAAAAATAACGCCGAGCTCCTTTAGGTGGCTGATGTTGTGATGCTTTTTTTTCAGAAACTTTTCTGCAACCTCTTTCCACCTTTCGCCCAAAACAATAGTCTCTATTTCCCTCTCTTCAAAATCCTCCGGTGCCAGATATTCATACTGCTTAAAGAAAGTTTCGTTCAGCCAGCGCGGGTCTTCAACAAAACGCAGAGCGCTGTAAATTTCAAGAAGACTTTCTTTTTCAAGCATTTCTTCCGCGCTGTTGTAGCCCAAAGTCCTTATAATGTTTTGGGGTGGAATTTTTATAAGAAAGTCCCTGGCTTTTTCTTTTTTTAAGAAAAACCCCTTTCCGACACCGGCAACTTTTTTGGCCGCATCCAAAATAGGCTGACAGCCTATGGGAGTAAGACAAACCGGCTGGTTCAGCGCCTCAAACAACGCCTCGTCGTCTTTTTGTATTCTTGTTAGGAGGGCGGCATAAATATCCCTGCTTTGCGACACGCTAAGACCAAGGGCCTCTCTTTTTTCCTTCATAAGTTTTTCGTTTTGGTTGACTATTTTATCCAAAACATTTTCCTTGCCCGAAATTTTGCCCAAAAAATTTTCCGCGGAAACAACGGTGTCTTTGTCCGTTCTCAGTACCCGCGCTATTTTTTCTATTGAATTTGATGTGCTCATATTGTTAACATTCTACCACTTTTTAAAAAAATAAAAAAACGGGTTGTGTATAACCGCTAGCGTCTTCCCCAAGATACCCTGGCCCAAACGCGCTCGTGGAGATAATAAAGTATGGTGCTTGCCAAGTTGGTGGCAACAAGCACGCCTATCGCTATGTCATGGCGGCGAGTTATGGCAAAAATCACCACATAATCAACCAGCAAAACCACAACTCTAAAAGTAATTGATTTTACAACAGACCGCCTGTGGTGTTCTTTTGATTCCATGTTTATAAAATTTAAATATCCCTACGTCCCGTGGCACTTCTTGTATTTCTTCCCCGAACCGCACGGACAGGGGTCGTTTCGTCCGACCTTGTCCTTGTCTTTGAGTACTTTTTTGGCCGCGTTCATAGTTATGGAGTTTTGGGGCTGCTGCACCGGTCCGCCCGCGTTTAAAAACAATTTTATAAAAGTGGCTCTTATCGCCATTTCAAGTTCCCTGAAGAGTCTTACTCCTTCATTTTTGTATTCAACAAGCGGATCGTGCTGTCCATAAGCCCGAAGACTTACCGATGAACGCGTATAATCCATTACCTCAAGGTGGTCCATCCAAAGCATGTCTATTACTCTAAGCAGAAGTATTCTTGCCGAACCGGCAAAATTTTCACTCATTTCTTTTTTCTTCTTTTCCAGTTCGGCGACATCTTCATTTTCTTTTTCAAATATTTCTTTTACCGTTTCCTCAATCCCCTTTTCGTCTGAAAACAAAATGTCTCTTCTCATTTTGTATATCTTCGTTCGCTGTTTGTTCATCACATCGTCGTACTCCAAAATATGTTTTCTTGCGTCAAAATTGAGGCCTTCTATCTTTGTTTGCGCCGATTCAATGGCTTTTGATACCATTCTGTTCTCAATAGACTGGTCTTCGGGTACGCCGAGGCTGCTCATCATATTTTTTATTTTATCCGAACCGAATATTCTCATAAGGTCGTCTTCCATAGAAACAAAGAACCGGCTCTCGCCCGGGTCACCCTGCCTTCCCGAACGACCCCTTAGCTGATTGTCTATTCTTCTCGCCTCATGGCGCTCTGTCCCCATAACATAAAGCCCTCCGGATTTTTTCACCTCCTCAGCTTCTTTTTCATCAGAAGGATTTCCCCCCAAAACAATGTCCACTCCCCGCCCGGCCATGTTGGTAGCCACAGTAACCATTCCTTTTCTTCCCGCCTGGGCAATAATTTCACCTTCTTCTTCGTGATGTTTGGCATTGAGAAGCCGGTGTCTTACTCCTTCGCTTTTCAATAAAGCCGAGAGGTATTCGTTTTTATCAATTGAAACCGTGCCCACCAAAACAGGTTGGCCTTTTTCGTGGCGCTTTTTTATTTCTTTCACCACGGCCTTGAGCTTGCCTTCTTCCGTGGTAAAAACCAAGTCCGGCTTGTCTTTTCTTATCAGCGGATTGTTGGTGGGGATAGCCGCAACATCCAGATTGTAAACTTTGTGAAATTCTTCCGCCGAGGTAAGGGCGGTGCCCGTCATTCCGGCAAGTTTTTTGTACATTCTGAAATAATTTTGAAAAGTAATACTTGCCAATGTTCTTGATTCTTTTTGAACATGCACGTTTTCCTTGGCCTCTATGGCCTGGTGAAGACCTTCCGACCATCTTCTTCCCGGCATCAGCCTACCGGTAAATTCGTCCACAATAATTATCTCGCCGTTTTTTACTACATAGTCTTTATCTTTTTTAAAAATAACATCAGCCCGCAAAGCTTGCTGAAGATGATGGACATATTTTATCCCTTTTTCCGTGTAGATATCTTTTATGCCCAAAACTTTTTCAACTTTTTCAATCCCCTCGTCTGTTAGGGAAACTGCTTTTTGTTTTTCATCCACGGTGTAGTGCTTTTCCGGCTCAAGCCGGGGAACAACATGCGAGAAAGTTTTATAAAGCTCGGCCGACTCTTCATCGGGCGCGGAAATAATAAGAGGGGTGCGCGCTTCGTCGATTAGAATGGAGTCTATCTCGTCAACAATTGCAAAATTATAATCTCTTTGGGTAAGCTGTTCTTTTTGGTAAGCCATTGAGTCTCTCAAATAGTCGAAACCAAATTCGTTATTCGTGCCGTAAGTAATGTCCGCGTCGTAAGCTTCTTTTCTTGAACACGGACGAAGAAACTCGTGTACAACCTTGAACGAACCCAAAGTATCCCGCACCTTATCGAGTTTTTCTTCGTCAGAACTTTTCAAATCCAAATCGTCGTTTTGATTTTTGAGATTTGAATTTTGACTTTGCGTATGACTTGGATCATAAATGTAGCTGGTGTCGTGGTTAATGCAGGAGACACTCATCCCCAGAAAGTGATATATCTGCCCCATCCACACGGCGTCTCTTCTTGAAAGATAATCGTTGACCGTAACCACGTGGACGCCGTTTCCTTCAAGAGCATTGAGATAAACGGGCAAGGTTGAAGAAAGAGTTTTTCCTTCGCCTGTTTTCATCTCCGCAATTTTTCCGTAATGAAGAATGATTCCGCCCAAAAGCTGAACGTCAAAGTGGCGCTGGCTCAAAGTTCTTTTTGCCGCTTCTCTTACAACGGCAAAGGCATGCGGCAAAATACCGTCCAGGTCCCCGCCGTCGGTCAGAATCTTTTTAAATTCTTCGGTTTTTTTCTTTAGGTCAATATCCGAAAGGCCCTCAATGTCTTTTTCAAGTTCATTAATTTCCCTTACGGTATCCTGGTATTGCCTTAAAAAACGCTCGTTGCCGTCTCCAAATAATTTGTTCATCCAGCTCATAACTACCTTATGCTAGCAAAAAAAAACCGAGCACTCAACGTGTGAGTGCTCGGCTACAAAAAAGATCTTATTTCTTCTTTCTTACGGTCTTTCTTTTTGTGGTCTTTCTTTTTGTGGTCTTTCTTTTTGTGGTCTTTCTTTTTGTGGCGGTCTTTCTTTTCGTCGTTCTCTTTTTCGCGGTCTTCTTGGCCGGCTTCTTCTTTACCACCTTTTTCTTCTTTACAACTTTTTTCTTCTTCGCCGGAGCTTTCTTTTTTGTTGTTCTTTTGCGTCGAACTGGCATATTTGTTTTTTTATTTTTAACTAACAAATCGACCGCAAAGTTTTGCGTGGTGTGCCCCGCCGGAGGCGGGGCGTCACGCTAAAATGCAGAGCGCCGAAAAAAAATTTCAATAAAAAGTTTTAAAAAAATTTCATCAGCACTTCTAATATAATTTTAGAATGTTTTTGTTAAAAATTAAATAAAAAAACAAAAAAAGTGTGGATAACTTTTTGAAAAAAATTTTTGAAAATTGAAAATTTCTGATTGGATTCGATTAATCGAATCCAACGAGCTGCACTTCCTCTTCAAGTCCAAAACCGTAGTGAGAATAAATTTTATTTTTTATCAAAGCAACTAGCATCATTATTTCATCCGCAGAAGCCTGTCCGGAATTTAAAATAAAATTAGCATGTTTTTGGGAAATAAAAGCGCCACCTATTTTCCGGCTTTTTAAATCCAGAAAATCAATAAGAAAACCGGCGGAAATTTTCGGCTTGTCGGAAAATTTCTTCAGCTCCGGAAACTTTAAAAGAAGCTCTTTTTTATTTATGTCTTTTCTTTTCCAATCAATGTTCTTGAAGAAACAGCCGGCGCATTTTTCTTTTATATTTGCCGTATCGGCTCTCTCCTTTGCGAAGTATTTTATTTTTTCTCTTATATCTTTTCCTTCTCCTTTCTTCAAATTGAAAACGGCGTTTAGTACAACAAGATTTTTGTCGCGCTTAAAAATCGAATCGCGATAGTAAAAATCACAATCTCGCAATTCATAATTCTTAATTCTTAATTCTTTCAAATCAAATACCTTAACATTTTTTATATTGTTTGATATGGAATAGCCGCATGCGCCGGCGTTGCCGTACACCGCTCCGCCAACCGTTCCCGGAATTCCTATGGCCCACTCCACTCCCGTAAGATTGTTTTGGATCGCCAATGATATAACTTTTGAAAGAAGCACGCCCGAGTCGGCAAAAATTTTATTTTTTTTAACTTCAACGTTTTTTGATTTGTTTTTTAAAACAAGGCCGTGAAAGCCTTTGTCGGAAACCAAAATGTTTGAGCCTCCGCCCAAAACAAAAACAGGGTGCCCTTCGTCCCTGGCCCAAACAGAAAACTCCCGCACCTCTTCAACGCTTTCGGGCTCGGCAAAATACTTTGCCGGACCTCCTACGCCGAATGTTGTATGCGGAGCCAATAAAACATTCTTCTGTATTTTATCCTGAACCAACACTTTATCGGCCGGAAAAGGCAAATCCTCAATGCTATGTCTTTATGTGAGTGCCATTTACTTTCCGGCCGATAAAATGCTCGTTCTCAAAATTCATTCCTTCTTACCTAATTATATAAACTGAAAAGGAAAGCAACAAGTATCTTTATTTACAAATTTTAATATTACAAAGAAAAGAAATCATTAAATTGCCCGGAGGAAACACAAAACCCTGACCAAAGTCAGGGTTTTGTGCAGACATAGAATGATCCGCTCTAGAGCGAAACACTCACATGATTATTATATATCAGGCTTCGCGAGAAAAGTCAACCCTTTTATTAAGTCTCTGTGGATAACGCTTTTTTCATCTTTTCGGACACAAAATTCCAATCATATTTTTCTTTTACCATTTTTTTCGCGCGCTCCACCATTTTGTCGCTAAAAGATTTGTTCTGCGCCAAAAATATTACTCTGTCAGCGATGCTTTTGGGACTTTTAACATCGCAAAATAAACCTGTTTCCTTATTTCTTAGAAAATCAACAATACCTCCCACGGGCGTGCCAACCACCGGAATACCCGCCGCCATGGCTTCCACAAAAGAATTACCCATCCCCTCCGACAAAGATGGGCGCACAAATATATCCGAAATTTTCAAGTACTTCGGAACGTCTTCGTAGTTCATGCTGCCCAGAAAAAAAACTCTTTTTTCAACACAGCTATCTTTCGCCAGTTTTTTCAATTTTTCCATATCCGGACCGTCTCCTACAATAAGCAGCTTAAAATATTCCCCCAAAACAATAAGAGATTTTATCAGGTCGCCAACCGCGTTTTTCTCAACGAGGCGCGATACCGTAATTACGAACTTGTCTCCGGGTCTTTTTCCCAACTCTTTTTTCAGATTTTCAATTTCACTTTCCGGATAATCTTTCGAAAAAAGCTCAATGTCCACTCCGTTGGGAACAATTTGAACCGGGCGCTTCACTCCGTTTTTAATCGCCCTTTTTTTCAAATACTCACTGATAGCTGTAACTCCGTCGGCATTTTTAAAAACAAGAAGATACCAAGGCTTTATAAAAATGTTGTACAAAACCTTATTGCCAAGTGCATATCTTTTAAGATGCTCTTCCTCGTCTCCTTCCTGCAAGGTTAAAACCAACTTAACGCCCGGAAATTGTTTCTTAAAAAAAGAAGCGGCAATACTTGCCTGGCTTGCCATAATGGACCAGGCAATATCATATTTATTTTTCAAGTGAAGCTTCTTCGCTTTTCTCGCTCCCCAAAAAGGCAAAAGAAATTTATCCAAAAAACCGAAGCCCGGTCCCACCCGGTAAACATTCACATTTCCGATTCGTTCAAACTTCGGCAAATCTCTTTTTATCCTGGCCGTTATAAGGTCGAACTCAAAATCATTGATTCGACCGGTAATTTCTTTGACCGCCACTTCCGCCCCGCCGACAAAGGGAAAATACGCTGTCGAAAATATAAGTATTCTCATTGCCCAATTATAACAAAAAACACGGCCGTGTTGTAACGACCGCGTTTGTCTTTATTTTTAGGAAAAATATTCCCTTCTTGCAAACTCTATTCCCTCTTCCAGAGAAACGTCCGGCTTCCAGCCCAAAAGCTCTTTCGCTTTTGAAATATCAGCTAAGGTTTCTCTCACTTCTCCTCTTCTCCGGGGAATTACCACGCACATATCCTTTCTCTGAAGCTCCAGATTACCGGCTTCCGCGGGAACCTCCAAAACAAGCTTTGCCACATCCCACACTGAATAGTTTTTACCCGCGCCTATGTTTATTACTTCTCCCTTGCCCGCTTCGGTGGAAAACATAGCCAAAATATTGGCATTCACCACATCGGAAACGTAGGTAAAATCTCTTCGCTGTTCGCCGCTGAAAACAACCGTCAGGGGTTTTTTATTTTTTAGCTGGCGCAGAAAAATTCCTATTACCGTGGCGTATTCGCCTTCGGTAGGCTGTCTTGGGCCATATACATTGAAATACCGGAGGCAAACGGTTTCCGGCCCGCCTGTGGAGCACCCCAAGTCTTTCATCATCATTTCACCCATTCTCTTTGTTGAACCGTACGTGTGAAGAGCCTGTGACGTCAAGAGCATGTCTTCCTTGAGCGGCATTTCTCTCCGCTCGCCATAAGCCGAGGAAGATGCCGAATAAACAATCCTTTTTACTCCGGCTTCACGGGACATTTCCATTATATTCAGAGTACCAACCACATTGGATTTGTAGTAAAGAAGCGGGTCGCTAAAAGACGGCTGAATTCTCGCTTCGGCCGCAAGGTGAAAAACATACTCCGGCCCGAACCATTCAAAATATTTTCTCACTTCCCGTTCGTCCGCTATGTCGCACTGCCAATAAATAACCTTCATCGGGTCGAGCTTTTTTATGCAATTGGGCATATTCCACTTTTTGTCCAAAACAAGAACCCGACAATTTTCATCTTTTGTCAGCCGTTCAACCAAGTGAGAACCGATAAATCCGGCCCCTCCGGTTACAAGATATTTATTCATCTTTCCTCCTTTCGGATTCGAGTTTTTTCTTCAATTCGTCATCGTGCTTGCTGACATCTTCGGACGTAAGACCCTGCGAAGCCAGCAGGTTTTTGTTGTAAAGTATCATGCATTCGTCGAAAAGAATCATTGCCTCAAGTATGAGCTTGTCTATAACCCGGCAATTTTTTATCCCTTTCAAAAGTTTTCTGTCAAAAGCCAACACCGAATTCGTATCCTTAGTAAAGCAAGCTCCGCCAAATCCCCGGTAAAGATTGTGGGAAACTTCCGAACCGTATTCGCCTATCCGCTTGTCGTTGGTAAGTATTTTTTTTGCTTTCTCAAAATCCGCCCCCATGAGCCCGCACCGGTCAAAAAGTATATTGTAGAGAACCACTTCCGTAGCCAAATAAAAATTGGCCATGTTCTTTCCGAGCTCTGCTTCGGTAGCAGTCATAAACGCCTGCCCGTCCTTTCCTTCAAACAACAAAAGCGGACGCATAAACGGCGCGTCAGGCAAAAGCTTCAAAATACTTTCGGCTTTTTGAAGAGAACTTTCGGTAATCTCGGCGGGCGCGACAATCTGCCTGTCGGGGTAAACAAAATCATACCACCAGCTGGATTCTTTCAAAAACTCCGGATTGAAAAAAAAGTTTCCCTTGCTTTTGTGTTTTACAGAAAAGCGGCGCGTAGTTCCCGGCGGCAAGGTAGATTTTATTACAATATCTCTTTTGCCGTTGTCCGGAAGCTTGGCGATGGCCGACTCCACAATTGAAATATTACAAGACCCGTCCTTCAGAGACGGCGTAGGCAGACAAATAAAAACAATGTCGGCCCGGGAAACGTCGTCGGAATATCCTTTTATAAATTTATCAAAGCAAAAAAGATTTTTGCCCCGCGTGTATTTCTTGCGCTTCTCAAACCACATTTTAACCGGCGTTCCAACCATGCCGATTCCGATAATACCTATCTTTGGCTTTTTCACGATAATCCTCCTTCGGTTGAGTTTTCAATGTTCCTTGCGGTTAATCTAATATAAAAAGGAATGTTTCGCAACATTCCTTTCGTACCCAAAAACTATAACACCAAAACTACTGGGCGGGGTTTCGGCCCGCCTTTATTTCATTTATATAGTAGTCGGCGGCCTGCTTGAAATCGGGGTTCAGCTCTTCCGCCTTCTGAAGCTCCGCGATGGCCTGTTCGTCGTTGCCGCCTATTTTAAGATAAGTAGCCGCCAAGCTTACATGGTATTGAGCATTGTTGGGGTCTTTTGCTATAAACGCCTGCCAAATCTCTTTTACTTTTTCATAATCCCCTACCTTGGCATACGCATTCAAAAGCTGTTGGTCGGCAACTAAGGCGGACCCGTATTTTTCCTTAAGAAGAGCCTCTCCTTTTGCTTCCTGGCCGTTCGCGATATAGGCCACCGCCAAATACTTGGCCGCCGTGTCGTAGCTTGGGTCCAGGTCATAAGCTTCTTTCAAAACGGATACGGCATTGTTTAAATCATTTGTAGAAAAGTAGATATCGGCGATTGGAAAATAAATCTGCTGTTTTTTGGGAGAAAGCTGATGAGCCTTGTTCAAGGCCGCCAGAGCATTGTTGTAGTCTCCGGCCTGCGCATAAAGATTGCCGAGGAAAAGCTGGTACCTGGCATTCCCGGGGTCGAGGTCAACCTGATGCTTCATTTCCGCTATGGCTTTGTCCATAATTTTCTTCTTGTCGTCTGTAGAAATATTTGAATTAGCGGCGACTTGAGTGGCAAAGTTCGATAACTGCTCGGCCGCTTCCCTGTCTCCAAAAGTATGCAAAGAAAAAACTTTGTCAAACTGAGCGAGGACCTGGTCCGGAGTTGCTCCATGCCCGGAAATGACAAGGGTGTTGAGAAGAGTGCGGCACGCGATAAACGGCTTTATGTTTACGAAATAAAGAGCAAAAATGGTAAGAATAAAAGCAAAAGTAACGGCAAGGTATCCGCCAAAACCTATTTCCTCGCCCGGCTTCTTTTCGGAAAAATCGGGCTTTTGGCTCCAAACTACGGAAGAACTTACAAAACCCAAAACAGAGTAAAACGCAAAATACGAAGTGAGATTGTCGAAAACAAAAATATTGTGGAAAAAGTAGGCGGCAAACAAAGAAATGATAATGCTCATTTCAAATAAGCTGAAATACTTTTTCTTGTATCCTTTCCACAACATGTATATAGCCGCGCCAAAAATACTCATATAGGCCAGAAAGCCCAAAAGACCCGTTGTTATCAGCCAGTCAAAAACAATATCATGAGAACGGTCAAACCACGGCTCCTGCCTCCACAGCGCCGGCTTGAAATATTTGTTGAAAACCAGGTTGTAGTTTTCAAGCCCCCAGCCCAAAATGGGATGCTCCTGAAAGCCCTCCCAGGACATGCTCCAAATAATAAGCCTGGACTGAGTCGTTGTTTCAGTAAATGAAATGGAGGCAAACCTGCCCAAAACCGGATTGTCGCGGACAAACGGAACATTTCTTATGGCGATGAACACGCCGACAAGAATTAAAATAAGAAGAATGGACCCGCCGGCAATCATTTTTGCCTTTTTGTTCTTGTTAAAGAAAATCATCAAAAGAGCAAAAAGACCCAACCCGCCTATAAACCCCAAAATGGAGCCCCTTGTGGCAGTGTAAAACATTATTACAAACTCAAAAAGAAACAACAGGCCGATGCCCACACGCGCCCAAATATTTTTAAACCAGTGGAAAAACAGCGCCAAAAGGCCCATGTGAAATATCATCAAAATGGCCAGATAAGTGGCATTGCCCAAGCTGGCGTCCAGCCTATTTCCCTGATGCGTGGCAAATACTCCGGCCAGCTGGAAGAGCCCGTAAAAAGCGACGATGAGGCTTACAGATATCATTGCGGTAAAAAACCATTTCCAGTCTTTTTTTGTTTTAAATATAGTGGAAACAATAAGGAAATAAGCAAAAAGATGAATGTGGCCAATGAGCCCCTCCATTCTTTCAAAATTGGACCAAAAACTACGGTAGGGCTGTTGGCTAAAAATAGTAGACAAAACCAGGACCAAAAAAGTAGCGCTTACGGCTACAAAAACGGGAGTGAATTTCGGCCTGTATTTCTTGTCAAAAACCAAAACAAAAACCCACAGAAAAAACAAAATTTCAACAACGGTCCTGAAAAAAAACCCCTTTGTGGTGATAAAAGGAAAAAATAAACTGTTGCTTACAAGCAAATAAGTGGCAGGGAGGACAAAAAGGCCGCCCTTAATGATGTTCACTATATATTTTATCGTTCTTGCGGACATTAAGCTTAATGCTACAATATAAACCATGATATTGTCAAAAAAATTCAAGACGTTTCTCCTGGTTCTGGGCGACTTGATTCTTTTTTATGCCAGCCTTTATCTGGCGCTATCTTTGCGCTATTTGTCTTTTGCCGACGCAAAGGACTGGCAGTCCCACCAATTACCGTTTCTTTATATCCACATTTTGTGGCTTTTTATTTTTTATATAAGCGGGCTTTACGACATTCATCTTTTCCCCTCACTTAAAAAAACTTTTGAGCGAGTGCTAAAAACCATGGCTGTTTCGGGAATTGCCGGCATGTTGGTTTTTTACCTTGTTCCCGCCTTTCAAATCACTCCAAAAACAAATCTTATTATAGACATTTTTATACTTTCTTTTCTTTTGGTTCTATGGCGGAGAGTTTTCTGGAGCCTGGCCGCCAAAACTTCAAAAATTAAAACTCTGTTTTTCGGCTCGTCTGAGGAGGTGGAAAAACTCGCAAGAGATCTTATAAACA
>CAZWRF010000003.1:0-35532 GCA_964636095.1 uncultured Candidatus Saccharibacteria bacterium | reverse complement strand
TATGGAGTGGAGGCTATTGCTTCTCTTATTCACGCTGTCGGTTTGCCGGTGGGTGTTTTTGCTGTCCTTGGCCATTTTTACAATATTGAAGTGGATATTCTTTTCGTTACTGCCCTTCTTACTATTCTAGGCTTTTCTGTTCACGATACTATTGTTGTTTTTGATAGAGCAAGGGAAAATTTAAGAAGAGGAATCGGTACTTCTTTTGAGGACACAGTGGAAAAAAGCCTTAGACAGGTGATGGGTCGTTCTGTAAAGACAAGCTTGGCCATTCTTTTGGTGCTCTTTTCTCTTTTCATATTCGGCGGCGATACTACGAAATACTTCACCCTCACTCTTATTTTGGGAATAATTTTTGGAACCTATTCATCTCTTTTCATTGCCAGCCCGCTTTTGGTAACGTGGCAAAAATGGCAAGAAAGAGACAAGAGAAAATAAAAATAAAGAAAGGAGAAAGAAAATGAATATTGAACTGGAGCGAAAGAAAAGAGAAAGAGTAGAATACTGGGGGCCTAAAATTGAAGGAAAGCAAAAAGAGAAAAGAAGACCCGACGATATGACAAAAGTTGAGTGGGAAGAAGACAAAGAGAAGAGAAGAATGACGCGCCCCAGGCACAAACTGGAATGCCTCCGGAAAAGAGGCAAAAAATAAGCCCGATCGCAATAAGCGGCCGGGCTGAAATTTGTGCTAAAATAATAAATATGCTCAAAATATACAAAATTATCGTCGGCTCCATACAAACAAACTGCTACGTAGTAGCCAGGCAAAGCGCCTGCGTTATTATAGACCCCGGAGATGAGGCTGGAAAAATCATTGATGCTATTAAAAAAACCAATTTAAAGCCCGAATGTATATCTTTGACACATTCTCATTTTGACCACACCGGAGCGGTTGAAGAGCTCAAGAAAGAGCTTAATATTCAGGTTTCAGATCCTTCTTTTTTTGAGGTTATTGAAACCCCTGGCCACACAAAGGACGGTGTTTGCTTTGTGGAAAAAAATTCAAAAGTTATTTTTACGGGAGATACGCTGTTTAAGGGCTCCATTGGAAGGACGGATTTGCCCGGAGGCAACTATGCGGAAATGAAAAAATCGCTTCAAAGGCTTATGGATTTTTCTGATGATTTCAAAATTTATCCCGGTCACGGGGAAGAAAGCACTGTAGGCGAAGAGAGAAAGCATAATCCATTCTTGAGATAGACAAAAAATCACAACGTGCTAAACTGAACCAAATTAAGTTTTTTATCTTTGAAAATTTTAGAAGGCGGTATATTTTGAAAAAAATAAAGGCTATTTTTTTTGACGGAGACGGAACGCTCATTGATTCATATGAAGAAGGGATAAGAGCGCACAAAATTGTGGCAGAAGAAATGGGACTGGTTTTCAGCGAGGAGAAGGTTAAAAAATACTGGGGGCATGCATGGATTAAATTTTTGGAAAAAATGTGGCCGGGTATTGATGCAAAAGAATTTGAGCGCCTTTTTCTTAAAATGGGATTCAATGATATAAAGCTTCCCCTTGTACCGGGAATGAATGAAGTTTTGTTGCAGTTGAAGAAAAAAGAATATTTTTTGGGTCTTATAACAAACCGCATGGAAGATTCCCTTTGGTATTCGTATGGATTATCCGGACTTGAACTGGAAAAATTCGATATAATTTTCGGCCGCAAGGCGAACAGCTTTTCAAAGCCCAATCCTCTCGTTTTTATGGTTCCTATTTCTTTGGCTTTTAAAAATGGAATATGCGAAAATGAAATTATTTATGTAGGCGATACCCTGATTGATTACGAGGCGACTCAGGGTACAGGAATGTCTTTTGTCGGAGTACTTACCGGTCCTTTGAAAAGAAAGGATTTTATTGAAGCCGGAGTAAAAAAAGAAAATATTATCAAATCTGTAAAGCAACTGCCAAAATTTTTAAAAAAACTATAGTAAAAACCCCCTATCGGACATGTCCGATAGGGGGTTTTATACAAAGTCCGAGTAAAAAGTTATCCACAACCCCCACCTCAAGATCCGGTCCTGAGGTGGGGGTTGACACATTTTGGACATTTGTGCTAGGTTATCCACAAGTTTGGTCCCTTGCGGCCCTCTGTTTAAAAGATTACAATAAAATATAAGGTGTCTAAACACCCAATGTTTCAATAATAAAATAAGCAAAAAATACGACCCAAGTTAAAAAAGGGTTCTTTTTGTACTTTATTTTGCTATGTCAATTACAGCGCTCGAAAAGAAATACTTTTCAAAGTATAAGCAGCCGCTTGCGGAAACGCCGGAGCTTATAGAAGTTCAGCTTAAATCGTTTGACTGGCTTCTTAAAGATGGTCTGACCGAGTTATTCAAAGAATTTTCTCCCATAAAAGATTATGCTGAAAAAGAATTTGAGTTGGACTTCGTGGGCTTTACCATTGAAGAACCCAAGCACGATGAATATTATGCCAAGGCCAACAGCATGTCATATGAAGCGTCGCTTAAAGTACAAGTCCGCCTCAAAAACAAAGTTACAAAAGAAACAAAAGAACACGAAATTTTTCTAGCGGATTTTCCCCTGATGACAAATCATGGTACGTTTGTGGTCAACGGAGTAGAGCGTGTAATAGTTTCTCAACTGGCTCGCTCTTTTGGCGCGTATTTTACGATGAACATTTACAGAGGAAAGAAGAATTTTGGAGCAAAAATAATACCCAATAGAGGCGCTTGGATTGAAATGGAAACTGAATCTGACGGCGCCATTTTTGTTCGCATAGACAGAAAAAGAAAAGTGGCCGTAACCACTCTTTTAAGAATTTTTGGACTTTCAACAACCGAGGATATTCTCGATGCTTTTAAAAAAGTAAAATTCGGAGACGTTGATTATATAAGGCAAACTCTTGAAAAAGATGAGACCAAAAGCTCCGACGAGGCCTTTATAGAGCTTTTCAAGCGAATAAGGCCGGGCGAGCTGGCTACTGTTCAAAATGCCAAAGAGCTTCTTGAAGCCATGTTTAACGAATCCAGGTATGATCTTTCAAAAGTGGGGCGTTACAAGCTCAACCAGCGTCTCGGGTTTCCCATGGACAACGTTAAAAACGAGCCTCGTGTAATTACAAAGGACGACCTGATTGCTGTTATCTCTGAAATAATAAAATTGAACGACAATCCAATGGCGGAAGCCGACGACATTGACCATCTTGGAAACAGGCGCATAAGAGCCATAGGAGAGCTGCTTCAGGAAAGATTGAGGGTCGGTATGACCAGAATGAGAAAGGCAATTCAGGACAGAATGTCTACCTTGGACGCCGAAACCCTCACCTCTGTTCAACTTGTAAATGCCCGTCCTTTTTCGGCTATAGTAAAAGAATTTTTTGCTACCAATCAGCTCTCTCAGTTTATGAGTCAGGAAAATGTTCTTTCTGAGCTTGAACACTTGCGAAGGCTTACCGCGCTTGGCCCCGGAGGGCTTACCAGAGAAAGGGCAGGATTTGAGGTTCGTGATGTTCACCCGTCTCACTACGGTCGTATTTGTCCCATTGAAACGCCCGAGGGTCCGAATATAGGATTGGTTGTACACCTCTCTACTTATGCTCGCCTTAATGAATACGGCATTTTAGAAACACCATACAGACGGATAAAAAACGGGAAGATTACCGGAGAAATTGTTTATTTGGATGCCTTTGAGGAATCGAAATACAATATAGCTCATGCCGGCATCAATTACGATAAGGATGGAAATATCACTGACAAAGAAGTTGAAGCCAGAGCCGGCCTTCAGCCCGGCATTGTGGCCAAAAACGAAGTGGATTTTATAGACGTATCTTCACAGCAGGGATTTAGCGTGGCAACTTCTCTTATTCCTTTTTTGGAGCACGACGACGCTAACAGGGCGCTGATGGGGTCAAACATGCAAAGGCAGGCAGTTCCTTGTCTTAGGCCTGAAACGCCTCTGGTTTCAACGGGGTGGGAAGAAAAAGCGGCCCGTGATAGCGGACGGCTTGTTATTGCTGAGGAAGAGGGTACCGTAAAATATGTTGACGCAGAAAAGATAATTGTAAAGAATAAAACGGGCAAAGACAAAAATTATCCGCTAGTTAATTTTTTAAGATCAAACGATTTTACAATAATAGACCAGGGTCCCATAGTGGACGTTGGCGACACCGTTAAAAAAGGCCAAGTTATGGCCGACAGCAGCTCAACCGAAAACGGACAGTTGGCCTTGGGTAAAAATATTCTGGTGGCTTTTCTCTCCTGGGGCGGCGCAAACTTTGAAGACGCTATTATACTTTCCGAGCGCCTGGTAGAAAAAGATACTTTCACCTCAATTCACATTGAAGAATTTGCCATAAAAGTGCGCGACACAAAACTTGGCCCCGAAATTACCACTTATGATATTCCAAACGTTGGCGAAGACAAACTGAAAGATTTGGATGAAGAGGGCATAGTTAGAGTTGGGGCTGAAGTAAGAGCCGGTGACATTTTGGTGGGAAAGATATCGCCGAAGGGAGAAGTAGAGCTTACTCCCGAAGAAAGGCTTCTTCGGTCAATTTTCGGAGAAAAAGCCAGAGAAGTAAAAGATACTTCTCTTCGTCTTGAACACGGGAAAAGAGGGCGCGTTATCGGAGTAAAGGTTTTCTCAAGGGAAAGGGGAGACAAGCTTGAGACGGGAGTGATAAAAGAGATAAGAGTTGAACTGGCCCAGCTTAGAAAAGTTTCTGTTGGAGACAAGCTTGCCGGACGCCACGGGAATAAAGGAGTTATTTCAAAAATTTTGCCCATTGAAGATATGCCGTATCTTGAAGATGGTACGCCGGTTGACATTATTCTCAACCCTTTGGGGGTGGCATCTCGAATGAATATAGGGCAAATTCTTGAAACACATCTTGGCTGGGCGGCCGAAAGGTTAAAGTACCAGGCTATTACTCCTCCGTTTGCCGGAGTTACCGAGAGTGAGATAAGAGAGGAATTGAAAGCCGCCGGTTTGCCGGAAGACGGGAAAGTAAAGCTTTTTGACGGCCGCACAGGAGAATCGTTCACTCAAAAAGTGGCAGTAGGGCAGATTTACATGATGAAACTTATTCACATGGTTGAAGACAAGCTTCACATGAGGTCCGTTGGCCCGTATTCTCTTATTACTCAGCAGCCTTTGGGAGGTAAGGCCCAGGGGGGAGGACAGAGGTTTGGTGAAATGGAAGTTTGGGCTCTTGAAGGATATGGAGCGGCCCATACTCTTCAGGAAATGCTCACAATAAAGTCAGATGACGTTTTGGGAAGAACCGGAGTTTTTGATGCCATCATTCGTGGGGAAAACTTCAGAAATCCCAATATTCCAGCTTCTTTTCATGTTTTAGTAAACGAACTTAAAGGACTTTCATTAAACGTAATTTTGGAAAAAAACGAGGACCATGAACACTAAAACCACAGATTTTGACGCGATTTTGCTGAAACTTGCCTCGCCTGAGGATATTTTGTCGTGGTCTTTTGGCGAAGTCACAAAGGCGGAGACAATAAACTACAGAACACAGCGGCCGGAAAGAGACGGTCTTTTTGACGAGCGGATTTTTGGGCCGGAAAAGGATTATGAATGTTACTGCGGAAAGTATAGGAGGATAAGATACAAAGGGATTGTATGTGAAAAATGTGGCGTTGAAGTAACTCGCTCGGTAGTAAGAAGGGAAAGGATGGGGCACATTGCCTTGGCTTCTCCGGTCTCGCATATTTGGTTTTTGCGCGGCGTTCCCTCGCGGCTTGGCCTTATTTTGTCCATGACTATATCGGATTTGGAAAAAGTGATTTATTTTGCCGGGTACATTGTTACCAAAGTAGACGAGAAAATGAGAGCTGAAATTTTTGAGGCTCTCGATAAGGAGTACAAAATAAAAAGAAAGAGAGCCGAATCCAAAAAAGACAAGGCGGACCTTAAGAGCATGGTTACTTCCGCGAAAAAGGAAATCGAAAGCGTGGCTTTGAACAAAGTCTTTGACGAAGTTACCTACAGGCGGCTCAGTTTGAAATACGGAGAATTTTTTGAAGCTGGTTCCGGAGCGGAAACTTTGTATGATATTTGCCAAAATCTAGATTTGGACAAACTTAGAGAAAAGTTTGAAAAAAAATACGAAGCGGCTTCCCCTCAGAACAAAAAGAAAATATCCAGGCAGGTAGCTTTGGTTAAATCAATGAAAAGGCTCAATATTCGCCCCGAATGGATGTTTCTTACCAATCTTCCCGTTATTCCGCCCGCATTGAGGCCAATGGTTCAATTGGACGGCGGCCGACATGCCACTTCTGATGTCAACGACCTTTATAGAAGGGTTTTAAATAGAAACAACAGGCTAAAAAGATTGCTTGATCTTAAAGCTCCCGATGTAATTGTAAGAAACGAAAAAAGAATGCTCCAGGAATCAATAGATGCTTTGATAGACAATTCTATAAGGCGTGCGCAGGGAGCCGTTGTAAGCCAGTCGCAGAAGAGGCCTCTCCGGTCTTTGGCCGACATGCTCAGAGGAAAGCAGGGTAGATTTAGACAAAATCTTTTGGGTAAGCGTGTTGATTACTCCGGTAGGTCCGTTATCGTAGTCGGGCCGAATCTTAAGCTCAACCAGTGCGGTTTGCCCAAAGAAATGGCGCTTGAACTTTTCAGGCCGTTTGTAATATCCAATCTCATAAACAGGGAGCTGGCTCACAATATACGCGGAGCCAACCGGCTGATAGAAGAAAAAACCGACGATGTTTGGGAGATTTTGGAAGAAGTTATTAAGAACAAATATGTTCTTTTAAATCGTGCTCCTACTCTTCACCGCTTGGGCATTCAGGCATTTCAGCCAATTCTTATTGAAGGCAACGCCATTCAGGTACATCCTTTGGTTTGCTCGGCCTTCAATGCCGACTTCGATGGCGACCAGATGGCCGTTCATGTTCCCTTAAGCAACGAAGCTCAAGAAGAGGCGAGAGAAATAATGGCATCGGACAAGAACCTTCTTATTCCCCGTACGGGCGACCCCGTGGTAAACCCCTCGCAGGACATAGTTTTGGGATGTTTTTTTATGACGCGCGTTCAGCCGGGTGTTGAAGGAGAGGGAAGATATTTTTCAACACCCAACGAAGCTATTTTGGCGTATGATTTTAATATTGTTGATTTGAGAGCTCTCATAAAAGTAAGAGTGACAGATACCCCCAAATACAAAGTTCTTAAAGACAAAGTAATAGAAACAACCGTGGGCAGGTTGCTTTTCAACAGTGTTTTGCCTTCGGATTACGGCTTTATAAATGAAGAATTTGGCAAGAAAAGACTGGCCAAGCTTATAGAAGATCTCATAGGACACTATGGCACAAAAGCCATGGCGGGTATTTTGGATAAAATAAAAAATTTCGGTTTTCAATACGCTACAAAGTCGGGTATATCCTGGGGAATGGGCGACCTTAGAGAACCAGCGGAAAAAATATCTATTATCAAGGAGGCGGCGGAGAAAGGAAGAGACGCACACAAGCAATACGAAGAAGGGCTTCTTACTTTTGATGAAAGATACCAAAAATCAACGGGTATATGGAGCGAAGCAAAAAGAAAAGTGGATGAAATGGTTCCCGCGAGCCTGGACCCGTTTGGTCCCGTTTTCAGCATGGTTTCTTCGGCTGCCCGGGGCTCGTGGAGCCAAATAAACCAAATGACAGGAATGAAAGGACTGGTTGTTAACCCGGCAGGAAGAACCATAGATTTTCCCATCATCTCTTCCTATAAAGAAGGTCTTAACGTTTTGGAATATTTTATTTCTACTCACGGCGCAAGGAAAGGAACAGCCGACACCGCTCTAAAAACAGCCAAGGCCGGTTACCTTACAAGGCGGTTGGTTGATGTAGCACAGGATGTAATCGTGGGAGAAGAAGATTGCGGAGACAAAAAGGGAAGCAAAATTAGAAGACCATCTGCGGCAACTTTTGAGGGTAATTTTGCCAACAAGCTAAAGGGTAGAGTTTTGGCTTCGGATTTGGAAATAAAGAACGGCTCTTCTTTTAAAAAAGGCCGCTTGCTTACGGCCAAAGAAGCAGAGGAAATAAATGAATCGGACATAAACGAGGTTCACGTAAGGTCGCCTTTAAGTTGCAAGTCTTTCCTTGGTGTTTGCCAAAAGTGCTACGGTTCCGACCTTGGAATTAACGAGCCCGTTAAGCTTGGCGAGGCGGTAGGTATTGTTGCCGCTCAGGCCATTGGAGAGCCCGGCACCCAGCTTACAATGAGAACTTTCCACACGGGTGGAGTTGCCGCAAAAGGCGGGGACATCACTCTGGGCCTTCCCCGCGTTGAAGAACTTTTTGAGATGAGGACGCCTTCTAATTTGGCCGTTATTAGCGAAGTGGACGGTACTGTTTTGGAAGTAAAAGAGGCCAGTGTTACCGAAGGAAAAGAAATAAAAGAAAAGAAAGTTTTGATCTTGCCTTCCAAAGAAAGCGTTAAGGATCCGAAGGCAACAAAATCAAAATCCAAGAAAAAGGACAGCGAAGCGCTGGAGTATGTTATTCCGTTCGGGAAAAGAGTTTTGGTAAAAGAAAATGACGAAGTGAAGGCCGGCGATCCCCTTACCGACGGCGCTATAGATATAAAAATTCTTTTCAAAGTGGCGGGCAAAAAAACGGCCCAAAATTATATTTTGAAAGAAGTGGGCTATGTGTACAGAAATCAGGGAGTCTCCATTCACGATAAACACATAGAAATTATAGTGAGGCAAATGTTTTCTCGCTTCAGAATAAAAGATCCGGGTGATACCGATTTCAACATTGAAAAAATAGTGGAAAGGGCTCTTCTTCTTGAAAAAAATAAAAATGTAAAAGAGGAAGGAGGCAAAGAAGCGGAAGCCGAACAGCTTCTTTTGGGTGTTACCAAGGTGTCGCTTTCCACCTCAAGCTTCCTTTCTTCAGCTTCATTCCAGGATACGGCCAGAGTGCTTATTACTACGGCTACAGAGGGAGGTAAAGACGTGCTGAGAGGCCTCAAGGAGAACGTTATCATCGGCCGGCTTATTCCGGCCGGCACGGGTTACAGAAAAGACTTGGAGAGCTCCAAAAAAGCCGGTATTACCTTTTCCGACGAGGAAGATGAAGAGGGGAGTGAGGACGCGGGCGCAAAAGAGGAGGAAGCCAAGAAATAATCTATACAAAATAGTTTAAACTATATAAAAACCCCCGCGGCATATGTCGCGGGGGTTTAGTTGAAATTTTCTCTTTTGGGCGGACTTGCCTGAAGCAGTTTTATAAAATTTTCTACTGATTTCATTTTTTCTTCAAAATGCTTGTTGGAGGCCACTTCGGCCAGCTTGTCCACAAAAAGCCCAAGTACGGCGTCCAAAATATTCCAGTATATTTTTTTGTTTCCAAAATCTGATTGTTTTGTAATCGGTTTCAATCCGTTTATCTTTTTTGTCAGCTGCATGGACATTTGAATAATTATCCCTGCTAAAATTTTCGGGCTCATAGACTCGACGTCCATAATGGTATTTTCGCTGAAATTTATGTTGTGGCTTTGTCTTAGCTTGGTGTAAGTGGTACCTATTGCCATTCTTATAATAATATTACTTGGGTGTTGAATTTTTGGAGGGATGAATCCAAATTCTATTTTTCCGAATTTTTCATCCAGTTTTATTCTTTTCTCTATTTCTTCAAACAGCTTATACATAAAGCTGCCGTGGTCCAGGTTGCACATATTTTCCGCCTTTCGTTTTCAAGGTGACTGTTTATTTTATTAATATATCACAGAATTCTCAAAAATCAATTTAAAACAAAAACAAAAATATGGTATACATAAAAGATAATTGAACAAGTTCCTTGAGAGGTGAAAAAATGAAAAAAGTATTCTTTATTTTCTGTTTTCTTATTTTCTTGTTTTCTTGTCTGCCGGCGCCGGTTTTTGCTTCGGAAAAAGTCGACTGTGACATATCTTTTTCTTTCCTTTCAGCTTATAAAAAAACGATGCTTCATTGGGACGAACTTCAGGGATATGTTAAAAAATACGAAAAAAAATACTGTGTAAAAGATCTAGGAGTTCTTGTCCTGGTTGTGGCAATGTATGAAAGCGGAGGAAACTATCTCATGTCTTCGGCCGGCGCCAGGGGGATAATGCAGGTAATGCCGAAAACTCAAAAGTTTATGAAAGTTAAAAACATAAATGAAGCGGGCGTAAAGTACCTTGCTTATCTTTCGAAGCGGTTTGAAAAATATTATTCCGGCGCGGAGTTAAAGTCCAAGGTTATTCAGGCTTACAACGGAGGACCCGGCAGGGTCACCAAAGGCCTGGTTAAAATAGAGACATTTCAGTATCTTCAGGGCGTTTCTCTTTACTACAATCTTTACTGTGAGCAAAAAGATACAATAGAAAGGTTGGCCAAAAATTTAAACACGGCGGCAACGAGAACATCCAAAAGCTGGCAGGAGCTCTCCGATATTTTGAAAGTTCCCGTATGCGAACTTCGCATATACAATCCTTTTCTTGCCGGTTTCTTTTCGAAAAAGAAAGTTCCCGGAGGCAATATTATCGTGTATCCAAAAGAGGGGACAAATCTGTTTCTTGAAACAAGCATAGACGCCACGGGCTCCCGGAAATTTTTCTATGTTACGAGACGGGGAGACATTATCCATCACCTGGCCAACGTGTTCGGGTACGACTATGAACAAATAAGAAAGAAAACAGACATGCTTTTATGGAGTGTTCTTTATTCGGGAAAAAAAATAGACATTACCGACTCGCCGTATTTGGCGAAACCCCGAAAGCAATCTCAATAAAAACCCCGCCCAAGGCGGGGATTTTTGCTTTTTGAGGACTTTTGAGATAAAGTAATGGTATGAGTTCTCCCGTTGAACAAATAAAGCAGAGACTTAGCATTGTGGACGTTGTGGGCTCTTACATAAAGCTCCAAAAGGCGGGAGGCAACTACAAGGCGGTTTGCCCGTTTCATTCCGAAAAGGCGCCGTCTTTTTACGTTTCTCCTCCGCGAGAAATTTGGCATTGCTTCGGCTGCAACCGGGGCGGGGACATGTTTGAATTCGTAAAACAAATTGAAGGAGTGGAATTCGTGGATGCGTTGCGCACTTTGGCTGACCGGGCGGGGGTAACACTCACCCGCCAAGACCCGAGAATGGCCAGTGAAAAAACAAATCTCTTGGATCTTTTGAAGGACGCGACCAATTTTTACCAAAAAGAACTTGTTTCAAACAAAGAGGCCTTGGATTATTTAAGAAAGCGCGGGCTAACCAACAACTCGCTGAAAGAATTCAACATAGGTTTTTCTCCTGCGGAAAACAGGGGATGGAGGCATCTTTTTAATTATCTAAAAGGCAAGGGATACTCGGCCGGCGCCATGGAAAAGGCCGGGCTTGTAGTGAAGAAACAAGATACAAGAAACAAAATACAAAACGATTATTACGACCGCTTCCGCGGCAGGATAATGTTTCCTTTAAAAGATGATTCAGGCAGGGTGGTAGGTTTTTCCGGCCGTATATTCGGGCCGGAAAAAGAGGGGGTTGGCAAATACATCAATACCCCACAAACAATTTTATTTGACAAATCAAAAATACTTTACGGGTTTGACCTAGCCAAGGTGGAAATAAGAAAAAAAGATGCCTGTGTTTTGGTGGAAGGCCAGATGGATGTTGTTATGGCACACCAGGTCGGCACAACCAACGCAGTGGCGGTTTCCGGCACAGCTCTTACCGCGCAACATCTGGAGAAGATAAAACGACTTACAGATAATCTGGTTATGGCCTTTGACAGCGACGAAGCGGGTCTTTTGGCTGCCAAGCGAAGCATTGACCTGGCGCTGGAGAAAGGACTGGAAGTAAGGGCGGTTTCTTTGGACGAGGGGAAAGATCCGGCTGATATAATTCTGGCGGACAAAGATGTTTGGCTCTCCGCGGTTAATGGAGCGAAGCACGTCATTGATTTTTATCTGAATATTTTGGGAAAAAGATACAGCAGTGACTCTAGGCGATTCAAGCTTGAGGTGGAGAAAAAAGTTCTGCCCTATGTATTGTCCGTTCAAAGCGAAATTGAAAAAACTCACTGGGTATCGGAAATTTCCAAAAAAATAGGAGTGAACGAGCGGGTTGTTCTGGAAGAATTCAAAAAGCTTGAAGCAAAGACAGGAAAAACAGCCGGCTCAATGTCAGCTTTTTCTGAAGATGAAGCGCCCGTTGAATCGGCAAAAAAGAGAAAAATTCTTTTGGGCGAAAGGATAATGGGCATATATTTCTGGAAAAAAGAAAAAAATTTCCTTCCCGATTTTATAAAACAAAATTTTTCGGATGTTTTTGAAGAAAAGAAAAAAGGCAAAGACTATCGCGACAGGCTGGCTTTTGAAGCAGAGCTTTTTTACGAAGGATTAAAGGACATAAACAAAGAACACGAGACTCTTGTAAAAGAATTCAGAAAGGAAGACGTAAAAGAAAGACTGGAATCGTTGGCGAAAGAGGTGAGCAGGCTGGAAAACGAAGGAAGGGAAGAGGACTTGGCGGAGAAACTCTCAGATTTTAGAAAACTTTCCCAAGAATTGTCTGAAATTTAAGAAGAAAACACAAAAACCCCCTAAGGGGTTTTTGTGTTGGTTTTCGCGCCTATAAGCCGAATTCTGTATCCGCTCAGGGCGGACGATAGTTATTTATCTGCCCGCGATAATTGCTTATCGGGGTCAAGCGGCACTTCCCGCTTTAGTAGCGGGACTCGGCCTTGCACTCGGGTAAGGATTTAGCCGTTTCAGCCGGACTTAACCGGGTCGTTTCTGTTCGCACCTCTTGGATTGCTCCAGGCAGGCGTTACCTGCTACCTTGCTACTTTATCAAAGATTTTTTTGCCATGTTGTGACAAAGTGAGTGTTCGGACTTTCCTCTCTCCCTCCAACATCTGCGAAGTTGTGGCGGGGAGCAACTATCCGACGCGAAAACCTTTTTAAACATAGCACAATTTTTTGTTCTTGTAAAGTATTTATAAACATGTTGTACATAATCTGATTTTTATATATTATTATATGTATAAATTTAATATTAATTTGTTTGTTTTATTATGTCTGAAATAACTATTGAAGACGAAGGAATGGAGATTTCTTTCGAAGAAGAAAAAAAGCCCGCAAGTCGACCAAGAGCAACAATTAAGTGGGAAAAGCTGGCTTATTATGTTTTTTTGGCGCTTGGTTTTCTCTTGCCTTTTTGGGCTTGGCCTTTCGGAGGTGGAGCTTCTTTGGGTATAAGCAAATCCCTTCTGTTCTTTACATTGATTTTAGCGGCGATTGTTTTTTATCTGATTCATATTTTACAGGAAGGCGCTGTTAAGTATTCCAAAAGTTTTATTTTTCTTTCTCTGCTTGGGCTGCTTGCGGTGTATCTTGTATCTTCCTTTTTCGCCAAGCCGATGGCCGTTTCTTTGTTTGGATCAGGCGGAGAAGTGGGAACATTCTTTTTTCTCCTTTTTTCGGTAATTTCGTTTTTTCTGATAACTTCCATATTTTCTTCCGAAAAAAGAATTTTAAACTTTTTTTCCGCGATTATTCTGTCTTCAATTGTTGTTTTTATTCTGCAATTTGCTCATTCCGTTTTAAGCTTAAATTTCGGCGCCCTGTCCTCCTCAAGGATTGATAGCTTTTTAGGCGCATGGAGCGAACTTGCCATTTTCTTCGGTCTCGTAGCGCTTGTTGCCATCATTTTTCTTGAATTTTTTGATGCCAAAAAGAATATTAGAATATTCTTGTATTCGGTTTTAGGCATGTCGCTTTTATCCATGGCGCTTATCAATTTTACAGCTGCATGGATTGTTTTCGGTTCGCTTTTACTGGTGCTTTTGGTTTATCTTTTTTCTTCACAGGGAGATACGCGAAATTTTGCCCGGTTGCCGCTGCTTATTATTCTTGTTGCGATGTTTTTTGTTCTTGCCCAGCCTTTTGTTGGAGACCTAATTAACTCTGCCGGGCTAAGTTCGGTGGACGTAAGGCCTTCCTGGAGTGCTACTTATGATGTGGTAAAAAGTGCCTGGGAACAGGGCCCGCTGGCCTTTATTTTCGGCTCCGGCCCCAATACTTTTGTTTATGACTGGATAAAGTTCAAACCGGCAGAAATAAATCAAACTATTTTTTGGAACACGCGGTTTGCAAGCGGTATAGGCCTTATTCCAACTTTTGCCGCGACGGGCGGTGTTTTGGGAGTTTTGGCATGGCTGTCTTTCCTTCTTTTTATTCTTTATTATGGGTTTAAATCCGTTGGCTATTCAGAAAACAGCGTTACAAAAAGTCTTCTGTTGGTTTCTTTTCTGGGTTCCGTTTATTTGTGGACTTTCAACATTATTTATTCTACAAGCAATTTCTTGTTTGTTTTGTCGTTTTTTGTCACCGGCACTTTTTTCGCAATGCTTGTAAAAAGCGGCATAATAAACTTAAAAGTCTTCTCTTTTGCCAATAAAACCAGCGTTGGATTTGTTTCTTCTCTGCTCATAGTCCTTTTGCTTATAGGGAGCGTTGCGACTTTTTATCTGTTTTTCCAAAAGTATTGGGCTGCTCTTTCTTACAATCGCGGAATAGCGGCAGTTAATGTTGACGGCAATTTGGACAATGGTGAAAATCTCATTCTTAAGGCAACTCAATTTGACGACCAGGATAGGTTTGAGCGAAGCTTAAGCCAGATTGGTTTGCTTCAGCTTTCCAGGCTCTTGTCACAAAATTTGCCTCAAGAAGAAATGAAAATACAGTTTCAAAATATGCTTGCTTTCACGATACAGCACGCCCAGCAAGCCACCAACATAAATCCGGTGGATCCCCTGAACTGGAATACTTTGGGCAGTGTTTACCAAAATATTATTCCTTTCCAGATAGAAGGCACCAGAGATGTGGCACTAAGTTCCTACAGCTCGGCTTCGGAAGTGGCCCCCACAGACCCGACTCCGCTTTTCTACTCAGCGCAGGTTGAAGCTCAGTATGGAAACAACGAAGAAGCCAAGTCGTTCCTTAACTCTGCCTTGAAGATAAAAGGAGATTATACGGATGCTCTTTTCCTTCTTTCTCAAATTGCTGCCCAAGAGGGTGATTTGCAGGGTGCCATAAGGCAGACCGAGCAAGCTCGCCTGACAGCCCCCAACGATATCGGTATACTTTTCCAGCTGGGACTTCTTTACTATCAAGCCGGGGACTACGAGAACTCCAAAGCTATTCTTGAAAGAACTATCACCTTAAGTCCCGACTATTCCAACGCGCGATACTTTTTGGGGCTGGCCTACGATAATCTCGGACAGACACAAAATGCAATTGGCCAATTTGAAAGAATCGAGGCGCTTAATCCGGACAACGCAGAAGTTCCAAAAATTTTGTCAAACCTAAAGAACGGAAAGAAAGCTCTGACAAATATTTCTCCTCCCGGAGCGGCTCCTGAGAACAGAACAGCTCCCCCGATAAACGAGGATACCGGTACAAGCCAGGATGATTTGAACATAAGTAATTAGGGGTCAATTAAACGAAAGTGCCAAGGATTTTTAGTTTTCTGAACCGAGAGGTTCGCGGTTTGCACCGTACAGCCTTTCTTCTGGCCTTCGCGTCTGTGGGCGCGAAGGTTTTGGCTATTTTCAGGGACCGCCTTCTGGCTTCCATTTTCGGCGCGGGAAAAACATTGGATATATACTATGCGTCTTTTCGCTTGCCTGACTTTTTGTACACCGTAGGCCTTTTCCTCGTTTCCGTTACGGCGGTTATTCCTTTTCTTTTGGAAAAAAAGAAAGTTTCTGATGAAGCCAGTCATTCATTTATGAACTCGGTTTTTTCGGTATTTTTTGTATTTATAATTTTTTTGGTTGCCGTTTCTTTTTTTGCCGTGCCGTATATCACCGGAATCATTGCTCCCGGCTTTTCCGTGGCTGACAAAAATACCCTGATAATGTTTACCCGCGTTCTTTTGCTTTCTCCGCTCCTTTTGGGCCTTTCAAATTTAGTCTCCAGTGTTATTCAGTCTTTTAGGAGATTTTTAGCGTATGCTCTTTCAGGCGTTGTTTACAATGTTGGAATTATTTTAGGCCTAGTTGTTCTTTATCCCGTTTTTGGGCTTGCCGGCATAGTTTGGGGTGTTGCCGTGGGCGCGGCATTTCATCTTCTGGTGCAGGTTCCTTCCCTCGTTTCATTGGGATATTTTCCCAGATTTACAACAAATTTTCGCCTTAATGAAGTAAAAAAACTTATGCTGCTTTCCTTGCCGCGTACACTGGGACTTACTTTAAACCAGATAGTTTTAACCATTATTACTGCCGTGGCCTCATTTTTAGCAGTTGGAAGTATTGCCGTTTTTAATCTCGCCTTAAATCTTCAAACAATACCATTGGGTATAATAGCCTTAAGCTATAGTGTTGCGGCTTTTCCTTCATTGGCCAGCAACTTTATAAAAAAAGAAAAAGATAAGTTTATTTTTTCCGTGGTCTTAAGTTTTCGCCACATACTTTTTTGGCTTTTGCCTTTTGCCGTTTTGTTTATAGTTTTGCGCGCTCAGATAGTTCGGGTTGTTTTAGGCGCGGGCGCTTTTACTTGGACGGATACGCGCCTTACCGCCGCCGCCTTGGCTCTATTCGCTCTTTCGCTTTTTGCCCAAGGGCTCATTCTTCTTTTGGTTCGGGCTTTTTACGCTGCTGGCAAAACAAAAATTCCTCTCATTGTAAATATTATTTCCTCCCTTTCCATAATTGTTTTTTCGTTTATATTTCTTTTCTTGTTCAAAAACGTATCTTTTTTTGCGGGGTTTTTCGAGAAAATTTTGAGAGTTGAGAATGTTGACGGTGTTTCCATGCTGATGCTCCCGCTGGCTTATTCTGTCGGTACCGTTATCAATTTTTTCCTTTTGTTTATGTTTTTTGAGAAAAGCTTCGGTTCAATTACCGGTTTTGTTGAAAAAAACTTGTGGCAAGTTTCCCTTACGTCAGTGGCGGTGGGCTTTGTAGCCTATGGACTTTTGAATGTTTTTGACTCGGTTTTTAACATAAGCACCTTTCTCGGAATTTTCATGCAGGGATTTTTTTCGGGTATTTTGGCTCTGGCTGCAGGTTTTCTCTTGCTGAAATACCTAAAAAACAATGAACTTATTGAAATAGTTTCGTCTCTAAGGCAAAAATTCAAGAAAGAGGCCGTTACCACGGCCGTAGAACCGGAAGAAATACTATAAGTGAAAACAAAAAAACCCGGACGAAACAAATCTCACCGGATCTTTTTATATTTATTAAAACGTGGAGCCTACTCCCATTTTTACCGCCTCTTCTCCGGCGGTTTGGAGCGGGCCGAGAGGCTTTGTGGTGTTCGTATTTTTTTTGATTATTGGGTCGCCGCTTGAACGTTCAATATATACAACTCTGGCTATATTGTCTTTTTTTATGACCAATAGTACGCGGCCCACGAATTTCCACCCGGAAGTTATAGTTCTTCTTTTTATCCCAAGAGTATCGAGCCAAAAACTGCCTATTCTTTTTTCGTGTGTTTTTTCAAAATTGAAGCTGTATCCAAAACACTGACTTTTTGCTTTTATACATTCTTGAACTCCTTCATCCAAATAATCAATTTTTATGGATTGGTTTGGAAGGTACTCGCTTCTTATTTCTCTGTCGCTCATAATAGTTATGGGCATAATTTTGGGATCCAGGCCGATTTTTTTAAGCTGTTCTTCTGTTTGGCCTTTGCTTATTGTATTATAAATTTTTTCAAATTTATCGTAGGTCTCCCATTTTATTTCGGTATTTCTTGTTGAGCGAGGCAGTAATGTACCGGCGCATCCGAACAAAAAGAAAATCGCCAAAAGCGATGACAAAAACATTCTGACCTTGCTTTTCATTTTTCCGAGCTCCTTTTTCTTTGTTGTTAAAAAACCTTATTTTTGCTCTAATTATAGAGTAAAGTTTTAATGAACAAAATGCAAGGAAACAATATTCGCAATTTTTGTATCATAGCTCATATAGACCACGGCAAGTCAACACTGGCGGACCGTTTTTTGGAATTGACATCGACGGTGGAGAAAAGAAAAATGAAAGAGCAATATTTGGACCAAATGGACCTTGAGCGGGAAAGGGGCATTACTATAAAAATGCAGCCCGTTCGAATGGCCTATACTTTAAACGCTACAACGTATGTTCTTAACTTAATCGATACCCCGGGCCACATAGACTTCTCATATGAGGTTTCAAGGTCCCTAAAGGCCGTAGAGGGCGCCGTTCTGCTTGTAGATGCCACACAGGGCGTTCAGGCGCAAACGGTAAGCAATTTGGAAGCGGCTAGAGATCTTGGCCTTGTGATTATTCCCGTTGTAAATAAAATAGACAGTCCGAATGCAATGGCCGAAGAAACAAAAAAAGAAATTACGGAGATTTTGGATTGCTTGCCGGAGGATATTTTAGAGATTTCCGCCAAAACGGGACAAAATGTGGAGAATCTTCTTGGGGAAATAATTGGACGGGTCCCGCCGCCGGAGCGGGGAGCTGCCGGACACCAAATTGAGAATCCGACAGCCAACAACTTGAGGGCGCTCGTTTTTGATTTTGAATATTCAGTTCACAGAGGAGTGATACTCTATGTTCGTGTAACGGACGGGGTCCTGGAAAAAGGAGATAATGTTTTTTTATATCAGGCCCAAAAAGGATTTTCTGTCGGCGAAGCCGGTATTTTCAGGCCTGCCTTTGAGCCGACAGGCTCTTTAAGCGCGGGAGAAATAGGATATGTAGTTACGAATCTGAAGGAAGCTAACATAGCCCGTGTGGGGGACACTTTGCTTTCAAAAAACAGCCGGCTGGATCCTCTAGAGGGGTACAAGAAGCCCGTGTCTGTAGTATGGGCAAGTGTTTATCCTGAATCACAGGACGATTTTGCGACTTTAAAGCAATCATTGCAGCGTCTTAATCTTTCCGATGGGGCACTGGCTTTTGAAGAGGAAGAAAGCGGTATTTTGGGTCGTGGTTTTCGGTGCGGATTTTTAGGCATGCTTCATCTTGAAATCGTGGCAGAGCGCCTTAGAAGGGAGTTCGGCCTTAACTTAGTAGTGGCTACTCCCAGTGTTGTTTATAAAGTGGAAGATATAAAGGGACAGACAAAGGATATATATTCTCCGGCTCTTTTTCCGGAACATTTTGAAGTCAAAAAAGTTATGGAGCCCTGGGTGGCAATAAAAATAATAACCCCGTCGGAAAAAATGAATGCCGTGCTTCAAGTTCTAAGACAGCATGATGCCGTGGTGGGAGAGACCCACGATTTTGGCTCTTCGGGTTTTGGGCAAAGATTCATTATGAACCTCGAAATGCCCCTAAGGGAAATGATGGATGGTTTTTTTGAGGAGCTCAAAAGTGCCACTTCCGGCTATGCTTCCTTGAGTTACGAAATAATAAATGACAGGGAAGCAAATCTTGTAAGGCTGGACGTTTTGTTAAACGAAGAAAAGGTTTCGGCTTTTTCAAAAGTTGTTAAGAAAGATGAAATGCAGAGAGAGGCAAAAAAAATGGCGGATAAGCTGAAAAAGTTTCTACCTCCGGCGCTTTTTGTCATAAAAATACAGGTGAAGGCTTTGGGAAGAATTTTGTCGGCCAGGAGCATTTCGGCCTTAAAAAAAGATGTTACCGGACATCTCTACGGAGGCGATATTACAAGAAAGCAGAAGCTTTGGAAAAAACAAAAAAAGGGAAAGGAAAAACTAAAGAAATTTGGCAGAGTCAACGTCCCTCACGATGTTTTCTTGAAGATGATTAGAGATAAGAACTAAAACAGTGGTATAATAAGAAAGGCGACCATTGCGAAAACAGCGATAACACTTATCACCATCCAAATAATTTTGTTTATTTTTTTCCCCCGTTTGGATAAAAGCATTATTTTCATTATAAAACATGCGCGAATTTAGGGAAAGAAGCTACCTTAGAAGAATATTTTTTTCACGGCCCGTTTTTTTGCTTCTCTTTTTCGCTGTTGTTCTTGTGGGGGTTTCCGTTTTTAAGGCCTACAAAAAAAGCCAGGTGGCAGTTTTGAAGAACGAAGAGGTTCAAAATGATATTAACGATTTAACCGACAAAAAACAAAGTCTGGAGTCGGAAATAAGTCGGCTCAACAATCCGGCAGGCGTGGAGAAGGAGCTTAGAGAAAAGTTTCAGCTAAAAAAACCGGGCGAGGACTTCGTGGTTATTGTTGACGAAAATTCGCCGGAAGCTAGCGCCACCCCGGCAGACAGCAGAGAGAGCTTTCTTGAAAAAGCTTGGAATTTTGTTAAGAATATATTTTAAGGTTTGCGCGGGATTAGTTAAGTGGCATAATGCGACCTTCCCAAGGTTGAGTCACGAGTTCGATTCTCGTATCCCGCACAATTTTTTGAACAGTTTTATGTGTTTTTTAGCGGCAGAAGGCCAGGAGTAATACCTTGGGATGTTTTTTAGTCCATTTTCGGAAAATTTTTTCCACAGTTTTCTGTTTCCAATTATTTTTTCTATGGCATTAGCGAGCTCACTTGTGTTTCGCGGGTCAACAACGATTCCGTTTTTGCACTTTTCCACCACTTCTGCCGGTCCTCCATTTTTGGTAACAACTACCGGTACACCGCAGGCTCCGGCTTCCAGTGTAGTAAGGCCGAAGCCTTCAAACAGAGCCGGGTTTATAAATATTCCTCCGCTTTGTGCCGCCAATCGATAAAGATTTTCCGAACCGCCATAACCATTGGGGTTAACGAGAGAAACAACATTTTCAAGGCGGAAATTTTTTATTTTATTTTTTATTTCAGCGATAAGTTTTCTCTCGCGTCCGCTTAAGTTCTTGGCTCCGAACGTACTCGAGGCAATAGATAGCTTTGCTTTTTTTTGAAGATTTTTGTTTTTGGAAAAAGCCTCAACGGATCCAATTAAATTTTTTTTGGCGTCTATTCTGGCCATTGCCAAAACCACGGGGAACTTTTCTTTATTCTTTTTGTTGTCGGGCTTAAACTTTTTAAAATCAATACCCGGAGGGATCACATAAATTTTTTCCATATTACTCAATTTGTACATTCCGTATTGAAAGTTTTTTTCCTGTTCCGAGCTGGCCACAATGGCGTTGGCATCGTTTATTATTTTTTGTTCTTCCTTGGCCTGCAAAATTAAATGGTTTTTTCCGGACAAGCGAAGTCGTTTTATCTCGGGCTTGGCCAGGCTGTGAGAAACATGAACCAAGGGAACATGAAATTTCTTGGCAAGATGCCTGCCAACATATCCACCGTCCGCGTAGTTGCTATGAATGATATCCGGCCTCCTGTTCAGATTTTTTGTATAGATTTCTGCGTTTTTTGCGAATTCATCCAGATACGGCCATAGGTCAACTTTTTTTACATATTTTTTAGGGCCACAAGATAGGCGGACAAGGGTTGTCTTTTCGTTTATTTTTTCCAAGCCTTTGTTATAACCCGGATAACGAAGGTCTTCAATTTTTCTCGTAATAACTTCAATTTTTCCCACATCCGGCAGTTGGCTTAATGCCTTGGCTAATTCCAGAACATAAACGATTTGCCCGCCGGTGTCTTCGTCTATGCCGAGTTCAAGATTCTTGGCTCTCACCAGTCCGTGAATGGTGTACATTTGTATGTAGAGCTTTGCCATGCTTCTTTATTTTAATACGCATGGGCAAAATAGCAAAATCATGCTAGCATAGGGGCGAATAATTACAACGCGGGTCTTTAACAATCGGAGGGTACTGATATGAAAAAATTGAGCAAGGAAGATAAAGCCATTTTGGGTTTGTTGAAAGAAAATATTCAAAACATAATGAAAATGGAACTGAAGCATAGAAGTGTAAGGTCCAAAAAGAATGAAACATTTAATCCTTTTTTTGCGTCCCTTTCTCTTAGGGAAGTATCGGGCCCCGGAATTTCCGCTTCTGACGGTGCTGTTGTGATGGTAAGCCTGGATACCAAAATGAAGTACATACGAAGTGAACTGCGGGTTGGCGGCTATACTATGGGCGGGAGCGTAAGCAAAGTTCCGATAGCGCTTGTACCCGAAAACTACGACCCCTTTGTTTTCAAAAGAAAAATCTGGATAGACATGAACGAGAGCTTGTACGAGGCAGTTAAGGACATGAAAAAGAAAAATACCAATGCTCTAGGCGTGCCGGATGAATTTCATTCCTTTATTTATTTTTCGAAAGAAAAACAGGAGATTTATTATAACCCGCCAAATTTTTCTAAGTTTGACAGGGACTTTTGGTCCGGCGTCCTATCGCGGGTTTCTCGGGAATTTATTTCCGAAAAAGTGGTGGCTTCTTTTGTTGACATGTCATGTCTTTTTGAGAAGCGATATATGGTCAACTCCGAAGGGACCTGCATTGTGGATGGCAGTGCCAATTTCGGTCTTATGCTGAAAATTGAGATCCGATGCAAGGATAATATAGTTTTGGGAAACGGTAAATCACTTTGGTATAATGACCTTAGAAAATTTCCCTCGGAAGAAGATCTGATAAAAATGGCGAGAGCTATGTATGTGGAAATTGAAGAGATGGAAAAGGCGCCTGTTGAAAAAGCCGACATCTATCCCGTAATTGTTGATGGAGAAAACCATGGTGTTATTTGGCACGAGGCCATTGGGCACAGTCTTGAAGGCGGACGCCAGGATGAAAAAGATGCCGATGACGACGATGATGACGCTTGGGATGACGGAATATCCCTTACTTTTAAAGGAAAGATAGGTTCAAAAATTGCTCCCGATTTTTTGACCGTTTATGATGACCCTACTGTTCCCGGATATGACGGCACTTATGAGTACGACGAAGATGGAGTAAAATCTCAGAAAGTTTTGCTTGTTGAGAAAGGAGTTCTTAGAAATTACTTGCACACGAGAGAAACTGCCGGAAAATTCGGCATTGAAAATCGCAAGAAAAATTTTCATTCAAACGGCCATTCTCGCGTTGATGTAAATTCTTTCATCAATGATCCTTCGGCAAGGATGAGTAATCTTTTTGTTGAGTCAGACAAAAAATGTTCCATGGGCGAACTTAAAAAGATGCTTTTTAAGGAATGCAGAAAAAGGGGACTCAAGTATGGCCTTCTTTTAAAGTCAACGTTGGGAGGATTTGTCGATTTTGAAGGAAGTTATTTTAAAGTTTATCCAAAAAATATTTTCAGGCTTTATTTGGATGGAAGTACGGAAAGAGTCAGGGGCCTTTTTATAGTAAGTACTCCATACCAGCTTCTGGAGAATATTGTTGCTACGTCGGACAATACGGGTGTTTTTAAAGGACAGTGTGGAGCGGAATCCGGTTGGGTTTCAACCTCAGCGTCGGCCCCCGATGCCTTTATAAGGTCGGTTGAATTTGGCGTAATACCCAGGTCTGCTTACAGAAAGCGATATCCTTTTATAAAAAAGCCTCCGGTAAAATAATCATAAAAAAAGCCCCTTCGCGGCGTGTGAAGCGGGTTTTTTGCTTGTTTTTTAGCCTATTTTTTGCTAAAATTGAGGTATAGAAAAATATGGGAAAAACCCCTAAAAATAAGGCCCAAATGGCTAAAACGACTGGGCATATTCATCCGATAAGCCAGATTTCAAAAAGAGCGGTGGATATCTTTAAATCCATGGGTTTTAGCGTGGTTTTGGGGCCGGAAATTGAGACCGAATACTACAACTTTGATGCCTTAAATATCCCCAAAGATCATCCGGCGCGGGATATGTGGGACACTTTCTGGCTCAAAAAAGGAGGCCTTCTTCGTACCCACACAAGCCCGGTGCAGATAAGATACATGGAGCATCATCAGCCTCCTTTTGCTGTTGTCGCTCCGGGGAGGGTTTACAGGTATGAGGCCACAGATTCAACTCACGACGCGCAATTTTACCAGATTGAAGGACTTATGGTAGGAAAAGAAGTTAATCTTTCTCACCTTAAGGGGATTTTGGAAAAATTTTTGAAAGAGCTTTTTGAAGACGACGGCATAGAAGTAAGATTTCGTCCGAGTTTTTTTCCTTTTGTTGAGCCGGGGGTTGAAGTTGATATGAAATGGAAAAATAAATGGCTGGAAATTGCCGGCGCCGGGATGGTTCATCCACGAGTCTTAAAAAACGTAGGGCTCGATTCCAATAAGTGGAAAGGATTTGCTTTCGGCATAGGCATAGACCGGGTGGCCATGATCAAATACAAAATAGACGACGTAAGACACTTTTACGGAGCCGACCTTCGGTTCCTTAACCAGTTTTAGAACCACTATGAAATTTTCTTGCGAATGGCTACAATCGTATTTTAAAAAATCCCTGCCAATACCGGAAAAACTGGCGGAAATTTTAACTATGCACAGTTTTGAAGCGGAAGCCGGAGAGGGGGGCGATTTGAATATAGATATATTGCCCAATAGGGTTTCAGACGCTTCTGCTCACCTTGGCATTGCCCGGGAAATTTCTGCCCTGTTGGGATATGAGGTCATTGAACCCGGTTTCGAGCCGAAAACAAAAAAGGAGCTGGAAACCGGAGACTATGTGGCCGTTGACGTGGAAGACAAAAAAGCCTGCCCCAGGTACATGGCCCTTCTTGTAAAGGGTACAAAAGTAGGGCCGTCTCCGGAGTGGTTGAAAAAAAGGCTCGCAGAAGTGGGACAAAAATCCATAAACAATATTGTTGATATCATGAATTATGTAATGCTTGAAACGGGCCAGCCGTTGCATGCTTTTGACCTCGACAAGCTGGGAAAAAAGAAAATAATCATAAGAAAAGCGGTTGGGGGTGAAAAGATAGAGACTTTGGATAATAAAAAGATAAGCCTTCCTTCGGGCTCGCTTATTATCGCTGATGACAAGGATACATTGGCCATAGCCGGTATAAAGGGGGGCAAAAAGGCCGAAATTACCAAAGACACAAAAGACATAATTATTGAAGCAGCCGTTTTTGACGGATTAGGCATACGGCGAACTTCTCGCACTATATGCCTGAAGACAGACGCTTCTTTTAGGTTTGAACATGGCATATCTTATTATTTGCCCGGACACGCTATAAAAAGGGCGGCTGCGCTGGTTCAAGAAATAGCCGGTGGAGATGTGGCTGAGTCGGCTGTTGATATTTCCGCGGGCGAACCAAGAAAAAATCCGATTATTTTTTATGCCGAAGATGTTTCAAAAATTTTGGGAGAGGAAATAAAGAAAAAAGAAATTGAAAAAATATTGAAAAGTCTCAGTTTTTCCGTAAAAAAAGAAGGAGAAAATTATTTTGTGAAAGCCCCGCTTGAAAGGACGGATGTAAACACAAAAGAGGACATTGTTGAAGAGATAGCCAGGGTTTACGGATATGAAAACATCCCCTCTGAAATCCCGGCAGCGGTTTCAAGCGAGTCGGAAACAAACGAAGAATATATTTATTCAAATTGGGTAAGGGGAGTTTTGTACGGCCTTGGATTTACCGAGGTTTATAATTACTCTTTTCTTGAAAAAGGCCCCGGTGATTTGAAGATTGAAAACCCTCTTTCCGGGGAAAGGGCATATCTGAGGGGGGATATTTCTACAGGCCTTGGCCGAAGCGTCAATGAAAATTTGAAATATTTTGATGAAGTAAAATTGTTCGAAATAGGCCGCATTTTTAGCAAAGAGGGGGAAAAGACAAACATCGCCTTTTCCGTGGGCTACAAGAAAGGGAAAAAAAATGTTGCAGCCGAGCTTAAAGGAGCGGCCGGAGCTCTTTTTATAACAGATGTCGGTAAATATATTAAAAATGATATTTTTGAAATTGATCTTAACAAAATAATCGAAGCGGCCAAAGATAGCAATATTGAGACGGAAAAAATTGCGGATTTTGTAAGTAAGGACGTTGAGTTCAGGCCGTTTTCAAAATTTCCCCCGGCAACCAGAGACATTTCCATTTTTGTTCCCGTGGACACAAAAATGGAAAGCGTAGAAGATGTCATTGAGAATACCGCCGGGGAACTTTTAACGGACAGCGACTTGTTTGATGAGTATATGCCGCCGGATGGCGACCAAAAGAGCTTGGCCTTTCGGCTGATATTTCAAAGTTTTGAAAAAACTTTAACCGATAAGGAAATTAATCAAATAATGAGGGAAATTATAAAGGCGTTAGAAGAAAACAAATCATGGCAAGTGCGAAAAAAATAAAATCAAAGACAACAAAAAAAACTGCAAGCAAGAAAAAAGAATCCGGATATGGTGCAAAAGATATATTTGTTCTTGAGGGGCTGGATCCGGTAAGAAAGCGCCCCGGAATGTATATAGGCTCAACGGGGATAGACGGTTTGCATCATTTGGTTTGGGAAGTCGTAGACAACTCCATTGACGAGGCAATGGCCGGATATGCTAAAAACATTGACATTGTTTTTCTTCCCGGGCACAAAGTGCGGGTGGTTGATGATGGACGTGGAATTCCGGTAGACACACACAAGCAAACGAAAAAATCCGCTCTTGAAACTGTGATGACCACGCTCCACGCGGGCGGAAAGTTTGGCGGAGACTCCTACAAAATTTCCGGCGGTCTCCACGGAGTGGGTGTTTCGGTGGTGAATGCTTTGTCAAAAAATCTCAAGGCCGAAATTTGCCGCGACGGATATATGTACGTTCAGGAATATAAAAAAGGAAAGGCGATAGCGAAAGTAAAAAAGATGGGAAAGTGCGAAGGCTCCGGCACTGCCATTACTTTCGAGCCGGACTTAGAAATTTTTGCCGATAAGGAAAAAAAGGACGGAGAAATGCCGCCCTTTGAGTGGAAAGTCATTTTAAATCGTATGAGACAGCAGGCTTACTTGGTGAAAGGAGTAAGAATAACAGTTCGCGACGAAAGGGAAGAAGAAGAGCATCTTCATTTGCAGTATACTTTTTATTTTGAAGGAGGTGTTCGTTCCTATGTTTCTTATCTGAACAGAGACATGGATATTCAGCACCAGAATGTTTTTTATGTATCCAAAGAAGACGGAGATATGTTTGTGGAGGTGGGTCTTCAGTATGCCGACGATTTGCAGGCAAGGGAAATGAGTTTTGCCAACAATATTTACACCCCGGAGGGAGGCATGCATCTTACCGGTTTCAGGACGGCTCTTACGCGAACGCTCAACGATTATGCCAGGAAAAACAATTTTATAAAAGAAAGCGACAGCAACTTTACCGGAGATGACGTAAGGGAAGGGCTTACTTGTGTTGTTTCGGTAAAGCTCAAGGAACCTCAGTTTGAAGGTCAAACAAAAGCAAAATTGGGCAATCCTGAAGCAAGAACAATCACAGAAGGCGTCTTCGGGGAATCGTTTGCTTATTTTCTTGAAGAAAATCCGGGAGATGCCAAATCCATAATAGAAAAGGTGCTTTTGGCACTAAGGGCCAGGAAAGCGGCCAAGGCTGCCAAAGACAGCGTTTTGCGCAAAGGCGCGCTTGAAGGAATGACATTACCGGGAAAATTGGCAGACTGTCAGGTTTCCGACCCGGCCCAAGCGGAGCTTTTTGTAGTTGAAGGGGATTCGGCCGGCGGCTCGGCAAAGCAGGGAAGAGACCGGAGGTTCCAGGCCATACTGCCATTGAGGGGCAAAATAATGAACGTTGAACGGGCAAGATTTGACAAAATGCTGGGAGCCAGCGGAGTAAAAGACCTGATAATTGCTTTGGGTACGGCGATTGCCAGCGAATTTGATATTTCAAAATTGCGCTACCATCGCATAATAATCGCTACCGATGCCGATGTGGATGGAAAGCACATTCGCACGCTTTTGCTCACTCTTTTTTATAGGTACTTTAAGCCTGTTATAGAAAATGGGTATTTATACATTGCCCAGCCTCCGCTTTACAAAGTTCAGTCGGGTAAAAACATTGAATATGCTTACGGCGACGCGGATAAAGACAAAATAGTGGATGCTATGGTAAAAGAAAAGAAAGCAAGAAAAGCTTCCAAAAAATCTACTGCAAAAAAAGATGAAGAGGTGGAAGAAGGAAACGGCGAAGAAAATCCGGAGGAGGAAACGGCGGAAGAGAAAACCAAAGGAATTGTCATTCAAAGGTACAAGGGCCTTGGTGAGATGAACCCCGGGCAGCTTTGGGAAACCACCATGGATCCGGAAAAGAGAGTTTTAAAGCAAGTGGCCATTGACGACGCGGAGGAAGCCAACCGCACGTTTGATATTCTCATGGGCAAAGAAGTGGCTCCCAGGAAACTATTTATCCAAACCCACGCCAAGTCGGTAGAGGACTTGGACGCGTAAAGATTAATATGAATAATTATTCTTTCAAGCTTCTTGTCTTTGTCACCATAGTTATTCTCGGCATACTGGTGTGGTATATTTTAAAAATATCCAACGCCCTCAACTAATTCCGGAGTTCCCGCCAGAGGCGGATAAAAATTCAAGAGCTGATTTTGTATTTGCTCAGTAAATAGCCGCGGTGTTTGCGGAAGTTTTTGGCCTGGTCAATTATTTTTTTCTCAAATTCTTTTTCGCTTAAATCTTTGGTTTCTTTGGCAAATTTTTTGCTGTGGGAAAAATACTCTTTTGCCATTTTTTTAACTGCTTCTTTTTTGTTTTTCCCGGTGTCGTATTCATAAAAAATATCGTATGCCTTTTTTGTCCATTCATTTATTGAATCATTCGTCGTCGATTTTTCTTTTAGCCATATTTTTTTGACTGCCGACAGCTGGTTAAAAAGAGTCTCAATTACCTCAAGAGACATTTTGTTGAGTTTTGGCGCGCTGGGCTTGTGTGTTTTTTTTCCCAGATTCGCTTGGCATATTTTAAATCCGCCCTCAATGGCGCATGTTGTCATAAAAATATCCACTCCGAAACCATAAGCGCTTTTGGGCCATTTTTGATTTAAAAGATATTTTGCAAACTTGGACGAGAAGCCGAAGTCTCCGCCTATCGGTTGGCGTATGTTTTTTCCCAAAACTCCGTAAACAAAAGGATAGCAAACGTGGTTTGTGATGGTGCCGTCTTCTTTCTTTCTTTTGTAAACCGGAACTACAAGACCGCAGTTTTTAAGAGCTCCTCCGGCGAGAAGCTTTACCCACTCGGGCGTGCCGCTTTTTATATCGGCGTCCGTTATCATTCCGGCCTTGGCGCCTAGCTTGTACATTTTTTTAAGAAAATTGAAAACACCCCTGCCTTTTCCGCTGTTTTTTGGCGGGATGGAAACGCAAATTTTTTCGGTTTTTGTCGGCGTACTTAGAAATATATCGCGAGTGCCGTCGGTAGAGCCGCCGTCGGTATTTATGATAACGGTCTTTTTGTCCGGGAAATATTTTTGAAGACCCTTGTCGACGTTTTTTACAACCCTTGCGATATTCTCCGCTTCATTTAGGGATGGAATGCCAATGGCTATGTTAAACACTTTCCTTGAACTCAACATTGTATCCGTCGCTTGTTCTTTTTTTTAAATTTTTGCCTATGAAGAAAAGAAGAATGGTTGCCAGAAGAGATAGCGTGCCTCCAATTGTAAAAATGTAATTAAATCCCAGATGCTCGGCGATTACTCCTGCCAAAAATCCGGCCAAAGCGATTCCGAACCCCGCAACGGAAACGGAAACGCTCCATTCAAAGTCTTCCCGTTTTTTATCTATATGCCGAGTAAAAAATCCGTACCAGGGTGTAAAAGCCAGGGCACCGGCAATACCGGTAAGAAATTGAATCTCATAAACATGCATTGGTGTTGAAGCGAAATTAAAAAGAAAAAGGCAAACGCTATAGAGGAAAAATCCCGAAATCATTGAATAAAAGTCATCGGTTTCTCCTTCCCATTTGTCCAAAAAAAGGGCCAAGGGGACCCTTACCACGGATTTTACAAGCCAGTAAATTGCCACTGCCGTTCCTGCCACCTGTGCCGTGCCGCCCTGAATGGATTCAACGATGAATATCGCAAAAACGGGCGTTACCAGCCCGTACGCAAATTCAAGAATAGAGTCGGTGCTTACTAAAACTTTTATAACTTTATTTATTTTCATTCACTTCTTTTTTTATTTTTTTCATGAATTCGGAAATCTTTGACGCGCCCTCGTCTCCTTTCCGGGAACGAACAGCAACAACGCCGTCTTTTTCTTCCTTTTCTCCCACAACCAATATATACGGAATCTTCTGTGTTTCCGCTTCGCGAATTCTTTTCCCAAGTGTTTCGTTGCTTGTATCAAGCTCGGCTCGAATATTTTCATCTCTAAGCTCTTTTAATATCTTTGCCCCGTATTCGTTGAATTTTTCGCTCACGGGAATTATTTGCGCCTGAACGGGGGAAAGCCACACCGGGAACTTGCCTTCGTATTTTTCAATAAGCATGGCCATTGTTCGCTCAAGAGAGCCGATTGAGGAGCGATGAATGACCATCGGCCGATGTTTTTTACCGTCTTTTCCTTCGTATGCCATGTCAAATCTCTCCGGCAGGGCAAAGTCTATCTGCACTGTAAAAATGGTGTCTTCTTTACCGTGGATGTTTTTCATTTGTATGTCCAGCTTGGGTCCGTAAAAAGCTGCTTCACCTTCCGCTTCAACATATTTAAGCCCCATTTTGTCGATAATTTTTTTCATCATCTTTTGAGATTCTTCCCACGCCTTCGGGTTGTTTATGTATTTTTCTTTGTCTTTGGGGTCCCATTTTGAAAAACGATACCAGTAGTCTTTTAGCCCCAAAGATTTCATTACATACTGTATAAGGTCTATAACTCCTTCAAATTCTTTTTCCATTTGTTCGGGGGTGCAGATTATGTGGGCATCAGCCAGAGAAAACTGCCTCACTCGTATGAGCCCGTGCATTTCACCGGTTTGCTCGTTTCTGAAAAGATCGGCTACTTCCGCGTATTTTATGGGAAGGTCTCTGTAGCTTCTCGGCTTTGACTTGTATATCATAAACTGATGCGGACATGTCATGGGCCGCAAAACCATTTCCTCATCTCCCACATTGAAAATAAACATACTGTCTTTGTAGTGGTCCAGGTGGCCGGATATTCTGTAAAGGTCGCTTTTTGCCAAAACAGGGGTGCTTGTGTACTCGTATCCTCTTTTTATTTCTTCATCTTCAATAAAGCGCCTCAAAACCCTTTTAAGAGTAGCGCCTTTTGGTGCAAGCAAAGGAAGACCGCGGCCGACAACGTCGCTTTGTACAAAAAGGTCCAGTTCTTTTCCCAACTTTATATGGTCTTTTGCCATTTTTATTTAATTTCTCTTACATCTTCGCAAATAATGCTCGGTTCGTTGTTCCGGTCGCTTGTTTTCCCTTTTATTATAACACACTTATCTTCCAAAAGAAGATCCCCGTGTTTTTGAAGCGTTCGTGGGAAAACTACTGCCTCTATGCTGTCATCAAGGTCAAGAAGCTTGAGAAAAGCCATCGGTTCTCCTTTTTTTGTAAGTATCTTTTTCACTTGCTCTATCATCGCCACAAATACCACAGGGGTTTGACCGGTGAATCTTTTTACGGCAGGTATATTGAGTTTAGACTTTTCCATTTTTTTTCTGTACTTGTCTAAAGGATGCCCCGAAATATAGAGGCCCAAGAGCTCTTTTTCAAGCCGGAGCTTTTCTTCAAAATTCATAGGCTCCGCGTCCTCGAGTTTTAGTCCGGGAAGTTTTATTTCTTCCGGGGCCATGGAAAAGAGGGAAGACTGATTGGCAGAGCTTCCGTTTTTTGTTTCTTTGTGGTATTCAAGTATTTTTTCAAGATTTAAAAGCAGGGTATTCCTCTCTCCAAATTTGTCAAAAGCGCCGGCTTTTACAAGAGACTCCAGGGATTTTTTATTCAGATCGCGTGATTTTATTCTCTCCAAAAAATCTTCAAGCGACAGGTAAGAACCGTTTTGCTTTCTTTCGCTTACTATGTTTTTTACTATGTTCGTACCCACATTTTTTACCGCTTCAAGGCCAAAGCGTATGGCTCTTTTCCCACCCGTTTTTTCGGGATTGACCAGTGTAAAGCCGGAGAAACTTTCGTTTATGTCCGGGATTAATACAAGTATGTTCATTCTTTTACATTCGTTTATGGCCTCGGCCATTTTATCCATATCCCCGGCTTCGGCAGAAAGTACCGCTGTCATAAACTCACCCGGGTAGTTTGCCTTAAGATAAGCCGTTTGGTAGGAAACCATGCCGTAGCTTGCGGCGTGTGCTTTATTGAAGCCATATCCCTTGAAAGGATCAAAAAGCGCCCATAGTTTTTCTGCTTTTTGCCTGCTTATTCCGCCGTGTTTTTGGCATCCTTCTATAAATATTTTTTCCTGAGCCGCCATTTCTTTCGGAATTTTTTTACCGATAGCCTTTCTGAATTTGTCCACGCTGCCCCAGTCGTATCCGGCTATTTCTATGGCTATAAGGAGCACGTCTTCCTGATAGGTTACTACACCGTATGTGCCTCCCAAAATTTTTTCAAGCCGGGGGTCAATATAAGCAACCGGTTCCTTGCCATGCTTTCTTCTTATGTAAGTGGGAATATTGGCCATGGGTCCGGGCCTAAAAAGAGCGATCATGGCCATAATGTCGGTAATGCAGGTTGGTTTTAGTTCCTTTAGATACCTGGTCATTCCGGCACCGTTGAGCTGGAAGAGCCCTATCGTTTCTCCTTGAGCCACAATATTAAAACTTTTCTTGTCATCTAGGGGAATTTTTGAAAGATCTATTTTTTCATTTCGCAGTTTTTTCACCAAAGCTACTGCTCGCCCCAAAATAGAAAGGTTTTTTATACCCAAAAAGTCCATTTTCAAAAGGCCCATGTCCTCAGCGGCGTGCATGTCGTACTGTGTTATTACTTTTTCTCCGTTAGGTTCGTGCTGCAGCGGCAAATAATTGGTAAGTTCGTCCGGGCTTATTACTACTCCAGCCGCGTGAACTGAAACATGCCTGGCCGATCCTTCTATTTTTTTTGCCAAATTAAGAATTTCTTTTGTTTCTTTTTCTTTTTCATATGCTTCTTTAAGCTCGGGATTTATTTTCATTGCCTTGTCTATGGTCATTGGAAACCCTTGGGAGCCGAAAGGTATCATTTTTGCCAGCCTGTCGCCGGTGTTGTAGCTGTAGTCCAAAACGCGCGTAATGTCGCGTACCGCCGCTCGGGCCATCATTGTTCCAAACGTGCCTATTTGTGCCACCTTGTCGTGTCCGTACCTTTGTTTGGCATATTCAATGACTTCATCCCGGCGGTCGTCTGCAAAGTCCATGTCTATGTCCGGCGGGGAAGGCCTGTATGGGTTTAGGAATCTTTCAAAGGGCAAGCCGTATGCAAGAGGGTCCACGTCGCTTATTCCTAAAAGATATGAAACAAAAGAGCCGGCGGCCGAGCCCCTGGTATTTGTTACTATTTCTTTTTTCTTCGCGTAGTTTACAAAGTCTGCAACGATAAGAAAGTAGGGCGCGTATCCTTTTTTGTTTATAATTCCAAGCTCATATTCTATCCTTTTATTTTCTTCTTTTTGGCGGGTTTTACCGATAGATTTTTCCTTAAGCCCCAGAAGCGTCAGCTCTTTCAGGAACTCTTCGGCCGTTTTTCCTTTGGGTATTTCAAACCGGGGAAAAACCCATTCTCCTAGTTTTAGCTCGGTGTTGCATTTGTCCGCTATTTTCAAAGTGTTTTTTGCTGCCTCGGGAGTGTCTTTAAAATAAGAAATCATTTCCTCGGGTGGGCGGAAAGAATAATCTTCATCTCTCATGCTCAGCCGGTTTGTTTCGTTTACCATAGTGTTTGTTTGTATGGCGACCAGCGCGTCCTGAGCCATGGCGTCTTCTTTTTTCAAATAATGAATGTCCTGGGTAGCAATCAAAGGCGTGCCGGTTTCTTTTGCCAGATTCTTGAGGCGGCTCATCGCTAGGTCATAGTTGGGCACGTTCGGGTGATGTCCTATTTCAATAAAAAAAGAATCTTTTCCGAAGATGTCCCTGTATTCGCCGACAATTTTTTTCGCCTTCTCTTGTTTTTCCGCCAAAAGAAGACGGGGGAGCTCGCCGGCCATACAGGCGCTTGTGGCGATAAGACCTTCGGAATATTTTGAAAGAACCGCCTTGTCCATCCTGGGCTTGTAATAAAAGCCTTCAAGGTGCGAAATACTTACAAGTTTTAAGAGGTTTTTGTATCCTGTTTCGTTTTTAGCCAAAAGCACCAAATGGGATGCCTTGGAATCTATTCTTGGTTCTTTTTGGTGCAAGCTTCTCGGGGATATGTAAGCTTCTACTCCAAGTATCGGTTTTATCCCCGCTGCTTTTGCTTTTTTATAAAACTTTATGGCGCCGTACATGTTGCCGTGGTCGGTAAGAGCAAGTGCCGGCATTTCGTATTTTTTTGCTTCATCAACAAGCTGGCCGACCTTTGCCAGGCCGTCCAGAAGAGAGTAGTGAGAATGAGTGTGAAGATGTATAAAAGACATGAATGTATTTATTGTACAAAATTTTCGCTATCCACATGCATTGACCCATGCATGAATGAGTTGTCTAAAGATAAAACAACTGCTTGACTTTTTAATATTTTTGTGTTAGTTTCTGAAAAGTTCGGCAGGTTGACATCATAATATCAATGCTCAAAAAAGGAGGTCGGTATGGACGAAAAAGAGAAATTCATTTTGATGTCTGTTATAAGCCGTACGATAAGAGGCGCGCTTTCTCGGGGGGATGTGTTTTGGGAGGCCAAAATAAGGCTGGTTAATGACCTTATAAAAGTTGCGCATTTTCCTTCAGATAATGAGGATTGGGAAGATTATCGCGAGGTTACAATAAACTCAATCGCAGAGGGAGTATTCAAGTCTGTTTTTCCCATACCGAATCCTTATGACAGGCTTGTCCAGGAATTGGTGTACATTGTTTCTTCCCGGGGATTTTTTGAGTATTGCTCGGAAGACAACAAGGAAAAAATAAGGGTACTGGCCCGGTATTGCGATATGGTCGTGCCTTAAATACCCTCCAAAAGTGTGCTGAAAAAGGCGGTTGGAAAAAAAATTTCCTCCGCCTTTTTATTTTTCTGTTGCAAGACCTCATTTATTTATGGCTATCGCCGCGAATAGATGAGGTTTTTTATTTTTGAGATAAAAAAGGAAAGTGGTAATATAGATAATGTGGGCAAGAAAAAATATACAATCATTGCCATAGACGAGGCGGGGCGCGGACCGCTTGCCGGACCGGTTGCCGTAGCTGCCATTTCCGCTACGGAAGATTCGCAGCTGAAGCTTTTAAAAAACATAAAAGATTCTAAAAAGCTTAGTGAAAAGAAGAGAGAAAAGTGGTTTGCGGTTTTGGAAAATAATTTTGATTACAGGGTGGCCATGGTTGGACCAGAAGTTATAGACAAAATAGGAATAAAGCAGGCGACACAAATGGCGCTAAACAGGGCGCTACGTAACTTGCTACGTAACATGCTGCGTAGCACTTCGACAAGTTCAGTGCAAGCAATCCCCGACATAATTTTGCTGGACGGCCTTTTAAAAGCGCCCGCGAAATACAATCAGGGAACAGTTATAAAGGGCGACGAAAAAGTCCCTTTGATATCTGCGGCCTCCATAATGGCCAAAGTAAGGCGCGACAGAAAAATGAGAAAAATTCACGAAAAATACCCCAAATACGGCCTGAATATCCACAAGGGCTACGGTACGAAACTACATTATGCTATGATAAAAAAATACGGGCGGTCTATTTGCCACAGAAATTCATTCTTAAAAACATGCGAAACAAGAACAAAAAA
>CAZWRF010000002.1:0-37262 GCA_964636095.1 uncultured Candidatus Saccharibacteria bacterium | reverse complement strand
ATCAAGGGCTTATTCAAGGGATAGCAAAACGCTCCCTCTTCCGTATTGCGCGTATTCCATACGACCGTGTCGTTAACCAGCGAGAGCTTCACGTGGGCTACTGTAGTATCCGTTTCTTTCGGAACAGAGCCAGAACCTTTTTTCAAAATTTCATATTGCAACCCGCTCGGCAAAACAACAACGACGGACCTTTTTTTGTTTTCTTTCAAAAAATTTCTTCCTTCTTCAAGATTTTTCTTGGCAGCCTTTTTTTTCATTACCTCTCTCCTTTTCAAAGAATTTTACTTTTTTCTGCCCTATTTATAGCAAGTCTTGTCTTTTTTGTAAATAATAGTAGGCTTACAAAAACATTGAAAATTTAAAGGAGGAGGATTAATTGAAAAATTTACTGAAAATTATTTTTTTGACCGACGACAAAAAGAAACCCCTCCAGCTTGAGCCGTTTTTAATTATTTTAGCTTGTGCTTTGAATGTTTTCGAAAAAACATGGTTTCATTTATGGCTAGGATGGTTTTTCCTTGTGCTGGTTGTCGTAGCTATGCCTTTTGCCATTGTCCGCTCAATAAAATGGGCAACACTGAGGAAAGAAGGGCTGGAAAAAGAATTTCCCGAACTGGCAAAAGATATTGTCTCGCACAAAGCGTTTGTAAGACTTATTTATCATGCAACTTTTTTGTTTTTTTGGTGGAAATGGCTTTGAAAAACAAAAAACGGCCTATTTCAAAACAGGCCGTTTTTTTATTTAATTTCAATGCGTAGCTCCGCAGGAACATGGACCTTTTGTTGTATCGCAAACACCGCCGGATTCGCATCCGGTCCTTCCCTTTACGGGTTCTATCCACCCTTCTATTTTTTTAGATCTGTTTAATTCCGTGAATACGCTTTCTGTCTTAGAGTCATAAATTCCCACAGACCCAGGTGGCGGTGGCAACCACTCTTCCTTAACAACAGAGAAATTTTGTTTACAAGCCGGACATTCAACAGAATAAAATCTCTCAAATGAAAATGGAAACGATGAGATTTTTAGTTCATCATTCCCCTCAACCTGAGAAACACATTTACAACGGGGGCACTTAACCAGAGCCCCTATCAACGATCCTTGTTCTTGTATCTTCAATTTATTTTCTCCCTTAAAAATGTCGAAGAATTTTTCGTTCTTTTCTACCCAATTTATAGCAACTCATACTCCAAAAAGCAACATAAATTTCAAACCTCATCTATTCGCGGCGATAGCCATGAATAGATTGGTTGGAGATAGATTTGAAAAACAAAAAACGGCCTGTTTCAAAACAGGCTGTTTTTATTTTTATTATAAGGCGGTAAATCTTACCTTGTGAGCAACGGGACTTAAGTCTCGCGCCGAAAGTAGGACATAACAAATCCACGGGTTTCCCTTGGCTTCTTCTTCTTTGCAAAGTTTTTTTGAAACTCGCAATGCCATCTCGTCGCTCTCGACCGATATGTCTGTTTTCTCTTCGGCCACTTCATTTGTATTGTCCTTGAAAAATCTCCTGACAAATTTGAATTCTTTCATCTTCTCCCCCTTTTTTCTATTGTCCAAGTAAGTTGAAAAAATATTTTCTGCCATATTTTTAACAGCTGCAACAAAAACAGTCAAGCACGCCTAAAAATTTTGACAGAGGAAACTAAAAATGCTTCCATACCATTAAACAAACAAAAAGAACCTTTACAAAAAAATACGAGAGGGCTTTATGGATACAAAAGCCGTTTGGGAAAAAGTAAAAGAGCATCTTCTCCAAAGCGGCAAAATCCAAAGCCACTCTCTGGAGCTTTGGATTGAACGCCTTGTTTTGGAAGACGGAAAATCGTGGACAATTTTTTGTCCCAATTCGCACTTCAAAAACCGGCTGAAAGAAAAATACCTGGCTTTTGTGGAAAACGCGCTTAAAGCAGTTTGCGGAGAAAGACGCCGGATAGAAGTAGAAATAAGCCAGGAGAAAATATGCCGTCCGGCAAAACACACGGGGAAAAAAACTTGCAACGCTCAAATACCCTTGTGTGGCGAAAGATCAGGAGACACCGGAAACAGCATGGAAATGAAGATAAACAAAAATCTCACTTTCAAAAATTTTGTTGCCGGAGAGTGCAACGAACTAGCGCATATGGCCTGCCTTCACCTCGCTTCGGGGAAAAGCAATGTGCACCCCTTGTTAATTATGGGAAATCCGGGAATGGGAAAAAGCCATCTGGTCCAAGCAGTGGCCCACGAAGTTTTGGCAACAAACGAAAACAGCCGTGTCCTGTATTCCACGACCGAAGATTTCAGCGGTGAAATGGGCCAATCTTTCCGTTTCAAAACTATTGATGCGTTCAGGGACAAATACAAAAAAAGCGATGTGCTTCTCATTGATGACATCCATCAAATCTCCGGGAAAAACAGAACTCAGATTGAATTGAACCAAATTTTAAGAAAGTTAAAAGACACAGGGAAAAGGACCGTACTTACAAGCTGTTACCAACTTTCGGACATTCCCGAACTTCTCGGCGAACTAAAATCCTTAATTTCAAGTTTCGTCCCCATTCAAATTGGCCCGCTTGATTTTGAAACGAAGATAAGAATTATAAAAAAGAAAACGGCGGATGCCAAGTGCCCGTTAAGCCATGAGGTGGCGCAATACATAGCACGCGAAACAAACGGAGACGTACGGCAAATTGAAGGAATAATAAACTCAATGTGCATGAGGTCTTCCCTTCTCATGGCCGACCCCAATATTGAAATGGCTGAAAAAGCGATAAAAACGGCAAATTGTCGGAACGGGAAAATTACCATAGATCAAATAAAAAAAATGGTTTGTAGGGAATTCAACATTACGGAAAAAGACATTTCATCGTCTTGCCGCAAGTCAACAATTGTTGAAGCGAGGCGAATGGGGATTTATCTCGCCAGTATTTACACCGACTTTCCAATAAACACCATCTGTAAAGCTTTCAACAAAAGTCGGCAAATGGCTGACAAGTATATAAACGAAGTAAGCAGCGCCCTTGTTCCGGGAAGACGGGACGGGAAAATAAGCGCGAAAGTAGAATTTTTTCGCCAAAAAATCGAATCGGGAAAATTTTAACCCCGCCTTTAGTAAGGGCGGGGTTTTGATTGTAGTCTAGACTATTTTTTAATTGAAATTATCTTTGTCTCCTATCTCGCGGGGAAAAACTAAATCAATTCCTCCCTCTTGTTTTTCCGACCGGCCAAATAGAATATGGCCGAGGGAAAAACCCAGATAATACATAATCGGATAAACAACCAAGAAAAAAATTAAGGCCACAACATTCAGAAAATCGGGAACATTCCAAGAATATGTGGGAATAAATTCCAGAGGAACCAATCTATGGCCAAATATTTGTAACAACGGCCAATTCCACATGAAGTCGTTCCCCGTCATGCCGGGAGCCAAAAACTGGAAACTGAAAAAATCACAGTAAAGACCGAGGGCAATCGACCAGAAAACCGACACAACAAAAACAGAAAGCTTTATTTTTACCGCCCTTTTGTCAAAACACTTAAAAAAGTATCTGGTCATCAGCCAAACTTGTATTACGGCCAAAAATGGCAGGAGAAAAACATCCGCAACAAAAGACCCTCTTTCATTATCAATAAATTTCATATCCACCCCCCTTCGCGATACCAGTTTATTGTATGTTTCATTGCCGCTAAAGTGTTTATCTTGAACCACACCCCCGCTTCTTTGGCAGGAGCGATATTCATTGTCATTCTTGCTCTAAAGAAATCCAGGGAATCTATGGTAGCCTTGGGCTGTCTTCCGAGCCTTCGGGCCAAAAATTCCTGCCAACCGGCAATGATTTTCATTATCCAAACCGGCATGTGAATAGGAATAATCCTCACATCGTGGCTTTCTCTCAAAATATACACCGCTTCTTCCATTAGTTCCTCGTAGGTATAAATTAAGTCGTTGCTTTCCAAATCAAAAACGGGAACATCCACACCGCCGGTTGCCTTTTTAAGTTTTTTCATGGGAACTTCAGCCAGATGAATAACAGCATCAACAACATCATCAACATAAATCACCGAAGCGGGAAGATTTTTCTTCCCGATGAAAAACTGGAGTTGTCCGCCGGCAAGCATTTTTATTACCTTATCTAGCCCATACCTGGACCTGGGACCAAAAACAGCAGCCGGACGAACAATAACTCCTTCGAAGATATTGTTGTGTTCTTTCAAAAAATTGTTCAGGAAAATTTCCTGCCCAAATTTTGAAGTACCATAACTACTAGCTCTCAAGATTGGACTATTCACCACACCGGAACTGAACATGATAAGTCTTCTTTTTGGATTAAAACTCGTCCTGGTCAAACCTTCACAGACCGATTGCGTACACCTGACATTGTTGTTGAAAACAAAATCAAAGTTTTTAAAAAAATTGAAAACAGCTGCCAGGTGAAACACTGTTTCTACCCCCTGCATCTCCTCTTTGTCAAAAAACGTCATAGCTTCTTTCTCTATAGAAAGATCTGCCGGAATAAACATAGCTTTAGGATTTAAAAATCTTTTAAAATCCCTCTTGTTCAGAAAATAATCATGGGGTTCGGCCAAATCCGTGGCCACAACATCGTATTCAAGCTCAACAAGCTTATCTACAAGATGCGAACCAATAAAACCGCACGCTCCGGTAACCAACACTTTTTTAGCCACTACCATCACCTCCTCCCTTGCTGTAATACAAGTTCAGTATCAGAAATATTCCAATAGCAAACATCAAAATTGAGCCAAAAAGAGACATTTCCACGTCAGTCTTTATAAAATCCGCGCCAAGAGAATTAAGAAACAGAGAAGAACCAAAAACAAATGAAACCGACGACAAAAACCAAATTAGAACAACTTCTTTTCTTTTCACGTTAGCCTCCTTTTTTTGCCAAAAATATTAATTTTTCAAAGAAAAAACCCGTTTTTATCTACGGGCAAATTACCATACTAAGATTAAATTGTCAATATTTATAACCTATCTTACAAGCTTCATAAGGTATCTCGCTATTTCTTCATTGGGCACAGGACCAAACGTAAAAGTGTAAACGCCGTACCTGTGAAGAAAAACTTGGTCCACCCCATCTATTACGCTCGTAAGATATACTATGGGTGTTGCTTTAAACTCTTCAATCGGTCTCATTTTTTCAAGAAAATCCCTTACCGTCGTCCAAAGAACGGGAGTTATGAATATAATGAGCCCGGGTTTTATTTTGTGGCTCTGTTCAATCGCATCATTTATGTTGTCTTTGATGCGGGTAACCGACAGGCCCTTTTTGCGCAAAATTTCTTCAAAGGCAAAAGCATCGCTTGAAGATTCACTTACAATTAAAACTTTTCTTGAATTGTTCATGGCGGAGGATACAGGATTTGAACCTGTGAGGGGTTTCCCCCAACCGCTTTTCGAGAGCGGCGCCTTAAACCACTCGGCCAATCCTCCAAAACTACTCAGGATAATAGTAAATTGTGGCCCCACGGGGAATCGAACCCCGATTTCCACCTTGAAAGAGTGGCGTCCTGGCCGTTAGACGATGGGGCCCTACTTCGCTAAAGCTTCGAAGGGCAAAGCCAAAGACTTTTTATACTATGCACTATTTTAACTTCGGAAGCAAGGTGCCTCCCGTCATTTCTGCCGGCTTTTCAAGGCCAAGAATTTCAATAATTGTAGGAGCCACGTCAGAAAGAACACCTTCTGTTCTTTTGTAACATGCTGAAATTTCTTTCTCTTCAAGGGGTTTTTCTCTTTTCCACTTCTCCCCTATCAAATAAAGAGGCACCGGATTTATCGTGTGATTCGTTCTTCTCTCTCCCGTAAGCTTATACATTTTTTCTTCTACGTTACCATGGTCGGCAGTAATAATAACTGCCCCGTTTTTCCCAATGATTTTTGGGATTATTTTCCCCACGCATTCATCCAAAACTTCAATAGCTTTAACGCAGGCATTGAGGTTGCCGGTGTGCCCCACCATATCCGCGTTGGCAAAATTTATTACCAAAAAATCGTATTCATCAATCGCTGTTAAAACTTTCTCCGTTATTTTCCGAGCCGACATTTCCGGATTATCGTCGTAGTGGGGAATTTGCAAAGAAGGCACAAGAATTCTTTCTTCGCCGGCAAAAGGCTCTTCTCTGCCTCCATTGAAAAAGTAAGTAACGTGCGCGTATTTTTCGGTTTCCGCTATGTGGAGTTGCTTTAAACCGGCCATGGAAACAACTTTTGCCAACGGATTTTCCACTTTGAGGGGAGAAAAAGCAACAAGGGTAGACAAGTCGTCTTCGTATTGAGTCATTGTTACAAACAAAAGGTCGGCAACTTTTTTGCGGGAAAATTTTTCAAAGCTTGTTTCCACAAAAGACTTGGTAATTTGTCTGGCGCTATCTTCTCTGTAATTAAAAAATATTGCCGCGTCTCCGTTTTGAATAGGCTCGCCTTCGGAAGAAAAGCCGGCTTCCACAAATTCGTCCGAAACGCCGTTTTTGTAGTTTTCGTCAATAAACTGAGAAGCAAATTTGAACTCTTTGCCTTTGCCTTCAACCATTAGATTGTAGGCCTTTTCCGTGCGATCCCAATTGTCGTCCCTGTCCATGGAAAAACGCCTGCCTATAACCGAAGCTATTTTAATATTGGGATATTTTTGAAGCCGTTCTTCAAACTGTTTCACAAACTTTGCTCCTTCATAAGGCGGGCAATCCCTGCCGTCGGTAAAAAGATGCAAATAAGTCTTTTCTACGCCCTGCTCTTTGGCAAAATCCATAAGAGCATACAAGTGATCGGCATAAGCGTGAACAGAGCCGGAAGAAAAAAGGCCCATAAGGTGCAGCCTGCTTTTGTTTTTTTTGACATGGTCCGCTGCTTCAAGGAAAGCCTTGTTTTTCATGAAGCTCCCATCGTGGATAGCCATGATAATTCTTGGCAGGTGATTGTAAATAATTCTCCCCGCACCCATAGTAAGGTGGCCCACCTCGCTGTTTCCCGCTTTTCCCCAGGGAAGACCCACCGCCAGGCCTGAGGCCTGAAGGGTGGTAAAAGGAAAATTTTTTTCTATTTCGGAAAAATTAGGGTGTTCGGCCAGCTGCCATGGCGATTCCGTGGCATGGCTGTCGTAGCCGAATCCGTCCAAAATTATTAAAGCCAAAGGTTTTGTCATCTTACTTTTATTTTACCACAAAAATTACCCCTGCATAATAAAAAGCCCCGTGTTTTAAAACGGGGCTTTTCTACTTGGAGGCGAAACACCCAGGTTAGTTAGGACAAAAATTCTTTTTCGTCCAGAAGCTTCATCTTTGCCTCGTAAATTTTTTTCTGAAAAACCTGCTCCTTCGACGGAAAGGTTTTCCATTCATTTTGCAGTTCTTGAAGTTCTTTTGATACTTGTTTTTTTCTCTCGTGCAAACCGGCAAGCTCTGATTTGAAAGATGAAAGGACATCAACCTCTTTCATCCAGGCCGTCAATTTTTCCGTATTCATGTCCCTTTCGGCAACGCAGGCGATTCTGTCCATCATATCGGCCAACTCCGGCTCTTTTTTGTTCAGCTCGGGCCACATGTCCCAGGCTTCTTTTATGTGGTATTCGGGAAGCTCTTTCTGCCAAGTTTCAAGAGAATGAACATAAAGCACAATAAGAATCGCAAACTGCAACATGCCTACACAAGGAATAATAAAGCCATAGTAAGGCCGAAGATATTCGCTCAAAACAACCCCCACAACAGCAGAAACAATGGTAATCGCGCCGGAAAACGGAAGAGCAAATTTTACATACTTAAGCCGATAAAAAACAAGCTTGGCGCAAATCGTTTTGAATTTTCCCATCCAGCACCTCCTATTTTTATTTATTTTTCAAAAACCAAGTTTGTGCTGATTATACATATATAGCATAAATCTGTCAATCCCGCCTTTACAAAAAAAGGTAAATCTGATAAAGTTAAAGTACTTTAGGTTGTAAAAATTGGAATTTTATCAAATTTAACACGAGCGAATCCGTTATTTTAGCTTAAAATCTAATGGTTTTTAACGGAATGCCGAAAAATTATCATGAGTTTAACCACACTACTTGGGGTAGTGGGGGCTTCGGTGATTCTGGGTGGGATTCTTGGCTATTTTCTAAGGCACCTTATTGTCCTTCAGAGAAAAAGTTCAATAGAATTAAGAATAAAACAGCTTTTAGTCGACGCTAAGGAAAAAGCGCAATCCACTCTCGAAGAAGCTTCCAAAAAGGCAGAATCAATTGTTGAGAAAGCCAAGGAAGAAGAACGCACCACCACTTCTCAAATAAGAACAAGGGAAGACCGTCTTGGCAGAAAAGAGGAGCTTTTGGAAAAGAAACATGTTGATGTTGAAAAAGAGATCAAAAAAATAAAAGCCAAAGCCAACGACATTAAAAAGGTTCAGGAACAGTTAAAGTTTCTGGACGAGAAAAAGAAAGAAGAGCTTCAAAATATAGCCAAGCTGTCCGAGTCCGAAGCCAAAGAAGAACTTTTCAAGGAAATAGAAAAGAAATACGACGCGGACATACTTACAAAAATTAAAAAAATAGAAGCAACGGGCCAGGAAAAAATTGAGCAAAAAGCCCAGGAAATTCTAACCGGCGCCATTCAACGGCTGGCTTCTTCGACGGCATCAGAAATAACCACAAGTACCGTTTCCATATCATCCGATGACCTAAAAGGTAAAATTATCGGAAAAGAAGGCCGGAATATCCGCGCCCTGGAAAGAGCATCCGGAGTGGAAATCATTGTGGACGACACTCCCGGCTCGGTTGTAATTTCAAGTTTCGACCCCATGAGGCGCCAGATAGCGAAAATAGCTTTGGAAAATCTCATTCTGGATGGACGCATTCAGCCTGCCCGAATAGAAGAAATGGTAGCCAAGGCAAAAATAGAAGTTGAAAAAATAGCCAAAGACAAAGGCGAAGCGGCAGCTTATGAGGTAGGAATATTTGACATAGACCCCCGGCTTTTGATGCTTTTAGGACGGCTTCATTTTAGGACAAGTTACGGACAAAATGTACTCCAACACACGGTTGAAACAACTCACCTGGCCGGAATGATAGCTTCCGAGCTCGGGGTAGACGTTCAGCTTACCAAAAAAGCGGCCCTTCTACACGACATAGGCAAGGCCGTAGATCACGAGATCCAGGGAACGCATGTTGAAATAGGAAGAAGGATTCTCCAAAAGTTCAATGTGGATGAAAAAATAATACGGGCCATGGAAGCGCATCATGAAGAATATCCATATACCAGCCTGGAATCCATTATAGTCCAGGCAGCAGATGCCATTTCCGCCTCAAGGCCGGGCGCCAGAAGAGACACTCTTGAAAATTACCTTAAGCGCCTTGAAGAGCTTGAAGGAATATCAAATTCTTTTGAGGGGGTTGAAAAAACTTATGCCATACAGGCAGGAAGAGAAATTCGCGTGTTTGTAACTCCCGAAAAGGTATCCGATTTGCAGGCCAAACAGCTGGCCAGAGACATTGCCAACAAAATAGAAGAGGAAGTAAAATTCCCCGGCGAAATAAAAGTAAACGTGATAAGAGAATCCAGGGTTGTTGAGTATGCCAGATAGCTATTGGCACAAAAGCTATAAAAAACTATAATAACCTGTATAATATTAATGTTGGTCGATAATTAAATTTTATCAGACTAGAATTAGAATTTACGATTCAAGAACCAGAAGACATTCGTAATTCATAATTCGTAATTCATAATTCAAAAAACATGAACAAAGCCTCATTGGTGGACAATGTCCACGAAAAAATGGGCGGAAGCAAGGCGGAAGCCGAAAGAATGGTAAACGGCATTTTCGATGACATTGTTGACGCTCTTAAAAAAGGTGAGGAGGTCTCAATCGCAGGTTTCGGAATCTTTTCCGTAAAGGACAGGGCCGCCCGCCAGGCGCGCAACCCCCGAACCGGAGAAACCATCCAAGTTGCGGCAACAAAGGTGCCGAAGTTTAAGGCATCAAAGACCTTGAAAGATGCGGTAAAACCATAAGTATTCATCTTTCGCGAAAGATGAAACCCCCGCCACAACTTTGTTAAAGATGTAGGCGGGGGTTTTACGAGCGGGATTAGTTAATCGGTATAATATCAGTTTTCCAAACTGAGGTGAAGGGTTCGACTCCCTTATCCCGCACAAGACAAAAATGGAGCAACCTAATGTTGCTCTGTTTTTGTTCTTGATATGTTAGAAAGAGAGTCGAAAAGCGGTTTGAGCCCGCCAATGGCGGGCCAAACGCTGCACAGAATCTGTAAGATTCGACTCCCTTATCCCGCACAAGACAAAAAATGCTTTGATGAATGTTCATTGAACATACCATGGTATGTTCATGGTTTGTTTTTGTTGTCCTTTTGGTAAATAAATGCTACAAAATAGAGAAATCTTTGACAAATAAAAGGAGGAGGAGATTGTTATGATTATTCTAAAAATATTCGTATTTTTTGCCGCATGGGTTTGTTTTGTCACTGCTATGATTAATATAATCGCGGCAGGCTACCAATTCGCAAAAAGAGAGAAAGTTTCCTGGGGATTAAAGTCATTTCTAAGATCGCTTTTCGATGCCGCATGCTTATCCCTTTGGTGCTATCTTTTATTTATTCTTTTCCCGAGCTTGTAGGAAAGGAGAGTGAATGAAAAATATACTTAAAAGTCCTTTTAGAGGTATCATTGGTGCTTTTCTTGTTGTTCTCTTGTATTTCGCCATCGGTCACTGGTATGGAGAAATAAAGACAATACACGATGCCACCATTTTCCTTGTTTTGTTCGGCATATCCGTATCCGTGGTAAGTTTTTTCCTTTGCGGCAATCCGAAACATCACGATGATGGAGCAAGTTTTTTTATGTGGGCAGTTTCCTTGGCTATTATCGGTATTTTTATTCTGCTGAATATGCTCGCGTCCGTTTTGTTTTTTATTTACCCCGCCCCTATCTCCGCTTTTGTTATAAGTATTGCAATAATCTTGTTGGAAGATTGTCTTTTCCTTTTATCGGGGGCATTGGCAATTCCCCGCCAAAAAAAATAAAAACAAAAAAACGCCGTCCAAAGGACGGTGTTTTTTGTGTGCACAAGATGTGCACAACCGGCAGATTAATTGTGAATAATTTTTACTCTATCGGACAAAAAGCCTTATTTTACAATAATGTCTGATAGAAATGTCTGATGGCTTATTTGTCCCCACTTAGTTATCGGGGATGCCGGACTTGAACCGGCAACCTCTCGCTCCCAAAGCGAGTGCCCTAGCCAATTGGGCCAATCCCCGCCGCTTTTTTAGTTACACGTGTAACCAAAAAAGAATTTCTAATTCACCTAATTAACCTAATCTCTAAACATTCTTTGACAAACTAAATTTTTTGCTTTTGTCCGAAGGACCCCGGTTTTGTCAAAATACTTAAATAGCGAATGAAACAAAAAGCAACCTTAAACTAAGACAAAAAGACAAAAGAAAGGATTTTGCAAAAAATTTAGTTTTCAAAGAATGATATTCCCTGTTATCCTTATTTTATTATCTCCCGTATCGGGATTATAAAATACCGCCACAACATCTACTACGAACTCTGTTTCATATGAAACTCTTTTCTCGGCCAAATATGTATTTATAGCCCTAGCCAATCTTTGTTTTTTAAAGTAGTGAACGTTCTCTTCCGGATAATACTCATCAAATTTTGTTACACATGAAACAGTTTTTACCTCAACAAAATGAAGAATTTTCTTCTTCTCTGCAACTATATCAATCTCGCCCCATTTCTTTCTGTAATTTTTATCTAAAATCTTATACCCCTGTTTCACTAAATGTTTCACAGCAATGTCTTCTCCAACAGAACCGATTTTGTTATGTCTGGCCATCTTTCTATATCTTTTTCGTTTTTTGCAAATCAAATTTTTTACTTTATAACATCTTAGTAAGCCCGAATGGAATATTACGGGGAATAAAGGGTCTGTAAAAAATTTAATTTGTCAAAAAACCTGAAATCTTTGTTTCATATGAAACTAATTGGTCGGTTCTATACCTTTCCCCGTTACTTTTCCTTCCTCCGTCACTTGGGCAATTGATTCACCGCTTCTTGAACGTATATCCAACTTCCAGCCTGTTAATTTAGCCGCCAGCCGTACATTTTGACCTCTTTTTCCTATAGCCAGAGACACCTGATCCTCGTCCACCGTTACCACAGCTTCTTTGCCTTTCGGTTTTATGTCAACCTCTATAACCTTGGCAGGGGAAAGGGCATTGATTATGAATCTTTCCGACTCATCGGACCATTCTATAATATCGATTTTTTCTCCCCCCAATTCGGATATAACGGTACCTACTCGTACTCCTTTTTGCCCTACGCAAGAACCGACAGGGTCAATTTCCTCCTTATTGGACAAAACGGCAATTTTTGATCGAGAACCCGCTTCTCTGGCCACACTCTTAATTTCAACCGTTCCGGCGTTTATTTCGGGCACCTCCATCTCAAAAAGCTTAGTTAAAAATCTGGGATGAGACCTTGATAAATATATGTTTATTCCCCGCGGTGTTTGTTCAATAAGGAAAATAAGTGCTTTTATCCGCTCTCCTATTCTGTAACGTTCGCCCCAAACCTGTTCATCCCGCGGCATAATGGCAGTTGTCCTTCCCAGGTCAAGAAAAATATTTCCTCCTTCTATTCTTTGAATAATACCGCTTACTACCTCACCTTCCTTGTTTTTAAATTCTTCATAAATTGAATTTCTTTCTGCTTCTCTGATACGCTGGATAATAACCTGTTTCCCTGTTTGGGCGGCAATGCGTCCGTAATCTTCCTTGGAGTCCAAGGGAAAGACCATCTCTTCACTCACTTCAACTTCTTTCTTTATCTTTTTGGCTTCGTTAATCATTATGTGGCGCTCGGGGTTGAATCTTATCTTACGTTCTTCTCCCCCTTCTTCCGGCTCTTCCCGCCCAGAATTTTCTGCGCGAAACTCACCGCCTTCAGCGGCAGCCTCTTCGTCGTCGCTTTCCGGTTTAAGCATAGAATCATCAACTACAATTTTTACCTGGCTAAATTCGGCTTTTCCCGTTTTTGGGTCAAATTTTGCCCTTATTATTTGTCCTTTTTTGCCATAATCGCGCTTATAGGCAGCCGCCATTGCGTCTTCGATGGTTTCAAGGATAGTTTCACGAGAAATACCTCGTTCTGTTTCCAACTGTTCCAAAGTTGAGTTTAATGCTTTTAAATCGATCATGATATATTTTTAGATTACTAATTACAAAATTAAGTTTCCAGTAAAAAAGCCCGTGGGGACTCCACAAGGCTCTACGTTTAAGGATATATCTATTTTTAGAATTTGTCAAATCATAAAAAGTTTTACACATATTTTTTTCACAAACTTATTATATTTTGTCAAAATTTGGTATAATAAAAACATGCCGAAGAAAAAAAATAGTCTCAAGCAATTTCTAGAGCTTTTTAGCTTCAGGAGATACTGTCGTGAATACAAGGTGGGGATGTGGGAGTGCCCGCCCGTTATTTTTACGATAATGGGGGGGATTATTATAGCATCAATAATAATTACTTATTTTGTAAGCCGCACATATGTTGACCCACTTGTCGTTGCTCTTATAGTATGCGTGGTAACAGCGGTGCTTTTTATTTTGTCTTACATTATTTTAAGTTCGTTTGAAAAGGTGGCTCAAACATCAAAAGACAAGTCCGAATTCATCGGCATTATGTCGCACCAATTGAGAAACCCTCTTTCAGCAATAAAATGGCAAATGGATTCTCTTTTGAACAAAGACTTAAGTCCTATGGGCGAAGCCGGGAAACAATCTCTTTCTGCCATCAACGATCAAAACGAGCGTATGATTATGATTGTAAACGACTTGCTCGAGATAAGTCGAATGGAAAATGATTCGATGGTAATAATGAAGACGGAATTTCCTCTTGTTTCTCTGGTAAAAGATGTCATGGCAAAGTATGCAGATAAGGCGGCCTCCCTAAACTTGGAGTTTACTTTTTCTCCATCAGACGACGAGATAACAATTTACTCCGATAAAAATAAGGTAACTGCAGTAATTAGCCACCTCATAGACAATTCAATTCGATACAGCCCGAATGGAGGAAAAATAGATATGTCCCTCGACAACAAAGACAAGAAAATAAAATTTTCAATAACTGACGAAGGGGTTGGAATTTCCGAAGAAGATAAAAAAATGATTTTTCACAAATTTTTCCGCGGTGCTGAATCAAAAAAATATAAAAGCGACGGCCTGGGCATAGGTCTTTACCTCATAAAATCCGTAATCACAACCCTCGGAGGACAGGTTGGTTTTACAAGCATAGAAGGCAAGGGCTCAACTTTTTGGTTTACCTTGCCCATTAAACAATAACCGACAATAACATGAAAAAAAAACAAATACTTTTCGTTGAAGACGAAAAACGCCTACACAACATATTGTCTCCTCTTCTTGAGAAAGCAGGCTATGAAATTTTTAATGCTTACGACGGAGAAATAGGACTAAAAATTCTTGAAGAAAAAAAACCCGACTTGATTTTACTGGATTTGATTTTACCCAAAAAAGACGGGTACGATTTTTTGGAAAAAATGAAAACCATGGAAGAGAAGAGGGATGTCCCCGTTATTATACTGAGCAACCTTGAAGAAAAATACGACATTGAAAAAGCTCTGTCTTACGGAGTAAGAGCCTACCTTGTAAAAACAAACTATAGGCCCACGGAGATAGTTGAGAAAATAGGCGAAATACTCAAGTAATTTTAATTTTTTGACATGAGCGTAGAACGAGAACAACTTAAAGCTTTTCTTTTGGATTCGGGCCTTGTTCCGGCAGAAGACATAGAAAAAGCAAGTAAAGAAGCGGCTGAAAAAAAACAAGATCTGGGAGATCTTTTGATAAAAGAAGGAAAAATTTCCGTAGAAGACCTTAGAAGGCTTGAAGCCTATATTTTGGGTATTCCTTTCGTAAATTTGGAAAAAGAGAAGATTGATTTTGAAATTCTTTCTTTTATCCCGGAACCAACGGCAAGGTCTCACAACATAATCGCCTACAGAAAAAACGGCGACAATTTGGAAGTAGCCATGCTGGACCCGAACGATATTGAAACCATTGACTTTATAAAAAAGAGGTCCAATCTAAGAATTTTGCCCAGACTTACAACAGAAGAATCCATAAAAAACGCGCTTCGACAATACCATAAAAGCCTTGAAGCGGAATTTGGCGACATCATAAAAAAGGATTCCGTTTCCATAAAAACACTTGCCGCCGAAGGAGGAAAAACAGAAAAAAAAGCAGAGGAGTTGAAAAAAATGGCTGAGGAGCTTCCGGTAGTCCGCATAGTGGACACTCTTGTACAGCATGCCATCCTTCAAAGAGCAAGTGATATACACATAGAACCCATGGAAAAAGAACTTTTGGTGCGTTACCGGGTGGACGGTATTCTTCACGACGCAATGGATCTACCCAAAAATATTTCCGATGCCGTAATAGCGCGAATAAAAATACTTTCCAATTTGAGGCTTGACGAAAAAAGACTTCCGCAAGATGGAAGATTTAAAATAGAGACACCTGAAGAAAAAGTTTCTTTCCGAGTATCCATTCTTCCTGTTTACAACGGAGAAAAAGCCGTACTGCGTCTTTTGCGAGAAGACTCAAAAGGTTTCAACCTGGAAACTTTAGGATTCACCGGCGAGCAGGTGGAGACAATGCAAAAAGCTATAAGAAGACCGCACGGCATGATACTTGCCACAGGTCCCACGGGCTGCGGAAAAACAACAACCCTCTACACCATTTTGGATATTATAAACACCCCTGAGGTTAATATTTCCACGATAGAAGACCCTATAGAATACCAAATGCCAAGAATAAACCAAACCCAAGTAAAAACGGACATAGGCTTTACTTTTGCAAAAGGATTGAGGTCTTTAGTTAGGCAGGATCCGGACGTTATTATGGTAGGCGAGATAAGAGACAGCGAAACGGCATCTTTGGCCGTTAACGCGGCTCTAACCGGCCATCTTGTTTTGTCCACTCTTCACACAAATTCCGCCGCCGGCTCTATACCGCGTCTTTTGGACATGAAGGTAGAGCCGTTTCTTCTGGCTTCCACCATAAACGTGGCCGTAGCCCAAAGACTTGTCCGTGTGTTGTGCTCAAGCAAAAAAGCATACAAGCTTTCAAAAGACGACCTGGCCGAGCTGGGAGAGGAAGTAGACCTTAAAAGAATGCTTCAGATTTTAAGAAAAGAAAAAATCATAAAACCGGATACGGAATGGAAAGATATCAATTTTTACAAGCCGGAGCCGTCTCCGGAAAGCCCGGACGGATACAAAGAGCGCGTGGGGATACACGAAATTCTTTTGGTGACGGAAACAATAAAAAACCTCATAATAGGAAACGCTACTTCCGACCGGATAGAGGAACAGGCAAAAAAAGATGGAATGATAACCATGTTTGAAGATGGCATTCTCAAGGCCGCCCAGGGACTCACCTCGCTGGAAGAAGTGTTTAGGGTAACAAGGGAATAATATGCCTATTTATAAATTTAAAGCGCAAAAAATTGACGGAAGCGGGGGAGAAATAGAAGAAACACGAGAAGCGGAAAACGAACTGGCCCTGGCCGCCGATCTTAAAAGAGAGGGTTACATTATTGTCCACGCGAAGAAAGAGGGGCTGAAAACCAAGCTTGGCTTTCTTGATAGTTTTATCGGCCGAATAAAACTCTCCGAAAAAATGCTCTTTTTCAGAAACCTGTCTATAATGATAAACGCCGGGCTAACCACTTCAAGAGCCATGGAAGTCCTTATACGGCAAACAAAAAATAAAAACTTGCAAAAAGTCATTGAGGAAGTGCACTCAAACATAATTAAGGGAAATAGCATAAGCTCAAGCATGGCCGTTCATAAAAAAGTTTTCCCAAAATTCGCCATAGCCATGGTAGAAGCGGGCGAAAAAAGCGGAAAAATGGACGAATCCCTAAATCTTGTAGCCGACCAAATGGACAAAGAGTATCAGCTCATAAAAAAAGTCAGAGGAGCAATGATATATCCCTGCATCGTCTTCATGGCAATGATAGGAATAGGAATTTTGATGCTGATTTACGTGGTACCCACACTTACCGCCACTTTTACGGAGCTGGGGGTTGATCTTCCGCTGGGTACAAAAATAATAATAGGAGCCAGCGATTTTATACTGCACAATTTTGTTTTGGTAATCGTGATTTTTATTGTTTTGATATTTTCCCTAATATCGGTTTGGCGAACGGAGAGATTCAAAAGAATACTAGGCACCGCACTCATGCATCTACCAATAACAGCGGCTCTGGTTCAGAAAATAAACTCCGCCCGAACAGCAAGAACCCTATCTTCGCTTTCCAATTCCGGCGTGGAAATACTGGAAGCGATGGACGTAACAACCGACGTAGTTCAGAATTTTCATTACAAAAGAGTCCTTCAAAAGGCAAAAGAAGAAATTAAAAAAGGAGAAAAAATATCATCAGTATTCAAAAAATACGAAAAAATATACCCGCCTCTGGTGGGGGAAATGATAGCGGTAGGAGAAGAAACGGGGAAACTTTCAGATATGCTTTTGAAGCTTGCTCTTTTCTACGAAGGAGAAGTTTCGGAGACAACAAAAAATCTTACTGTTATCATTGAACCTATTCTCATGATAGTGATAGGAACAGTTGTGGGCTTTTTCGCGGTATCAATGATAACACCGATGTATAGCGTAATGAGTGGAATCTAAAATGTTTAAAAAAAACAGCGGTTTTTCCCTTATAGACGTTTTGGTGGGCGTAGCTCTAATGCTTATTGTCTTTGTAGGAATATCGGCCGCTTTCAGCGTCGCCGTTAATGTGGCGGGGATATCCAGGCTTCGCGCCGGAGCAGTCGCTTTGGCAAACGATAAAATGGAATCCATAAAAAACCTTCCCTACGATGACGTGGGTACGTTGGGCGGTATTCCGACCGGCAACATTCCTCAATCGGAAATCATGCATCTAAACGGCGTGGACTATACGTGCGACACATTAATTCAATATATAGACGACCCCGCAGACGGCGAGGGTGATGACGACGAAAACGGTATTACGGCAGACTACAAAAGAGTAAGGGTGGAAATAGGCTGGGAGAACAAAAATACCGCCGAATCAGTTGTTTTTGTTTCCGATATTGTACCCAAAAGCATGGAAACAACAGCAGGAGGAGGTACTCTAAAAATAAATGTTTTCGACGCTTCTATCTTGCCCGTAGCCGGAGCAATCGTTGAGATTGAAAATGATTCCGTTGACCCCGCCGTTTCCATCTTCATTTTAACCAACTTCAACGGAAAAGTTATTCTCCCGGGTGCTCCAGCCGGCTCAAACTACAAAATTACCGTAAGTAAAACAGGATACAGCACAACGCAAACATATGATGCCACACCGGAAAATCCCAATCCTCAACCTGGAAACCTCACTATTATTGAGGGGGAAACTGCCGAAGCAAGTTTTTCAATAGATCTTTTATCATCCGATACCATAAAAACTTACGTTCCGGCCGATTCATACACATGGACGGATTCTTTTTCAAACGAAAGTAAAATCTCAGCCACCTCCAGTACCGAAATTACCGGCGGAGAAGCAGTTCTGAAATCAACGCCGGAAGAAGGATATCCTTCTTCCGGCTATATTATTTCAAAAACCATTACTCCTTCGGAACTGAATCAATGGACGGAATTTTCCTGGAGCGACTCAAAAGATGCCAGCACTACAATAAAATACCAGGTCCTTTACTTTTACTCATCAAGCTGGCAGGCTGTTCCCGACTCGGACCTTCCGGGAAATTCCTCGGAATTTGAGACTTCCCCCGTGAACCTAACCAGTTTGGCTTCAACGACCTATCCGGAAATAAGGCTAAAGGCGGATTTTTCAACAATTGACGCCAGCGAGACGCCTGCTCTTTCCGACTGGCAGGTCAGCTGGGAATCGGGACGAGTTCCACTGCCATCGTTATCTTTCAGTATGAGAGGGGATAAAATAACCGGAACCGATGAATCCTCAAACCCCATTTACAAATATTCCGAAGATCTTACAACCGACAGCGAAGGAGTTATTGATGTTGCCGAGCTTGAGTGGGATAATTATCTTATAACGGTGAATGGGGCCGCCACAGGCTATGACATTTCCGAGATATGCCCGTTTCAACCGGCTAGCTTACCTCCAGGAACCGATGCCACAACCGATATAGTCTTGGTTCCTCACACCAACAACACCTTTTTGGTTTCGGTGGAAGACAACAGCGGAAATTTTGTACCGGGCGTATTGGTAAGACTTCAAAAAACTGGTTACGACAAAACGCTGGAAACATCATACAGCTGCGGCCAAACTTTTTTCTCCCCACTTTCCGCATCTGCAAACTACACGATTGAAGCAACAAAGGCTGGATACCAAGATTTCAGTTTGTCCAACGTGAACGTCAGCGGACAAACAAAAATGAACATTGTTTTGTCGCCACTATAAACTATAAACATGAAAGGCCTAACTATTATAGAAACACTCGTTTACATTTCCATATTTGCATTGGCCATAGGAGTTATTTCGGGTTTTATAATACATCTCTACAGAAGTAATGCGTACACCATTGAGCAAGCTTATGCCGTAAACAGCGCCAGAAAAGGAGTGGAAATTATGACGAGAGAAATAAGAGAAGCCACTTATTCGGACACAGGTGCGTATCCTGTAATAAGCTCCGCGCCGCAAAGTTTCAGTTTTTACAGCGACATTGACAAGGACAAAAATATAGAAAAAGTCCGCTATTTTTTAGACGGATATAATTTAAAAAAGGGTGTAACAAAGGCTATTGGCGACCCTCCGGAGTACAACAACGCAAACGAAGATATAAATATAATCTCAGACAATGTTAGAAATGGAGATATGCATGTTTTTACCTACTACAATGCCTCAAGCACCGAAGTAACCGACCTTAGCAATCTCACTGACATACGCCTGGTAAAGGTTAATATTATAGTAAACATAGACCCGGCAAGACCGCCAGAAGAGTTTACTTTAAGATCAAGCTCGCAAATAAGAAATTTATATGAATATTGAAAAAATAAAATCTCAGAAATCAAATCTAAAAAATAACGGTTCTATTGTTTTGCTCGTTTTGGTCTTCGGCGCGATTTTCATGATACTTCTGGGTGGAACTTTCGGTTTTGTCTTTACCCAGCACAATCTTCAAAAGGTAAAAACGGAAAAGGAAAGGGCGCTTCAAATATCGGAAGCAGGCATAAATTACTACCGCTGGTTTTTGTCTCACTATCCCGATGACTTAACGGATGGAACGGGAGAATCCGGTTCTTATGAACACGAGTACTCGGATCCCGAGGGAGGAGCAATTGGAAAATTCAGCCTGCAAGTCAGCGGAGTAACGCAGTGCCATTCTGTTACGGCCATAGACATCACCTCGACAGGATGGACCTACGAAGACCCTAAAGTAACAAGGCAGATAGAAATACGTTACTCCAGACCTTCTGTGGCAGATTACGCCTACATCATAAATGACAGCGTTTGGGCTGGAGCAGACAGAGTAATCCAGGGAAAATACCATTCAAACGGAGGAATAAGAATGGACGGCCAAAGCGATTCTCTTGTGACAAGCGCCCAGCCGACCTGGAACTGCACATCTTCTTTTGGGTGCTCGTCTCCCTATGAAGTAAAACCGGGCGTATTCGGAGACGGAGGAGATAAAAGCCTCTGGCAGTTTCCCGTACAGCAGATAGACTTCAACGGAATATCTCTCGACCTCGCCCAAATGAAAACAATGGCCAAAAAATACAGCATATTTTTGGATAAGCCTTCAAACGGCAAAGGATATCACATAATCTTTAAGGATGACGGTACTCTTGATGTCTATCTTGTAAAATCCGTAGACGCAGTTTACGGATACGACACGGATAGGGGCTGGCATTGGGATTATCACGTCATAAAAAGCGAGGACTTTCTGCAAAATTATACACCTCCACAGGACTGCAGTTTGATTTTTGCCGAATCAAATTTATGGATAGAGGGCACGGTCAAAGGAAAGCTGTCGGTAATTTCCGCCAACCTTGTAGACCCGAATACGGACACCGATATTATTCTCAACGGAAACATAACGTACGCCAACTCGGACGGATCGGACGGTCTTCTGGCGGTAGGAGAAAACAACGTACTTATTCCGCTTTATTCTCCCAATCAAATGAAATTATACGGAATTTTTATAGCCCAAAAAGGGAACTTCGGCAGAAACTATTACACGTGTTCAGACTATCCGGCAGACTGCAAGAAAACTTCGCTGGAGATGCACGGCTCGGTGGTGAGCAACAAAAGAGTCGGTACAAAATGGACGTCCGGCGGTACTTTCGTGGGAGGGTACGCGGACAGGCAAAACTCCTATGACAGAAAACTGATGACTGACCCGCCGCCGCTAACGCCGTTTTCAGACGACGAGTTTAAAACCATCAAATGGACAGAGATTGAATAGTTTCAACTGAAAAATTTTCTTATTCCCGCCTTGGCACGAAACTCCAACATGGACCAGACGCCCATGGAGTTTAACCTGTTTTCAAAATTTTTATTTTTTATAGCTTCAAATACGGCAGCCGCGGTTTTTTCTTTTGCGTCAGCCAAAATATACCCGCGCCTTATGTCCTCCAAAAAATGAGTGTCTGAAGTCGCCATCAGCGGCTTGTTGTGTTTTTTCGCCACTTCGGAGGCTTTTTTGTTGAAATTAAAAATACAATTTGAAAAAACGGATAATTCAACGGCATCAAACAAATTTATATTCTCCAGAAGTTTTCTACCCAAACTTTTTTTGTGAAAAACAAAAGGATGGGGAGCAAAAACAAAAATATCGGGATTTTTTTCTCTATAAACTTTCAAGCCATTGAAGGTTTTTATTTCGTTTATTGACTCATCGCAATTTAAAATAATTACTTCCTTTTTTTCTATCATTGCTTCCACGCCGGGAACAAGCAAAATACCTTTTTGGGCGGCATAATCAACGTACTCATTTTTACAAATAAATCTTCTATGGGAAGTAAGGGCCAAAACATCAAAATTATTTTTTGCGGCGCAGTCAACAGCCTCATAAATAGTATAAGGCACCTTGTCTATCGGGTCTTCCCGGGTGTGCATATGAAAGTTCACTTTCAGCAACATGCTTGTTTATAGTATAATAAAACCATGTCAGAAATCTATATACCTTTAACTTCGTGGGTTATATCATTTGTTTCTTTCGCCACATTTTTCGTTATATTAAAAAAGTGGAGAGACGATAAAGAAGCTCTTCGTTTGGGATGGTTTTGGCTGGCAACTGCTATAGTTTGGCTTACAACCGGTCTTTCTTCCTTTATGGGCTACATGAACAAATTGGATTATTCCAAAATATTGGCCTACTTAAGCTATGTTTTTGTAATAATTAGCGCCATTCTTCTCGTTTATTGCGTATTTCTAAGAGCAACCGGCAAAATGTGGGTTGCAAGGTTTTTTTACGGCATTTATATTTTATCCTCTTCCTTTTTTGTTTATTTCCTTTTAAGCGGCGGGCTTCTTGCTCCAAATTTTTCAGAATGGGGAGTAAAATACGGGCTTACATCCAATGCGTTTTTTATATTTGAAGTAGAGCTGGCTCTGGGATTCATTGTAGCTTTATACGACGCCCTAAAGAGGATCTTTTTCTGGATAAAAAACAAGAAGCTTTCGGAGGGATATCTGCTTTTTTCCTCCATATCCTTGATAGGTTATTTGTTTTCCGGATACTTGGACGCCGGAAGACTCATAACGGGCTGGCGGCTAGCCTTGTCAAGAATACTAATGACGGCCTTTATACTTTTGTGCTTTTTGGCTTACCAAGAAAGACCAAATAAAAAAGAAAATATTTACGAAATATAAAAAAATTTGCAATTATATTCATTAATATTCATTAATTTTTAAAATATGTGCTTAGCTACACCAAGCAAAATAATAAAAATAGAGAAAGATTGGGCCATTGTTCAATCGGGCGACCACACACATAAAGCAAACTTATCGCTAATTAAAAACGCCAAGATAGGAGACTACATTTTGGTTCATGCTGACTTGGCACTTAATAAAATTGAAAAAGAAGAAGCCAAAAAAATATTAAAAATGATTAAAAATATAAATCACAATTCAGAAACATGCACAACTCACTAAAAAACAAAGGTATATATTTGGCCCTTGCGACAGCCTTCATAAGCGGGTTCTCCGTGTTTTTCAATAAATTCGCTTTGTCTTTTTGGTCGGATTCTTCTATTTTCACTACGGCAAAAAACTTGTCTGTGGCAATTCTTTTTTTGTCCATTATGGCAATTTTAAAAAAGCATAAAGAACTGAAGAAACTTTCAAAAAAACAATTGCTTATGCTAGTATCCATAGGACTTGTGGGCGGATCCATTCCTTTTCTTTTGTTTTTCAAGGGCCTTTCCTTGTCATCGTCATCCGGCGCAGCTTTTATCCACAAGACCCTTTTTGTTTGGATAGCTTTACTGGCTGTTCCCGTTTTAAAGGAAAAAATATCATGGGTCCAATTTTTTGGATTAGCAATTCTTTTTGCCGGCGTATATTTGTTTTCGGCCCCAAACGAGATTAGATTCGGCTATGGAGAAATGCTGGTTTTTTTGGCAACCTTCCTTTGGGCAATTGAAAGTATAATCGCAAAAGTTGTTTTAAAAACCGTCTCTCCAATTACGGTAGCATGTGGAAGAATGTTTTTTGGCTCTTTGTTTTTGCTTGTTTTTATCTGCGTCACCGGCGGAATTGGAGAACTTTTATATTTTTCCACGGCGAAAATAAGCTGGCTTATTTTCGGCAGTCTAATGCTGTTCGGATATGTAATTACCTGGTATAAAGCGCTAAAACTAGCTCCTGCTACAATTGTAAGCTCCATACTTGTAATAGCCGCGCCTATTACCGCAGTTTTGAATTCTGTTTTTGTCAGCCACACTTTCAACAAAGCGCTGGTGCTTCCTGTTGCACTGATAGCTGTCGGTATAGTATTGTTTGTTAAGTCAGCAAAAATTGCAAATTCATTCAAAAAAACGGGGGGATTATTATGGACGGGCTCTTAACCTGCGCAAAATACGCCTTTCCGCCAAATTTGCTCAAATATTGCGGGCCTGAAGATAATGCCGCATTGTTTGGTGCGTTAAGCGAAAAGGAAAAATCCGTTGAGCTGAAAAATCTGCTTCTTCAATTTGAAGGAGCGGTTCCTTACCTTCGGCTTATAGCCTTTAGCAGCGGGATAAAAGATATTTTTGACTACAGAGTGGTTGAAGCTTACTGGCTCGGAAACGAGCTTCTTGAAAAAGTTGAGATGAAAGATTTTTACAGTCATCTGGAAAACAGATTCAAAGACAGAATGAAAAAAAAAGATTGGTCTTGGCTTATATCGGGTTCGGTGCCGAAAGCAAAGCCTTTTCACGCATTTCACGCCCTGGATATTTACAGGCGGACCGGATTTTTAAGATCGGGAGCAAAAGACAAGCTCATTGAAACAATAAACAACTGCAGTATAAAGGGAGGCCGGGTGTTAACCACCGATTTTATTAGTGGGCAGAAAAATCCTGGCTCGGGTATAGCTTTGGTAGAGTATACGCCAATTGAATTCAAAAACAAAAAACTGCAATTCGGAAAAAAAGAAACTAGAGGGTATTTTCTGCTTGACCCTTCAATAAAAATGGGAGACAATGTGTCCCTCCACTGGGATTATGTTTGCGACAAAATAACCGAAAGACAAAAAAACAACCTGGCCTTTTGGACCAAGTTCCATCTGGATTTGACTAACGTAACTTTGTAAACAAAATCGACTTTTTGACGACTCCAAAGGGAGACTATTTTGGGCGAGCTTAGCGAGCCCATTTAAAATAGAGGGGATGTAAGGACTTCCCCTTGCCCGGAGACAAAAAGATGATTTTGTTGGAAAAAATTAGTGAACCGAACAAGTAATGCACGGATCGTAGGCCCGGACGAGCATCTCCATGAGGTGCTCTTTTTCTTTTTGGGATTTGTCCCCGTACTGCTTCATCAGCCTGTTGGCGCAGTTTTCTATTGAGGTGAGGTTTTGAACGGTAGGGGTAATAATATTAGCGTAGGTAATATCTCCCTTGCTGTTGAAATGATACTCGTGGTAAAGCCCTCCCCTGGGAGCTTCGTGTGCCCCTATTCCTTCGTATGGCCCTTTCTTTTTCTTCGGTTCGGCAACGGGAAAGCTCAAATTGCCGCCCAAAAACTTTTCAAGAATTTCCTCCGCCTTCTTGTGGTAAAGATATATTTCTATTCCCTGGGCCATGTTGTTGTAGAAGGGATTTTCAAAATCCAGAAGAGAGCGCATTTTTTTGTCTTTGAGCTCAAAATACATTCTGGCAAGAGCGCCCACCATCATCTCGCGGTGCTTGTAGGTGCCGAACTTGGCCGTTGAGTAGGTCTTAATTTCTTCCGTAATGGTTTTTTTGTAATCTTTTATGGAAACTTTTTTGTCTTTGCTCGATAAAATATTTTTCCCGTTCTGAGCTACAAGCTCAAAATCGGCCTTAAGGGCGGGGTATTTTACACCAATGCAAAGCTTCATAAAGATCTTCGCCGCCTTTTTTGTATTCTTTATTTTTTTAAGCAAGTTTTCAAGCTCTTTTCTTTCGGGAATTTTGTGAAAACCTCCGATTGTGATAGTAGTAGGGTGAACGTTCCTCCCGGCCACAACATAAGCAATATCATCGGAAACTTCTTTGAGATCCAAAACTACTTTAAAAACTTTCGGATTCTTTTTTGCCAGTTCGGTAGCTCGGTCAATTCCCAAATAGTCGGGAAGCGCAAGAAATGCCATGTGCAAAACGTGGCTTTGTATCATTTGCCCGCAATCCATAAGCTGGCGCAAAAGCTCAGTTTTCGGACTTACTTTTACCTCGTAACCGTCCTCGCAAGCCCGGACGGAAGCCAGGTTGTGGGCAATAGGGCACACCCCGCAAATCCTCGGAGTAATCCAGTAGGCTTCTCCTATGCTTCTGCCCACGAGAAGCCCTTCAAAAAGGCGTTCTCCTTCGTGAATATTGAGCTTTACTTTATTTTTTCCCCAATCAACATCCAGGCTCCCATGCCCTTCAATCTTTGTAATGTATTTGTCGGTAATATTTGCCATTTTTTATGTATCTCTATTCTACCAAAATTCCAAAAAATTTAAAAATTACTATCTATTGACAAGAAACATTTTTTGATATAGAATGCAAACTAAGGTCAAAAACGGCCTTTTGACAAAAACAAAAAACCAAAGGAGCCAGAGAAAAGCCATGCTATGACGCTACTTTAAAACACATTCGAATCAAAAGCTGGCGAGCCCGAAAGCGTGGGAAGGTGTATCCGTTGATTGTTAAATCAACTTGTCCGGTCTTGTGTACCTCACAAAGGGAAGGCACCCACAAAAATAAAAAGCCACACACTGGAGCCAAGAAGAGAGGGGAAGCAGAGCCCTTCAACATGCCGGTTTGGTCGTGGACCAGGCCGGCATTTTTTATTTACAGTAAGTTTGTTGAACTATTTGAGAAGTTTTTTAACCCTATCTTTCCACTCGGGCATTTGATTGTGGAACATGGTGAAGTATCTTTCAATTTCCTTTTTATTGGTGATTTTCTTCAGCCTTTTAACAAGCCCTTCAACATTGGCATCTTCCCTCAGGCCAAAACAGCCGTAACAGGGTGAACCGCCGGAAACACAGATAGCTCCGCACCCGCCCTGAGTTATGGGCCCCAGGCACGGCTTACCGTTTACAATTCGGCATTTGTTTCCCGCCAACTTGCATTCAAAGCAAACGGAATATCCCCTGTAGGAAGGAGTTTTTCCGGAAAGAAGCTCTTCCAAAACTCTTTCAAGCTGGCCTTCATCCACCGGACAGCCGTGAATGAAAAAATCCACTTTTACATAGGCCTGAAGGGGAAGAGCGTCAATATCCTTTCCCTTGTAGTTTTTTCCATAAATTTTCTTTCGCCACTTTTCTCTGTCTTTTTTATTCATAATTCCGGGAATACCGGCCAAAGAGGCGCAAGCGCCTAAAGCTACAATGTAAGTAGAATTTTCCCTAAGATGTTTCAGCGTGTCTATCTCGTGCTGAGTAATGGGCGTCCCTTCAATAATTGAAACAAGAAAAGGCCCCTTGTCTTTTCTTTCTTGCCCAAGGCGCCAGTCGGCAATATCAACAAGATTCAAAAGAGGAAGAAGCTTGTCACGAAGGGAAACAAGCTTCACTTCGCACCCCTCACAGTCTGTAAAATCATAAATTGCTACTTTTGGCAGTTCTTTTTTTGTCATGTTAATCCCAATTTTTATCTATTTCGTCAAAATTAAACACAGGGCCGTCCATGCAAACGTATTTGTCGCCCGTGGTACAGTGCTGGCACCTTCCCACTCCGCACTGCATTTTTCTTTCTGCCGAAACAAATATCCTTCTGTCCGAAATACCCAGCGGACGCAAAACTTTTTCCAGGGCGTTCGTCATCGGCCCGGGTCCGCACATGGTAGCCACGGCCCTTCTTGAGTCTATTTTTATCTGATCCACCATGTCGGTGACAAAACCTACGCACCCATTCCATTCCGGATGAGGCTTGTCGATGGTAAGAATTATTTTTATGTTTTTTTCCCATCTTTTAAGGTCTTCTTTCATTAAAATATCCGCGGGCGTACGCGCGCCGTAAAGCAGGTAGACTTCGCCGAACTTCTCCCTGTTTTTTATTACATATTCTATAAAAGCAGCTATGGGCGGTATGCCGCACCCCCCGGTAGCCATAACAATGTCCTTGCCTTCAAAAAATTCAAGAGGAAAACCATTGCCGAAAGGGCCTCTTATTGAAATTTCATCGCCTTTCTTAACATTGTTGTGCAGAGCGGAAGTGACCTTGCCTCCGGTATTTCTTACTACTACGTCAATAAAAGATTTTTCATAAGGCGAAGAAGCGCAGCCAAACGGAGATTCTCCGTATCCCCACACACCTACAAGCAAAAACTGGGCCGGTGTAAAAACAAGCTTATTTCTGCCGGCTTTGAACTTTCCTATCTTTTTCTTAAGGCGAAAAAGCTTCACATCACGCGAAAGCTGTTTTATATCGGCCACTTTTACTTGTTCGGGAAGATATATATTGTTCATTTTTTAAAATTTTACTTTTGACTGGTACTTTTTTACAATGTCAACCAAAACCTTTTCGATATCTATTCTGGCAGGGCAATACATAGCGCACCTTCCGCAAGCCACACACTGCGATTTACCGAATTCTTTGTAGGCCCGGACAAACTTGTGGAAAAACCAGTTGTAGTATCTTTCTTTAATGGTGCGGTGAAAATTGTGTCCGCCGGTAATTTGAGCAAAACCGGGAAGAGTGCACGCATCCCACTCTCTTGTTTTTGTGCATTTTTCTCCGCTAAGCGCGCACCTGTCTTCAACGGAAAAACAATGACATAACGGACAGACATAAGTGCATATACCGCAACCGAGGCATTGTTTCGCCAGATCGTCCCAAATTTCAGGTATACCTTCCCATGACCATTCAACGGCGTCTTTAAGAAGCTCCGGGTCGAGAAGAAGCTCTCTAAGCTTGGCCATTTTTTTGGATTTCGGATTTACTTTTATTTTTATTTTTTTTGTATTTTTAAAATACCTGCTTTCCAAAATTTTTCTCCCTTCTTTTGTCAGCGGCGTAGCCTTATATTCCTTGTCGTTTACTTTTTCAAGAATAAGATCAACGCCTACATGGGGCAGGGAATCGGTGACGTTTATTATGGAAACAACCGTGGCCAGATTTCTTTTCTGAAAATAAAAATAATCCGGCTTCGGTTTTTTCATTATCTCGTCAAGCTGAACGAGGGCCTCCGTATCGCGAAGATTGAGGCCAAATAAAACAATTTTTTCAGGCCTTGCCTGAGGCAAAACTTTTTTCTTTTTTGTATCGAAAGCAAAGGTCTCTTCCTTGGCAGGAAAGAAAAACTGCTTTATCGAGAGAACAGTAGGGCGGTAGTTGAAATCGGGCGAAGAGTCTTCGCCAAGTTTTGAAAAAACATATTCCCCGTCTTCTCTTCTAACGGGGGCTACAACGGAAAATTTTTTGGCCAATTCCTTGGTCAAATTTTCCAGATTTTTTTTCTCAATAACTTTCACAATATTTTTATTTTAACTCAAAAACTTTTTCTTGGAAATGCCGGCCCTGCCTCAAGGCAAGAGAAGACGGAGGAATACCCAGAAAATCGGCTAACATTTTTGCCGCGCTTTTGTTGGCCTTGTCCTCTTTAGCCGGCTCTTTTGTCCAAATTAAAAAATGGTATTCGTCTATTTGCTCTATTTTTTCCGATTTTGCTCCGGCCTTTACCCGCACGAAAAACTTCATACCCTAGTCCTGATTTACGTAAAAATCCATTTTGTCGCCCACTTTAAGGCCTATTTGGTCGGCCATTCCCCCGTTTATCTCCAATACATAAAGGGCGGCTTTGTCCGGAATAATGTCGGAGCATTCATCCTCGCAAGGGAGAGCGTTTTTTTCAATATAAACAACCTCCTTGTCTTTATTTAGCCATATCATATCAAGAGAAATATAGGTATTTTTCATCCAGAAAGAATGAATGCCTTCGCCCTTGAAGGTAAAAAGCATGCCTCTGTCAATGGGCAGTTCGTTTCTGAACATTAGGCCTAATTCGCGTTCAAATGAAGTAGAGGCAATCTCTACGGAAAAACAGCGTGTATTGAAGCAAACCTGAGGCAAGAGCGGATTTTCCGGCTGGTTTTTCCGCAATAAAAACCACATAGCCAAAAAAACCAAAAGAATCACCGAAAAAACAGCCGAACTTAAAAATAATCTTTTCATTATCCATATTGTACCACATTATCAGATATTATTTCAGACAATTCGCGCATCTGTTGCCTACATATCCTACAAGCTTTCCATTTTTAAATATTTTCGTTATCTCACATTCATTAGAACAACCGGTGCCATAGTAAGTTTCTGTTGTAAAATCGTTGTTCACGTTGTCAAAGCCCTTGAACCGGGTTTCACCTTTGAAATCTTCTCTCGCAAGCATGGCTATGCCTATGGCACCCATAAGGTCGGGGTGCTCCGGCACTATTATTTTTTCACCCGTTTCTTCTTCAAAGCATTTTACCAATGCTTCGTTTTTGGCCGTAGCGCCCTGAAATACATATGGACCCTTCAACCTCTGTCCTTTGGCCAGCATGGCAAAATAATTTCCCACAAGCCCCTTGCAAACGCCCATAAGTATATCCTCTTTGGGCACCCCTTTGTTCAGCTTGCTTACAACCGCCGACTGGGCAAAAATACCGCATTTGCTCGGAACAACAACCTTTGTTTTGCTTTTCAGGGCCGTGGGGCCTATTTGATCCAAAGATACGTTCATTCGCTTGGCAATGGATTCTATCATAGCTCCCGTACCTCCTCCACAATCGCGGTTCATCTGAAAAGAGACAAGGTTGCCGCCGTTTACCATCATCAGTTTGCAGTCTTCACCGCCTATATCAAATATGGTGGAAACTTCGGGATAAAAATTCGTTGCGGCGACATAGTGGGCTATTATTTCGCTTTCCACGATATCGCCTCCGACAAGCAGTGAAATAAATCTTCTTCCGCTTCCCGTTATGCCTACTCCTTTTATTTTCCTTTCCGAAGAGAGGCCTCCCATAACCTCTTTTATGGTATCCACAAGTCCAAAATTTCTCGTGTAATACGAATTTACAATATTGTTATACTCGTCAACAACAACTCCTTTTACGCTTACGCTTCCGCAATCAATTCCCAGCCAATAATCCATTTTTATTTCTTTTTAACAGCTTTATAAATGTTTCCAGACGGGTATCAAACCCCGCCTCAAACCTGTTTTCGTCTATGGAAAATCTGTAAACGGGTATTTTGTAGTCCTCGGAAATAAAGTTTAGGGGCATTTCCACCAAGGTTTCCGGCATGCACGATAACGGAAGAAGATGAATGATGCCGTCAAAGTTGTTTTTCGCGTACCAAATACTGTTGCACAGAGTTTCAAAGCCGTGGCCTCCCGTTTTTTTGGGAAAATATTTTTTCACTTCTTCGTGGAGCTCCTTTTTTTTATCGGCCCGGCCTATTTGTTCTTTAAGAAACCAGGAAAGCTTCACCGAGAGATGAACGCCAACGCCCATCTTTCTAAGCTTGTCTATAATATTGTAGTTGATGGCTTCTTCCCAAAGAGTATAAACTTCTCCCACCAACCCCACATTTATTTCCTTCTTCTCAAATTTGTATTCACGCTCTTCTATTTCCTTTACCTTGTCAAAAGATCTCTTTACCGCTTTTGCTATATCAAAATATGTAAGCTTGGGATTTGTCTTTTTTAAAATATTCAAAATCTTCCGTCCTCCTCCGTTCAGATACACATTCATATAGGCCATTTCAAAATCATACCCCATTCGCCTCAGTATTTGTTCTTGAATATGGTAATAAAAGGCAAACCGACAAGTTTCCCTAAGCTTGTCGGACGGATTTACGCCCGTGGCTATAATAACCTCTGCTCCTCGTTCAAGCCCTTGTATCAAATTTCCCAGGGTAGATTTGAAAGGGAAGCAAACCATGTCCGAACTATGCCTTACGCCAAGTTTTATTGTTTCCTGGGTTGTTTTGGGCGGTACTATTGGTTCAAACCCCAGTTCTGACGCAAAAAACTCCAGCGCCTCTGTGTATTTTCCCATTCTCGGGAATGTTGCTTTTTTCATGTTGTATTATCTTTATATTTTATTTCCGGCAAAATTTCAAACAAAAATCCCCGTTGACAAAAACGGGGCTTGAATTATTTTTCTTCAAAAAATTCTCTGTGGTATCTTCCTTTTTTTAACATCGGCCTCTTAAAACCTATGGGATTTACAAAATAAAGCTGGTTTTCGTATCCTGTATTTATAGGCTCTATCTTTGTCCTTGCCGCTCTCTTTATGCCGACAACCGTGTCGTACTTTCCGGGCGCGTGTATGTAGTGGGTGCTCGATATCATAATGCCCATGTGGTCGGGTTTTTCCCCTTTGCTTGTTTTGCTGAAAAAAACAAGATCTCCGGGCCGGCGATTGTGCACAAATATACCAAACGAATCAAAAAATTCATTGCAGTGGCGGGGAATATGACCAAGATAGTTTATTTTCTTAAACAAAAAATTTGCAAAACCGGAGCAGTCAAAATAGCACGGACCGCACCCTTCTTCGGGCTTTGTATATTTTACGCTTGGATAATCCAAATATTTCAAGGCTAGCAAAACAAACTCTTCCTTCGTCACTTTTCTTCCTCCTGTTAAAAATCAAACGATTCTGTATACTATTATAACTATAAAAGAGTAAAATTAAAATTATGCGAATTTTAGCAATTGAGACATCTTGCGACGAGACGGCCATTGCCATATTAGAGCGCAAGAAAAACAGTTTCCGCATTTTATCCAGCGTGGTTTCTTCTCAGGTAAAAATACACGCCAAGTGGGGCGGGGTAGTGCCCATGCTGGCAAAGCGCGAACACATTAAAAACCTACCGCTAGTACTAAACAGGGCTCTGAAGCAGGCCAAATTGGGAAATTACAAATTACAAAACACAAATTCCAAACAAATTCCAAAAATAGACCTGATCGCCGTGGTGAACGGGCCGGGACTGGAGCCGGCACTTTGGACAGGGATAAACTTTGCCGGAGAGCTGGCAGCGAAATGGAACAAGCCGCTGATACCGATCAATCACCTGGAGGGACATCTCTACTCCGTTTTTTTGCAAAAAAACGGAGAATTTTCAATTTCCAATTTTCAATTTCCAATTATTGCTCTTCTGGTAAGCGGGGGGCATACACAGATTGTATTGGTGAAAGGTTTTCTTAAATATAAAATTTTGGGAGAAACAAGAGACGACGCGGCCGGAGAAGCGTTTGATAAGGTGGCAAAAATGCTGGGGCTCGGATATCCCGGCGGTCCCGAAATTTCACGACTCGCAGAAAAGCGCAGGAAACAAATTTTGAAAACCATAGGTGTGGGCGCGCTTTTCGAGCGAAGCAAGAAAAAAGGGATAAGCGGTTTTCAAAATTTTGTTTCCGAAGCTCAAAACTTCCAATTTCCCCGTCCGATGATAAATTCAAAAGATTATGATTTTTCTTTTTCCGGACTAAAGACCGCCGTGCTCTACAAAACAAAAGAACTCAAAAAACTAACCCCAAAAATAAAAGAAGAAATTTGCTATGAGTTTCAGCAGGCGGTAATTGACGTACTAATATCAAAAACTATCCGCGCGGCAAAAGAATACAAGGCCAAAACGGTTATTTTGGCCGGCGGAGTATCAGCAAACAAAGAACTCCGCCGTCAAATAGAGAAAGAGGTCAAAAAAAATATTCCACATTCAACATTCCTCGTTCCATATTCAAGTTTTACCGGCGACAACGCCGCCATGATGGCTCTGGCCGCATATTTTAGGTGGAGCAAAGAAAAAAAGCCGGCAAAAGACCTGAAGGCCGACGGTAATTTAAAATTGGCTTAAAATATAGTAAAATTAATCTATGACGGCAAAGATAGAAGGTCCTTACGACCCGAAAAAAGTTGAAGAAAAAATATACGAAACCTGGGAAAAAGGAGACTATTTCAAGCCGCAAGGAAAAGGCAAGCCATATACAATAGTTATTCCTCCGCCAAATATTACCGGCTCCCTTCACATGGGCCACGCCCTAAATGCCACTATCCAAGATATTTTGATACGCAAAAAAAGAATGGAGGGGCGGAAAACATTGTGGCTTCCGGGCACCGACCATGCCGGCATTGCCACCCAAAATGTAGTTGAAAAACAGCTCAAAAAAGAAGGAAAAAGTCGGCACGATTTGGGTAGGGAAAAATTTATTGAAAGAGTGTGGGAATGGAAAGAAGAATACGGAAACAAAATTTTGGACCAGCTTAGAAAAATTGGAGCTTCCTGCGACTGGTCAAGAACCGCCTTCACCATGGACAAAGATTATCGGGAATGGGTAAAGAAAGTTTTTCTTCACTACCAGAAAAAAGGATGGATATACCGGGCGGAAAGAGTAATAAACTGGTGCACCCGGTGCCAAACAAGCCTTTCCGATCTGGAGCTTGAATACAAAGAAGAAAAAGGAAAGCTCTATTGGCTCAAATACGGTCCGTTTACTTTAGCCACCACCCGCCCCGAAACAAAACTTGGAGACACGGCCGTAGCGGTAAACCCGAAAGACAAAAGATACAAGGACATGATAGGCAAGGAGTACGAGATTCCGGGAGTTTTGGGCAAATTCAAGATAAAAGTCGTTGCCGACAGAGCGGTGGACCCGGAATTTGGTTCGGGAGCGGTAAAAGTAACACCGGCCCACAGCATCATCGACTCGGAAATTGCAGAAAGGCACGGCCTTCCTTCCAAAAAAATAATCGACGAATATGGAAGAATGATGGAAAACTGCGGTAAATACGCCGGCATGAAAACAAAAGAAGCTCGGGAAAAAATCGTTGAAGACATGCAAAAAATGGGGCTGATAGAAAAAATAGAGGACTACACTCACAACCTTGCCACCTGCTACCGTTGTGGAAACACAATAGAAAACATCCCCAGCATGCAGTGGTTTCTTAAAATGGACGAGTTGGCCGAAATGGCGGTAAAAGCTGTAAAGTCGGGCAAAGTAAAATTTCATCCCAAAAAGTGGGAAAAGATATATCTTGATTGGCTTTCAAACATAAAAGACTGGTGTATATCGCGCCAAATATGGTGGGGGCACAAAATTCCGGCCGATGATTCAGAAGATGTACTGGACACCTGGTTTTCTTCGGCACTGTGGCCTTTTGCCACCATGAACGACAAGGACAGAAAAGAATTTTATCCCACAAACATGCTTTCAACCGCCCGCGACATAATAAATCTTTGGGTGGCAAGAATGGTTTTTTCAGGAATTGAATTTATGGACGAGGAGCCTTTCAAAGACGTGGTAATACACCCCACGATTTTGAACAGAGAGGGGAAGCGCATGTCCAAGTCTTTGGGCACCGGAGTAGACCCCATGAACTACGTGGAAAAATACGGCGCGGATGCCACGCGCTTTGGCCTTATTTGGCAGATGATGGGCGCCCAAGATATTCACTGGGCCGAAGAACATGTTTTGGCGGGTAAAAAATTCTGCAACAAGCTTTGGAACATTGCTCGTTTTGTTTTACAACAAAACGGAAACAATCAATTTCTCCCGATTTCCGAGGGAAATCGAGGATCCTCGATTTTGCAAAGCAAAATCGGGACAAATTCAAAATTACAAAAAGAGGACAAGAATATTTTGAAGAAGCTGGAAAAACTTATGAAAGAAACCGACAAAAACATCGAAAAATACAGGTTGGGGCAGGCCCTTCACGACATTTACGATTTTACCTGGCACGAATTTGCGGACAAATACATTGAGCACGCAAAAACAAGAGATGATGACGAGGCAAAAAAAGTTCTCGCCTATGTTCTTGCAGACACACTAAAACTCCTTCACCCTTTTATGCCGTTTGTTACCGAAGAAATTTGGTCAAAAATCTCCTTCGGCAAAACCGAGGACGAACTGAAAGATAAAAAACTTCTTATTGTTGAAACATGGCCCCGATGACCTGGACATCTATAGCATTCGCCCTGGCGGGTGGCATACTTCCGCCACTTTTGTGGCTTTGGTTTTGGCTGAAAGAAGACAGGCTCCACCCCGAGCCCCGGAGACTCCTTGTGCTTACATTTCTTGGAGGCATGGCTATTGTGGCTTTGGCGCTTCCTCTTGAGCAGGCGTCTTATTTTATTTTAGACAAGGCCGGACTGGCCGCCACGTGGGGAGGATTTTTAATACTTTTCGTGTGGGCCCTGGCCGAAGAATTTTCAAAATATATTGCCGCCAAAAAAATAGCTTTAAACAAAAAAGCGTTTGATGAGCCGGTAGACGCAATCATTTATCTTATTACCGCGGCATTGGGCTTCGCCGCCATGGAAAATGTTATTTTTCTTGTAGAGATAGTAGGGAACTACGGTTTTATGGCAGGCTTTGTTACAAGCAACTTGCGGTTTGTGGGAGCCACCCTCATACATATTTTAAGCTCGGCGACGGTGGGGAGCTCTATCGCTTTCTGCTTTTTTCATAAGGAAAAATACCACAGAAACGTTATTTTTGGACTGTTTTTCGCCACCTTATTGCATGCGATTTTTAATTATTTTATAATTAAAGGAGGAGGGGATGATATCTTCCGGGTGTTTCTGCCTTTCTGGGTTTTGGTAATAGCCCTCCTTGTAGTTTTTGACAGAGTTAAGAAAATGGGCGCAGTACGAAGAGAAAAAATACAAGAGAAAAATCAATAAAAAATTATAAAAAATAATAAAACACACCATGCCAAAAAATTCACAATCATTTTTTGAAAGATTAACAGGCAGCTCTGCTCTGCACGATAGCGCAGACTACGACGAAGAGAACAATCTTGAAGAAAAATCCATAAAAATTGAAGAAGAGAAAAAAAAGCCGGAAGAAAAAGAGACCCCGGTAGAAAACGAATCGAGCTGGCTTGAAGACGATGAGGGCGGACAACTTACCGTGGACATGTTTCAAACTTCTTCGGAAATATTTATTGAGGCCATGCTGGCGGGAGTGAAGTCGGAAAATTTGGATATTTCTTTGGCGCAAGACATGGTTACCATAAAAGGAAGCCGTAAAAAATCAAAGGAAGTGGAAGAAGACAACTATTACTACAGCGAGCTTTATTGGGGAAGTTTTTCAAGGTCAATCCTTTTACCGCAGGAGGTGGACACCGACAAAGCGGAAGCTTCCCTCAAAAACGGACTTCTCAGGATAAAACTTCCCAAAAAGAACAAAAGTAAATCGCAAAAACTGGAAATAAAAACAGACTAAATGGAAGACAGTGAAGAATTAAAAAAACTTTTGAAGCAAAACCTTGAAATTTCCAGGGAATCGAATAGAATTCTAAAAAGACTTTACAGGGCAAAAAAATGGGCCCTGACCTTTAAAATACTGTATTGGGCTGTCATTGTGCTGGCGGTCTTGGGCGCTTATTATTATGTGCAGCCTGTTGTGAATTCGTTTTCAGATTCCATAAACAAGATAAAAGACGATGCTGCGACAATAAGCGAAAGGACCAAAGCCATAAAAGATATACCCGGCAACGCCATTGAAAAAGTCCAAAACGCCTTTTAACTACGCCCCCATAGCTCAACTGGATAGAGCAGCTCCCTTCTAAGGAGCAGGCTGTAGGTTCGAGTCCTGCTGGGGGTACAAG
>CAZWRF010000001.1:42842-44204 GCA_964636095.1 uncultured Candidatus Saccharibacteria bacterium | reverse complement strand
TTCTCAAACGCATTTTATGGTCGGAGGCAAAGTTAGAGAAACCATTAAAGAAATCGGAGGAACTACACCCGAAAATTTGCCACCGGAGAAACACATAAGAGAAGTTAAAAAAGAATTAAAACAGGCGAAAAAACTATCGGACAGAAAGCAAGCAATTAGGAAACCAAGAGGGTAGAAATAAAAATGAGTGAGGTTCAATCTCACTCATTTTTGCTTGTTTATTCTTTGATAGTGCCGTCTTTGTTGAGGACAGCGTTCATGGGGCAGTTCGTTTTGTGCTGTAGAGAGCCTTCGGGTACGTTTTTTGCGCCGGCGGGATACCCGCTGTCTTCTTTAACCCAGCCTGCGGCGTCGCACACGAAGCATAAACTCATCACCCCTGCGCCGTATTTCGAATAATCAAAAAAAGGTACAATTACGTCTTTTGCTTCCTTTTCTACAGTTATTTTCGGCATATTTTCCTCCCTTTATGCTTTCAAAATTATTTTTCTCTGTGGGAAAATTAGCATGCCCACCGTCAAATATCAACTCTTTGTGCCTAAAATTTGACCTATTCGCCGACTTGGCTCAAAATAGAGACATGGCCCTTTTATCAAAACCGGAAATATTGAAACACAAAGAGGCCGGAAACATTGTTATTGAGCCCTTTAGTCCGGACAACCTTTCAAACACAAGTTACGACGTGCGGCTGGGCAATTTCTTTTTCCGGCAGAAAGAAGCCAAAAGAACGCAGACCCTCAATCCATTTTACGAAAAATCAATCCGCAAAATGTACCCCGAGTTTGAAAAAGCCACCCGGGTGGGGGAGGTGCGCTCCAAGTACAACCCTTTCCACGGGTTTGAAGACGGCGACTTTATTCTTTTAATTTCGCCGGGGGAAACGGTGCTTGGCCACACCGTTGAATTTATCGGAGGAAGAAACGGCCAAAAGGAAAAAGGCCTTGGCGCCATTACAACAGAAATGAGGGCTCGAAGCTCCGTTGGGCGGATAGGAGTGGCTGTGTGCAAATGCGCCGGCTGGGGCGATATCGGATACGTAAACCGCTGGACTATGGAGATTACCAACTTCAGCAACAACATCATTCCTTTGCCCGTCGGTTTTAGAATTGCCCAAATTATTTTCCACGAAACGGAGCCGATAGGCGACGGCGATTGCTACTACCAAAAGGGCAAATACCAGATTATTTCCGACCTTGAAGAAATGAAGAAAAGTTGGAAACCGGAAGACATGCTACCCAAGCTTTACAAAGATCCCGACTTGGGCAATTTTAAAAATTTTATAAATTAGTTAAGCCATGAAAAACTTAGGCGAATATCAAAAACTTTGCCGGCGAACGGCCCTTCAATTTGAAAACAAAGAAA
>CAZWRF010000001.1:37944-42742 GCA_964636095.1 uncultured Candidatus Saccharibacteria bacterium | reverse complement strand
GGCGAATATCAAAAACTTTGCCGGCGAACGGCCCTTCAATTTGAAAACAAAGAAACTCTTATCCGCGGCGGTACCCGCGTGGACTGGAACGAGAAATAAACGGCTAAGCAGTGCTTAGCCGTTTATTTTGCCGCTACCACGCCGTAGACCTCTTTCGCGCCGGCGCGCCTTAAGGCGCGCCGGGCTTCAAGTATCGTCGCGCCGGTGGTGGAAACATCATCCACCACAAGAATCACTTTGTTTTTTACAAGCTCTGGATTTTTCACGGAAAAGGCGTTTTTCAAATTTTCCAGTCTTTTTCCCCTGTCTTTTATTTCCACCTGGGACTTTGTGTCCTTGTTTTTATAAAGGACATTTCCCAAAAGCTCTATTTTCATAATGTCCGATAGATTTTTGGCTATTTCTTTTGCCTGGTTGAATCCTCTTTTTCTTAGTCTTTTTCCCGAAAGGGGAGCGGGGACAATAATGTCCGGGTTCAGCTCCGAAAGGTCCTCGCAGAGCCGTTCGTATATAAGCTCGGCCAGGGGCTCCGCTACTTGTCGGGCTCCCCTGTATTTTAAGGCGCGGATAATCTTTTTCATCGCGGGAAATTCATATGACGCGGCCGCGAAAATAATATCCGAGTTTTCGTCGGTTTCCGGGCCGGGCGTATGCCGTCTGCACTTTTCGCAAAAATAAGAACCATACTGTCCGCATCCCAGGCACTTTTTTGGAAAGACCAAACCCAATAAATATGTGGATAACTTATTTAGCATAAATGTGTGTATAATTACATAATATGATATAATTAAGACACAGATGCAATGGAGAAAAATCTTTTCGGAAAACTGTTCCCAAAGAACATTCGGTTTTGGGCCAAAAGCCAAGGCATAGTTGGTGTTGATATTGGTAGTTCTTCAATAAAGGTTGTTCAATTGAAAAAAGAAAAAGAGCAGGCCGTATTGGAAACTTACGGCGAGTTGGCTACCGGTCCTTATGCCAAAGGTTCGGTGGGCCAGGTTGTAAGGCTTGAAGAAAACACGGTTGCCGGTATGCTGAAAGATCTCGTTAAAGAATCGGGAATTACCATCAAAGAGGCGGCTGTGTCTATACCGGTAAAAGACAGCCTGGTTACCATCATTAAACTGCCCTTGGTCTCTGAAAAAGAAATGGATGAAGTGGTAAAGTTCGAAGCCAGAAAGTATATTCCCGTGCCCCTTTCGGAAGTTGACCTGGATTGGTGGATTCTTCAGCCGGAAAAACAATCAGAAGAAGATGAAGAGAATGGTGACGAAGAAGACGAACTTGAAGCAAAAAAAGAAGTAGTTGAAGTTCTTCTGGTGGCCATACACAAAGGAATGGTCCAAAAGTACCAAACCATTCTTTCAAAGGCGGGCTTCAAGATAAAGTTGTTTGAGATAGAAATTTTCAGCGCGTGGCGCTCTACCGTTTTTCGCCAAGCAACCCCCGTTATGATTATTGACCTTGGCGCGTCGTCAACCAAGATGAGTGTTATAGACGGCGGACTTTTGAGAGCTTCTCATACCATAGACAGAGGGGCTCAGGCCTTAACCAGCGCCATCTCCAAGTCATTGAAAATCAGTTTTGACAGGGCGGAAGAAATGAAACGCCAAATAGGCATATCGTCCAAGCCGGAATATGTTGAGCTGGTTCGGGTGATGGATTCCGTTTTGGGGTTTACTTTTTCAGATGCCAAGCAGTTCATGCTCAACTATAGAAGGAAGTACAACAACTCGGTTGGCCAAGTTATTTTAACCGGAGGCGGAGCTCTGCTCAAGGGAATTGTTGACACTGCCGTTAAAAATTTGGGAGTGGAGGTTGTTTTAACCGACCCCTTCAACAAAACGGAGTATCCTCCGTTTCTGCAGGAAGCGCTGAAGGAAATAGGTCCGAGCTTTTCAAACGCTGTCGGTCTCGCGTTAAGAGGACTGTGAAATATTTAAAGATTTAAAAATTATAAAATTAAGAATTATTATATATGGAGCCGGGGAGTAAACTATCTTTTATACCCAAAAAATCATCGAGAGAAGGCTTTAAAACAATATACAAAGAAGCGGGCTTGGGCCTGCTTGTTAAGGTCTCTATATTTTTATTTGTTGTTTCGGTTGCCGGATATGGCGCCGCTTTTCTTTACCAAAAATCCATTTCCCGAGAAATAAATGACCTTACCACATCTTTAGATAGGGCAAAATCTGCTTTTGATCCATCCCTTATAAGTCAAATGGAAAACCTTATGGGTTCCATATCCTTTGCCAAGGAACTTCTCAATAATCACATCTATCCTTCGGGGATTTTTGACGCTCTTCAAACCATTACCCATGAAAAAGTAAGGTTTACCAATTTTTCTTTCAGGGACACTCAAAGCGCTACGCCATCTGTTGCCGGAGAGGGCAGGGACCTTACAATATTCTTGAACGGCAGTGCGGAAAGCTACCGCGTTCTGGCGGAGCAGTCAAAGATTTTTGAAGAAAGCGACCTCGTGAAAACATTTTCTTTTTCGGGCTTTCAGCTCCAAGAAGGAGAAATAGTTTTTTCTTTAAACTTGTCGCTGGACCCGAATATCTTATTAAGAAATTAGATATTAGAATTTAGAGTTTTTAAAAATATGGGACGAAGCATAATTACTTTTTTACTCCTTATCGTGGCTGTGTGCGTGTTTTGGTTCTGGACAAGGCCCCTTTTGGCTCAAATAGACACGCTAAAAGCGGAAAGAGATTCTTTCAACCAGGCCCTGGACAAGTCCAAGGAACTTCAAACGCTGAGGGATTCAATTCTTGAAAATTATAATTCAATATCTCAAGGCGATATAGACCGCCTTTCAAAAATGCTTCCCGCCGAACCGGAAACGGCCAAACTGCTGGTTCAGCTGTCTGACATGGCAACCGAGTCGGGTTCGGTTATTCTGAATTCTTTGGATGCACAGGAAACAAAAAATCCCGCATCAGCGTCATTGCCGTCCGCTGTTGATTATCAAGAGGTAAATATAAGAATGAGCTTCTCCGCCAATTATAATGATTTTCGCTCTTTTATGGACAAAATTCAAAGCAGTCTTCGGCTTATGGATATGGAGCAAATAGATTTTTTTGCTGCTGACGCATCTTCTTACGACTTTAACATTAACGCGAAAGCGTATTATAAGAAATAAAAATGAAAGATAGATCAAATCTCTTTTTAATAATTTTTATGGTGTTCGTTCTTGTGGCCGTGTATTTTTGGTACACGCAGTTCAGAACCGTTAACACCTCGGAATCCTCAACAGTCACCGACCAAAATCAATTATTGGGCCGGCAGTTTGTTCTTTTGGTGAACAAGCTAAAGGCCATATCCATAGATTCTAGTTTTTTCAGCAGCGAGAAATTTACATCTCTTATGGATTTGACGCCTACCATTGAAATTCCGGAAAAGTTCGGCAGGGAGAATCCGTTTGCCCGCATAGGAGATCAATAAAATACATATGTCTTTTGGTGAAATTTTGGTAAAAAATAAAGTTATTACCAACGATCTCCTTATTGAAAGCAAGAAGAAAGCCGAAGAGGGGGATTTGTTTTTGGATGACATTCTTTTAAATCAAGGAATTTCGGAGGAAGATATTTTGAATGCGAAAAGTGAATCCTTTAATATACCCGCAAAGAAAATTTCTCCGTCTTTTCATGTTCCTTTTGAAATATTAAAAAATATTCCGGAGGAGTCCGCCCGGCACTATAACTTTGTTCCTCTTGGGTTCAATGACGGGGTGTTGGATATAGGGGTGGTGCATCCGGACAATTTGGAGGCGCGAGAAGCTCTTCAGTTCTTGTCGTCAAAGCTGAATTTGCCGTTTAAGGTATTTTTGATCACAAAATCCACCCTTGAGGCTATTTTGAAAGACTACAAAAGCTTGGGAGGAGAAGCGGTGGCTGCTCTCGGCGAGCTTGAAACGGTAGCATCGGGCCAGTCTATGCCGTCCCAGGAACAAGAAAAGACAAAAGAGAATCTTAAAGAGGACGCTCCGGTTACTAAAATGGTGGCCGTTGTTTTAAGACATGCCATAGAGGGAAGAGCCTCCGACATTCACATAGAGCCCACCCACGACAAACTGAAGGTAAGATTTAGAGTGGACGGTGTTCTTCACACCAGCCTTATGCTTCCCATAAATGTACACGACGCGGTTGTAAGCAGAGTAAAGATTTTGACAAAGATGAAAATAGACGAGAAAAGAAGACCGCAAGACGGGCGCTTTGAGGCCAACATAGGGGAACAGAGAATTGATTTTAGGGTTTCAACTTTCCCTACTTTTTTTGGAGAAAAAATTGTTATCAGGATTTTGGACCCCTCCAAGACTCTTACTACCCTTGAAGAGGTTGGCCTTGTTGGTAGAAATTTGGATACGGTAAAAGAAATGATAAAAAGACCCTACGGAATGATACTTCTTACCGGCCCCACCGGTTCCGGAAAAACGACAACTCTTTATGCCATGCTTAGAATGCTTGACCGTGAAAAAATGAATGTAATCAGTCTTGAAGACCCCGTTGAGTACAACTTGGAAGGAGTTAGCCAGTCTCAGGTGCGCCCAGAAATAGGGTATGACTTTGCCAACGGGTTAAGACATGTGTTAAGGCAAGACCCGGATTCAATAATGGTCGGAGAAATTCGCGACAAAGAAACAGCTCAACTGGCAATACAAGCCGCCTTGACAGGTCATTTGGTTTTTTCAACCCTGCACACGAACACGGCCATTGGAGCTATTCCGCGCCTTATAGATATGGGGGTAGATCCGTTTCTTATTCCCTCAACTCTTATTCTATCCATTGCCCAAAGG
>CAZWRF010000001.1:4270-37934 GCA_964636095.1 uncultured Candidatus Saccharibacteria bacterium | reverse complement strand
CTTGTAAGAACTCTTTGCCCCGATTCAAGAAAATCGCTGCCCGTTACGGGGACGGTAAAAACAAAAATAGATGCTGAAATAGCCGAATTCCCCACGGTTTTAAGAGAAAAAATAAAATTACCCGGGGAAATATACGAGTCTCAGCCTTCTGCGATATGTCCTCGGGGGACAAGAGGACGAACAGGTCTTTTTGAGGTTTTGAAAATGACTCCTGCTCTTGAAAAAAACATTTTAACAAATCCGTCCGAATCGGTTATAATGGAAGAAGCCAACAAGCAGGGCATGATAACAATGCGCCAGGACGGGCTACTAAAAGTTTTTGGCGGCATTATCGGCCTGGGAGAGCTAAACGAAGTATTATCAACTGAACAATAAAAATATAAAAAATATGGCGGACAAAAACAAAAATATAAAAATTCTTCTTGTGGATGATGATGAGTTTTTGTTGGACATGTATGCTGTAAAATTCAGAAACTCCGGTTTTGGCGTTGAAGTGGCGAGGGGAAGCGAAGAAGCGCTAACAAAGCTGAAGAGCGGATATTCACCCGATGTTCTTCTTTTGGATTTAGTGATGCCTCAAATAAGCGGTTTTGAGTTTCTTGAAATGGCAAAAAAACAAAAACTACTTTCCGGCTGTTTTGTCATTATTTTAAGCAATTTGGGCCAAAAAGAAGACCTGGAAAGAGGGAAAAAACTTGGCGTAGATGATTATGTGGTAAAAGCCAATTTCACTCCCAGCGAAGTTGTTAAAAAAGTTATTGATGTTTTGGGAGTGACGCCCGGTGAAGTGGCCGAAAAAATCGATATTTCTACAAAAAATAAAAAATAAAATATATTTATGGACTACTCGAAAGAATTAAAAGATTTAATAATAGCGGTGGTGGAAGCCAATGGTTCCGACCTGCATCTTTCTGTTGGCAGGCACCCCACCATAAGAGTTACCGGTTCGCTGGTGCCCCTTGTGAAAAAACCCGTGCTGACTCCCGAGGATACTCAGGGGTATGTTGATAGCATACTTACCGATGCTCAAAGGCAGGATCTTCTCACTCACGGCCAGGTTGACTTTGCGTACAGCGCCGACAATGACGTTCGCTTCAGGTGCAACGCCTTCAAGCAAAGGGGTTTCTGGGGCATAGCCATGCGTTTTATTCCGGCCGAAATAAGAACGCTTGAAGAGTTGAATCTTCCGGATATTTTACGTTCGTTTGCCTTAAAACAACAGGGATTTTTTCTTACAGTGGGCCCCGCCGGCCATGGCAAATCGACCACTCTCGCATCGCTTGTTGATATTATAAACAAAGAAACAAGCCGGCACATAGTTACTATTGAAGACCCGGTTGAATATATTTTTGTTCAGGAGAAGTCAATTATTGACCAAAGAGAAGTCCATCACGACACCAGCAGTTTTAGCAGGGGGCTAAGGTCTATGTTCAGGCAGGACGCGGATGTGGTAATGATAGGAGAAATGAGAGATCCGGAAAGTATCGGCATAGCGGTAACGGCCGCAGAAACCGGCCATCTTGTTCTTTCTTCGCTTCACACAAACAACGCCAGTCAAACAATCGACCGAATTATAGATTCTTTTCCTCCGGGCCAACAAAACCAAATACGTCTCCAATTGGCAGGAAGCCTCTTGGGAATTTTTTCCCAGCGCCTTGTCCCCAGGATATCAGGCGGTCTTATTCCGGCCTACGAGCTGCTTATAGCCAACAATGCCATCCGCAACCTCATAAGAGACAGTCGTACTCACGAGTTGGATATGGTTGTGGAAACTAGTTCTTCCGAAGGAATGATAAGCCTGAACACTTCGCTTCTGAACTTGGTGCGCGATGGAGAAATTTCACTTGAAAATGCTATGGCTTATTCTCTAAAACCAAAAGAATTAATGGAGTTGAGCAGCTAATATGCTATTTAAGTACAAGGCCACAACACCTGAAGGAGAAGTAAAAGAGGGTACGATGGAAGCCGCCAGTTCGGAAATTGCAGTAAGTGCCCTTCAAAAAAGAGACCTTATAATTGTTTCTTTAAATCCGGTGAAACAAAAAGGCGGGGGCCTTCTGAGCAAGCAGGCTCTTTTTCAGCGGGTGAAAAAGCGCGATATAGTTATTTTTTCCCGTCAAATTTCCACTCTTTTTGAGGCGAAAGTTCCCGTGCTCTCCGCTTTTAAACTACTTGCTTCAGAAGCGGAAAATTCCATGCTGAGAGGAGTTTTGGTAGGTATTGTTGAAGATCTTGAGGGAGGAGCCAACATCTCTCAGGCGATGGCAAAATATCCGAAAATTTTCTCCTCCTTCTTTGTAAATATGGTCCGCGCGGGGGAAGAATCCGGTAAATTGGACGAGGTTTTTCTGTATATGGCGGATCACCTGGAGCGTTCCTACGAGCTTACCGCAAAAGCCACAAAGGCTCTTATTTATCCGGCTTTTGTTATTGTAGCTTTTATCGCCGTAATGATACTTATGATAGTTGTGGTTGTTCCCAAACTAGCTGATATTATCAAGGAAAGCGGGCAGGAAGCCCCTATTTATACGAAAGTTGTTTTGGGTATGAGCGATTTTTTTGTGCACTACGGAATCTTCTTCTTGATTATTTTTCTGATTTCCATTGGCTTTTTGTGGCGCTACACGAGGACAAAACAAGGCCGAATTGCCGTTGCCAGGTTTCAGCTCGACGCTCCTCTTTTCGGCACGCTCTACAGAAAGCTTTATCTCTCGCGAATTACTGACAACATGGAAACTTTAATAAGCGGAGGAGTGAGTGTTGTGGAATCTTTGGAAATTACCGCGGATGTGGTGGGCAATGAAATTTACAGGCGAATTTTGCTTGAATCCGTGGAGGCGGTAAAAGGAGGCTCCACGATAGCTGAGAGCCTGAGCAAATACGAAGAAGTGCCTCGGCTTGTTTCTCAGATGATAAGAATAGGCGAAGAGACCGGAAAATTGGGCTATATTCTTAAAACTACATCGCGTTTTTACAAGCGGGAAGTGGACCAGGCCATTGATTCTTTGGTGGGTCTTATTGAGCCCGCCATGATAATTGTATTGGGTGTCGGCGTGGGCCTTCTTTTGGCTTCCATCCTTATACCAATATACAACATTGCCCTGTCTGTCTAGGCATAAAATTGTTTTATCCACAGAGGGGTATTAAAAAATACGGCTTATAAAGCTATAATAAAAATATTGAAAATAAACAAAAGGTCGAAAGTTTTAAGATGAGATAAACAACAAAATGTTTTCACGAAAAAATAAAGGTTTTACTCTTATAGAATTACTTGTTGTTATCGCTATTATCGGTATTTTGGCTTCTGTTGTTTTGGCTTCTTTGAACAGCGCGCGAAAGAAATCACGCGACGCGAGGAGAATCGCTGATATCAAACAACTTCAATTGGCCCAGGAACTTTCCTTTGACGCGCACAGATCTTACGCTACAACTCTTGCCTCTTTGGTAACCGATGGCTTCATAGCCAGCGTTCCTGTTGACCCTCTCGACACGGGGTCTGGTGGTGCGCTTTGCAGGGCGGGTAGCTATTGTTTCAACGTTGCGCCTGCAACAAATCCCACCCTTTATCACATGGGGGCTAACTTAGAAGAGGACACCAATGTTGCTTTGGAATCTAAAAAGGGGTGTGATTCGGCTGACAACAACCCGAGATGCGAAAACTGGGCGACTGCTCCTACGTGGTCGGCTGGAGGTTTTGACGGTACGGGTGCCACGATTTACGACGTTGTTCCCTAAATCGTTTTTGGTTTAGTTTCTATAACTAAAATACCGCGGTAACTATAAACACCGCCCCGCAGTACTGCAGGGCGGTGTTTTGTGTTAAAATTAAGCCAATATGGCCTATGTTTTAGTTTTCATATTCGGTACGGCAATAGGCAGTTTCCTGAATGTTGTTATTTTGCGCTACAACACGGGTAATTCTGTTTTTAAGGGCAGGTCCAGGTGTTTTTTCTGCGGAAAAACACTAAGGTGGTACGAGCTTGTTCCAATTTTTAGTTTTTTGATTCAAAAGGGAAGATGCCGGAGGTGCGAAGGGAAGATATCGAAACAGTATATAGCAGTAGAAACAATAACAGGAGCATTGTTTCTGTCGATATTCTGCATTCAACATTCTATATTCAACGTCCTGTATCTTTGGACAATTGTTAGCTTGCTGATAATTATTTCAGTCTATGACTTGCGCCATTTTATCATTCCGGATTTATTTGTTTGGATTTTTAACGCGCTCGCGTTTTTGTATGTTTTTTTTGGAAATTGGAAATTGATAGGGTTAAATATATTATCCGGTCTTCTTTTCTTCGCCTTTTTTGCCCTGCTATGGTTTGTGTCAAAGGGACGCTGGATGGGCTTTGGAGACGCCAAGCTGGCGCTGGGTTTGGGCTGGTTCTTGGGTTTTTTCAACACGCTCTGGGCTTTTGCTTTTTCTTTTTGGCTGGGCTCTCTTTTCAGCATTGTTCTCTTAATCTTCAGGAGAGGTAAAATTACGCTCAAAAGCAGGATTCCGTTTGCTCCTTTTTTGGTTGCCGGATCCCTCCTCTCTTTTTTTCTTAATATTGGCGATATTTTTCATTTGTTTTATATTTTTAAATAATGGCGTACGTAAAAATTTCAAAAAAAAGCGCCGAAGAACGGATAAAAAAGCTGAAAAAGCTCATAAACAAATACAGCTATCAGTATCATGTTTTGGACAACATGGAAATTTCCGATGCCGCCTGGGACTCGCTTAAAAAAGAGCTGGCGGATTTGGAAAACCGATTTCCCGAGCTTGTTACCCCCGACTCGCCGACACAAAGAGTAAGCGGCAAGCCCCTGGACAAATTTGAAAAAGTAAATCATGAGGCACCCATGCTTTCTTTGGCCGACGCTTTTTCTTTTGAAGAGATTGAAGAATGGGAGGGCCGGCTTAAAAAATTGACGTCGGAAAAATTCGGCTATTTTGCCCAGCTTAAAATGGACGGGTTGGCCGTTTCGTTGGTGTATAGAAGAGGAATGTTTACCCGGGGTGCCACGAGGGGAAACGGCTGGGTTGGTGAAAACATTACCCAAAATCTGAAAACCGTTGAGTCCATACCCCTGCGCTTGAGGGAAGACATTGACTGTGAAATTCGGGGTGAGATTTATATTACCAAAAAAAATTTTAAAAAATTTGCCAAAGAATACGCCAATCCGCGCAACTTGGCCGCCGGCTCCGTCCGCCAGCTGGACCCCAAAATTACCGCTTCAAGAAAATTGAGCTTCATGGCATGGCAGCTTGTGGGTGCCGGCGGCAAAGAAGAAGGATATGAAAGGCTGAAAGAACTGGGCGTTAAGCCTGTTCCGGGTAAAAAATGCGAAAATCTTTCAGAAGTAAAAAAATATTTCGAGAACATAAGAAAAGAGAGAGAAAAATTGGACTATGAAATAGACGGCGTAGTGGTTTCCGTAAACGACAACAATCTGGCAGATAAGCTAGGGGTAAGGGGAAAATCTCCTCGGGCGGCTGTTGCCTGGAAATTTCCCAGCAAAGAAGCGACAACTACGGTTGAAGATATAAAAATACAGGTGGGGCGCACGGGTGTATTAACACCGGTGGCGGTACTGAAGCCCGTGAACATTGCCGGGGTTACCGTAAGCCGGGCAACCTTGCACAACGAAGACGAAATAAGGCGCCTGGGGCTGAAAATTGGCGACACCGCTATCGTCGGCCGGGCCGGTGATGTAATCCCGGATGTAAAAAAGACCCTTAAAGAACTTCGGACGGGAAAAGAGAAAAATTTTAAAATGCCGAAAAATTGTCCCGTGTGCGGAGAAAAAGTTGTAAAAGATGGAGAAATAATTTACAAGTGTGTAAATAAAAATTGCCCATCAAGAAAAAGAAGGAGCCTGTATTATTTTGTGTCCAAGGCCGCTTTTGATATTGATGGCTTGGGACCGAAAGCCATTAACGCGCTTCTTAATAACGGCCTTGTTCAGGACGCTGCGGATATCTTTGAACTTAAAGAAGGAGATTTTATTCCCCTTGAGCGGTTTGCCGAAAAGTCGGCCGGAAATTTGGTTAAGGCGATAAGCGACAAGCGGAAAATTTCCCTCCCCAGGTTTATTGTATCTTTGGGAATTGCGCATGTTGGCGACCAAACGGCGAACTTGCTTTCGCAAGTAATTTTAAATTTTCAATTTTCAATTTTCAAACCGAACGATTTACTTAAAGTTTTTGATAAAATAACAAAAGATAATTTGGAAAACGTCCACGACATAGGGCCAAAAGTCGCCGAAAGTATTTATAACTGGTTTAAAGACAAAAGAAACAGGCAGTTTTTGGAAAAATTAACCGGCTCCGGTATTGTGATTGAGAAAACCCTTCGGCAGAACTCAGGACAGGCCAGAAAACTTTCGGGTAAAAGGTTTGTTTTGACCGGCACGATGTCTTCAATGAGCAGGGAAGAGGCAAAGGAAAAAGTAAGAGAACTTGGCGGGGAGGTAAGCTCCTCCGTGTCAAAAGAGACGGATTTCGTGGTGGCCGGGGAAAATCCCGGTTCAAAGTTTGAAAAAGCCAAAAAACTAGGCGTAGAAATATTAAATGAGCGGCAATTTCTCAAAAAGTTGTCCGAATAAGGTATAATTAATTTAGACCATGATAACAAAGAAAGAAATAAAAAAATTGAGTTTCCTTGCCCGTATTTCGGTAAGCGAAAAGGAAACCGAAGAACTTCAAAAAGATCTGAAGAATATTTTGAATTTTGTTTCAAAGTTGAAAAAAGCCGATGTTTCGGGGATAAAAGAACTGAAAATTGAAAATAAAAATGTTTTAAGGAAAGATAACCCGCCGGATAGCGGGCACGGCCGCGGAGAAGCTCTTTTGAAGCTGGCGCCGGAAATAAAAGACGGGTACTTGAAAGTAAAAAAAGTTTTATGAGCGATATAGACATAAAAAATTTAGGCATAAAAAAGGCCCATGATTTGATTCAAAACGGCAAGGTTTCCGCCCGTGAGCTTTTGGAACAATGCGTGGCAAACATCAAAAAAAACAAGCTCAATTCTTTTGTTGAGGTTTTTGACGATGCCTATGAAACGGCGGAAAGGACGGACAAAAAAGTTGCCGGAGGGCAGACGATTCCTCTGCTTTCGGGAATTCCTTTGGGTGTGAAAGACAATATTTTAATAGAAGGGAAAAAGTGTACCGCCGGTTCAAAAATTCTTAAAAATTATATTGCTCCTTACAGCGCCGGTGTTATAGAAAAATTGGAAAAAGATGGAGCAGTATTCGTTGGAAGAACAAACATGGACGAATTTGCCATGGGTAGCTCTACCGAGCACTCGGCCTATGGACCAGCAAAAAATCCCCGCGACAAGAGCAGGGTGCCGGGCGGTTCGTCCGGCGGGTCCGCCGCCGCAACGGCCGGGGGAGAGTGTCTGGCCGCTTTGGGTTCCGATACCGGCGGCTCAATTCGCCAGCCGGCTTCTTTTTGCGGCGTTGTCGGCCTGAAACCTACTTATGGCGCGGTTTCAAGGCGCGGTCTTATGGCTATGGCTTCGTCTCTGGATCAAATAGGGTCTATCGCCGGATCGGTGGAGGATGCAGAAATAATTTTTAACGCTATCAGGGGCCGCGACCCGGCTGACTCGACTACAGTCGATTCAGTCAAGGTACAAGGTACAAGATACAAGATACAAGATTTAACGATTGGTGTGCCGAAGGAGTTCTTTGCGCTTGAAGGAGACAATCCGGGCCTTTCGGAAAGTGTAATTTTGGCCACCCGGAAAGCGATAGAAGCTCTTAAAAAAATCGGTTTTAAAATAAAAAAAGTCAGTATTCCCGGCCTGAAATATGCCACCGAGGCTTACTATATTGTTATGGCGGCGGAAGTTTCTTCCAATATGGCCCGGTACGACGGCATAAAATATGGCCTTTCAAAAAAAGCAAATGAACTTATTGATGTGTATATGAAAACAAGAAGAGGAGGATTTGGCGACGAAGTGCGCCGGAGAATTCTTTTGGGCACATATGTTCTTTCCGCCGGCTACTATGATGCGTATTACGGACGTGCTCAAAAAGCAAGGAAGCTGATAAAAGAAGATTTCAGGAAAGTTTTTAAAGAAGCTGAAATAATTTTGTGTCCCACTACTCCCACGCCCGCTTTTAAAATAGGGGAGAAGATATCCGACCCGGTGGAAATGTACAAAGCCGATATATTTACCGGCGCCGCCAATCTTACCGGAGCGCCGGCTCTTTCCGTTCCGTGCGGTGAAGACGAGAACCTTCCTCTTGGGGTTCAGTTTATGGCTCCGTGGTTCGAGGAGAAAAAACTATTTTTCGTAGCCAAAGAATTTGAAAATGCCCTACATTAATTTTGAATATATTTTTTATGAGGTATATCTTTTTTTGAAGGATTTTCCAAGCGCCTTGCCCGATATTTTGTTTTGGGGAGAAGTTGTTTCCGCTATTGTTTCCTGTCTTTTGGTTGCGGGGATTGTTTACAACATATTGAAGCTCTCCGTTTTAAGAAAAAAAGAGCTGGCCGGATTTGCCAAGCTGGTTGTTGAAGAAGCTCCCCACGAGAGGGCCAACCGCTGGAGTGAAATAAAAAAATACGGCGAGTCGGACAACTCTTCCGACTGGAGAAGGGCCATTTTGGAAGCGGACAGCTTGGTGGAGAACATTGTAACGAAAATTGGATACAAGGGAACCACTTTCGGAGAAAAACTTTCCCGCATTCACCCGGACCAGTTTCAAAGCTTAAGCGAACTTTGGGAAGCTCACAAAGTGAGAAACAGGGTGGCCCACGAAAGCGGCCAGTTCGGTCTTTCAAGAGAAAAAACGGAAGAAGTTTTAAAGCTCTACGAAAAAGTCCTCACCGACTTGGAGTATATCTAATTGCGTGTTGCGGAGATGAAAGTGAATTGGCACCAAATTGTGGAGGATATTGAGGGAAATGAGTGTGTTTTTGAGGGGGGGCAGTATAGGGGGGGGTGGAAGAGTAGGGTGTTTTTTTTGGGGGTTGGTGGTAAAATGGTTACATGAATCGTTATCTTTTTCTTTTTAGAAAATATTTTAATTTAACAGTATTTAGTATTTTAGGATTTCTATTAATTGCCATTTCAGTACGAGGAGTGGCAGATTTTCTTTGGTGGCAGAAGCCGGAAAATATTGAGATGCAAAGAATAGCTCCTGTAATGCATTTTTGTCATTGGGAAAGTTTAATAACTCCTGGTTTTTTTGTTTTTGTATATTTTTTGATTTCAATTCTTTTAATGTTTTTTCTTAAGAAAAGTAACAAGCAGAACATAATAGTGTTAATGGTTGATTTCTTGATAGTATTATTGTTGATACCGATATTACATTGGCTGGAAGCATATTGTTTTACGTTTCTTTTTGGCTAAGAACTGATTATAAAAAATAGCCCCGGACGGGGATATTTTTTACGCATGGGTGCCCTACAGGAAACAGTTGGAACTTATTATGCGTGTGAGGTAATAGTGTAGCTTGATTTTTTCTCTCTATTTAACCAACCTATTACTATCATAATCAACCCGCCGGCGATCCAAATGGCCAATTCCCAGCCGTCGTGAAAAGCTATACCAACAGCAATCCAAATGACCCCGAGTATTAAATGTATCCAATAAGGAAATTTTCTTTTTTGATTGCTCATAAATTTATTTCAGAAGTCTAAAATTAGATGTGGCTATCAATCCTATCCCAACAATGCCTATAATTGTGGCAATACCTGAATTGTTTTCGCCAAAAACATTTCCGTGGAACATTATGCCCGCGCCCGTTAATGCCACTATCAGCCCCAATATAAATATTGCTATAGATATTTTTCTTGGTTTGTCCATAAATTTATTTAAACAAATTAATTATCTTAATAAAACCATAAAAAAGCGCCTTTTTCAAGACATTTAAACGGCTAAGGAGCTCCTTAGCCGTTTATTTTGTGGGAATTGGTCACGAATCACTAAGCTTTTTACCGCGCTTCGCTTGTAAAAATCCAAGTGTTCGCGACCCCGGCTCGTCCCGCTATTCATTTGATAAATTTAAAGAAAGCGGGACTCCGCCTTTCAATGTCCCAACGCGAGTGAAGCAGTTCACTCGCTCCCTCCGCACAGCAACAACAGAAAAAGCCCACACAAGGTGGACCTTTTCTGTTGGCTGTTGCGGGGGTGGGAATTGAACCCACTACCTGGAGGTTATGAGCCTCCCGTGCAACCGTTACACTTCCCCGCGGCTTGTCCCGCCGAGGCGAGATATAGTGTATATAATAATACATTTTTTTCTTGTCTGCAAGCCGTATTGACGAAAAATTTATTTATGTTATTGTTTGCATAAAGCGGTTTTTTGATATTTGAAAAAAGCCCTAGAGTACTTTGTGCTCGGGCAAGAAGGAGGAAGACATGAGGGGAGAAAAAGGATTTAAAATTGCCAAGAAATACGGGCTGGAAAAAACGGCCAGGGCTATTTTGGCCGGCAAGTACTACAAGGAAATTTTTGAAACGGCGCTGGATGAAGCTTCTTTTGACAAGATCGTAAAAATTATAGAAGAAGCAAACCAGCCATCGTGGGCCGTTCACTTCGCCAGCGAGAGTGAACACATCATTGAAGGAATATTGGGCATATTGCATGGGCTTGGACCCGAAGTTTTGGCTTCCCGAATTGACGACAATGTCCACATGCGGATGGAATTTTATCTCGAAAGGCTTAAAAAAGTTGCTCTTTCCACCGACTCGCCGGTTTGGGCATGTGCCTGGGCCCTGTTTACCAAAAGAGACCTGGACGAATGCATTGATGTTTGCTGTCGGGCGGGGGACGGGCTGCACATCTACAATCTCGCATTGTACTTAAAGGAATTTATGACGGAGGCCAGGTTAACGAAGCTTTACAAAGCGCTTTTGGCTTCCAAAAAAAACAGGTCTGCCGCTGTCTGCTATTTCGCGGCCAATGTGAAGTATTTGTCTCTGCCCGATTTGAAAGAACTGCGAAAAGTAGTTTTTGATGACGGGGAGAGGATTTGGGAAGAATGGTTTGAAAAGTACGTAAAAATGGGAAGCGATATAAAATGGGAAGTTGTAAAACCCCAATGAGGTAAATTCAAAGGCGGTCGCCTATGGCGACCGCCTTTTCTTGTGCGCGGGTGACCGGATTTGAACCGGCGATCTCTGCCGTGACAGGGCAGCGCTTTAAACCACTAAGCTACACCCGCAATGTGCCGAGGGTGAGATTCGCCGATTACATACGGCTTGGTGATTTTCGATATCGCTTCGCGATACAACGAAAATCCTTTCTCATCTCAACGGAAACAAAGCAGTTTGTTTCCTCCCTCGCCCGTGTGCCGAGGGTGAGATTCGCCGATTACATACGGCTTGGTGATTTTCGATATCGCTTCGCGATACAACGAAAATCCTTTCTCATCTCAACGGAAACAAAGCAGTTTGTTTCCTCCCTCGCCCGTGTGCCGAGGGTGAGATTCGAACTCACGACCTCAGGTTTATGAGTCCTGTGCTCTAACCAACTGAGCTACCCCGGCACCAAATTAACTATAATATTACTATTTTTACCTTGTCAAATCAAGAGACAGGTGCTATTGTTTCTTGAAATAGAGAAGCTTGAAAATTTAGAAAAAGGGGACAGACAAAATGAATACTGACAGAGAAGAACAAGTTGAGGAAGTAAGAAAAAAAATAAAGACAATTTTGGATAAACATGGATCTTCGTATAAAAAAGAAAAAGAGACGCAATATTCATGGAATGAAAGGTCCGGAAAAAAAGTTTGTTTTGATTGCGGGGGAAACAGTCTAGCCATTGATTTAGGCTGGAATTCTACAGAAGGAAAATCAGGTGGAGGAGGGTGCCGCCATTATGAAGTGGTCGAATTTAACGGGGAAATCGTTTTTTTCTACAACGAAAGAGCTGTCGATTTCAAGCCGGGAAAATGGATGGAAGAATTAGATAAAATTTGCAAAAAATAAATATTTTCAAGCCGCCTCGGCGCTATTCTTATTTTAACGAATAAAAACAGAACCTTTAAAAAAAGGAAATATTTAAGTGGACAAAAAGAAGAAGAAAAAGCCGGAAGAGAAATATGTTTTTGACCTAAAGGCCACTTTTTTGGAGAGGCTCAAGTTTGCTTCGGGGTCCAGTTTGTTTAGTATTTGTTTTTGCAGGGACTCTAGCGGTGTTATTGTGGATGTTTGCAAGAGCGGAGAGTTTTCATGTGCCGTGTTTGTGTCCAATTTTTTAAAGATGCACAATCTTATAAAAATTCCTACGGCCAATGTTGATACTTTGGAAAAAGAGCTGATAAGCTGCAACTGGCTTCCGTGTAGGGACGCAAACAACCCATCTCCGGGCGCGGTTCTTTTTTGGGAGCCAAGAAAATGCCATGATGGCGAAATGCATCGCCATGCCGGTTTTTATTACGGAAAAGGTTTGGCAATAAGCAACGATCCCAGAAGCGGAAAAGAGGGGAGTCGCTTGTGTCCTGTTTTTCACGACATGTATTGTAAGGAAGTGTTGGAGTATTCCAGAGAAATAGAAAAAGCGTATTTTCATCCCCTTTTAAGGCCTATAGGATAAATATAAACAACCCCCCGCCGCAACTTCACTAGATGTTGGCGGGGGGTTTTGCTATAATTTTATTATGATGTTCGGCAAAAAACTACAGGTGATACCTGCCATAAACGTGAATTCTTTTGAAGAGGCCAGGGAAAAAATAAAATTGGTAGAGCCATATGTTGACTGGGTTCAGCTTGACGTTGCTGACGGTACTTTCACAAAAAATACCATTTGGCACGACTCAAACGACCTTTTGTCTTTTGAAACTCCCCTGAATATAGAAGTTCATTTGATGATAGAAAAAATTGAAGACAGGCTGGAAAACTGGCTTATTGAACCCGTAAAGCGGGTTATTTTTCATTTGGAAACGACAAAAGATCCTGCTTTTATTATTCAAAAGTGCAAAGAAGCAAAAAAAGAGGTGGGGATAGCCATAGGCCCCGACGCGCCGTGGTCTCGACTGCTGCCTTTTTGCGAAAAAGTAGACGTGTTCCAGATATTGTCGGTTCATCCGGGCTTGCCAGGCCAAAAATTCATTGAGGAGAGTGTGGATAAAATAAAGTCTTTGCGGAGGAATTGCCCCTCTGCTATAATAGAAATTGACGGCGGCGTGAATAAAGAAGTCGCCAAAAAAGTCAAAAAGGCCGGTGCCGATATAGTTTGTGCCGCGTCGTATATTTTTAACAGCGGTGATATTCAAAAGGCGATAAAAAGTTTACAAGTTTAATAGGAATTAATATTTTGGAAATTATGGCACATTTAAGTGATGAAAAAATAAAATTTTTGGAAGAAAAGGCCAACGATATCAGACAAGATGTTATTAAGATGCTTGTTGAGGCCGGTTCCGGCCACTCGGCCGGTCCGTTGGGAATGGCCGATATTTTTACGGCTCTTTATTTTGAAATATTAAAGCACGACCCCAAAAACCCCGATTGGGAAGAAAGAGACCGGCTCGTTTTATCAAATGGCCACATTTGTCCCGTTCAATACGCGGCTATGGCTCACGCGGGTTATTTCCCTGTTGATGAGCTTATGACTCTTCGAAAATATGGCAGCCGCCTGCAGGGGCATCCGCACCGCACGGTACTTCCCGGCATAGAAACCAGTTCCGGTCCTTTGGGCTCGGGCCTTTCGCAAGCCGTGGGAATGTCCGTAGGCCTTAGAATGTCCGAGAAAAAAGACGAAGGTTCTACCCCGGATAAGTTTCCTTGGATATATTGTCTTATGGGTGATGGAGAGTTGGATTGCGGACAAGTCTGGGAGGCAGCCATGCTTGCCGGGAAAGAAAGACTCTTCAATATCATAGGAATTATAGATAGAAACAACATACAAATAGACGGCTTTACCGAAAACATCATGCCCCTTGAGCCTCTGAAGGAAAAATTTGAATCATTCGGTTGGCATGTTCTTGAAATAGACGGCCACAGCATGGAGGGTATTTATGCCGCCGTTGAGGAGTCCAAGGCCGTTTTTAACAAGCCCTCACTTCTTATTGCAAGAACCATTCCCGGGAAAGGCGTAGATTTTATAGAAAGAGAATTTTCCTGGCATGGAGTGGTGCCAAAGCCGGACGAAGGTGAAAAAGCGCTGGCTGAATTAAGAACTCTCGGAGGTAAAATTAAAAGTGAACACGAATAAAAACAACATGCTAAATAAAAAAACAAAACTTAATCAAAAAATTTTTGACGAAGATGTTGAGCAAGTTCCCACTCGTGTTGGTTATGGCGAAGGGTTGGTGGAGGCCGGCAAGGAAGATGAAAACATTGTCGCTCTGTGCGCCGACCTTACAGGTTCTACCAAGACCAGTACTTTCAGCGAGCAATTTCCGGAAAGATTCTTGGAGATGGGAATAGGGGAGCAGAGTATGGCCTCGGTGGCGGCGGGAATGTCCGCTGTCGGCAAGGTGCCTTTTATCGCTTCCTATGCCATGTTTTCTCCGGGAAGAAACTGGGAGCAAATTCGTACCACTATTTGCTACAACGATTCAAATGTTAAAATTGCCGGAGCCCACTCGGGAGTTTCTGTCGGTCCGGACGGCGCCACTCATCAGGCTGTTGAAGATATGGCCATTACCAGAGCTTTGCCCAACATGATAGTTTTGGCCCCCTGTGATTCAATAGAAACGAAAAAAGCTACCGTTGCCGCGGCTAAGCACAAGGGCCCCGTGTATCTTAGGTTTGCCCGCGAGAAAACGCCCGTTTTTACTACGGAAGACACTCCTTTTGAGATAGGCAAGGCGCAGATTTTTTGGAAAGCCGATGGCGACCCGGATGTTTCCATCATTGCCTGCGGTCCCCTTGTCCACAATGCAATTTTGGCGGCCAAAGAGCTTGAAGAGGACGGAGTAAAAGTGGAAGTTGTAAACAACCCTACCATAAAGCCGATGGATGAAAAAACCATAATTGAAAGTGCCAAAAAAGCGGGCGCCGTGGTTACCGTTGAGGAGCACCAAGTGATGGGGGGAATGGGCTCGGCGGTGGCTGAAGTTTTGGCCAAAAATCATCCGGTGCCCATGGAGTTTGTCGGAGTCCAGAACAGGTTTGGCGAGTCCGGTGAACCCAATGAGCTTATAGAAAAATTTGGCATGGGAGTAAGCCACATAAAAGACGCGGTTAAAAAAGTTTTAAAGAGAAAATAATATGTCTTCAGAAGTGAATTCCATGGTTTTTGTTGTCTTTAACGGAGTCGGCGTTCTTTTGAGCATTTGCGCCGTTGCTTTGGTAGTGCACTTCGGCATAAAAATTTCCGGCGACATGAAGGCCAGATTTGTTTCTCTTTTGAGGGGGTTTGGCCTTATCGGTTTTTCTTTTTTCTGGACGCTTCTTTTCGGCCAGTTGGTAACTCCAACCAAGCTATTAACCATACAGTCTATTCTTCTGTCCGCCGGCATGGCTTTTCTTATCCACTCGGCCAATAAGCTTTTTGAGATATACGAGCACCAAAAACTAGTAGCCAATGACGGTGCGGAGAAAAAATAAACATGTTTGATTCAAAATACGACATAATTACTTTCGGCTCTGCTACTGAAGACGTGTTCATGTCCAGCCACGATTTAAAACAGCTGGAAAGCGAGCAGTTTGCCACGAAAAAAGGCCTTTGTGTTCCCCTTGGTTCGAAAATGCACATGGAAAAATCCGTTTTTTCCATGGGGGGCTGCGGTACGAACAGCGCCTGCACTTTTTCCAGGCAAGGACTAAAAACCGCTTATTTCGGCGCAGTTGGAAAAGACGGCTTTGGATGGGAAGTAAAAAAAGAGCTTCAGCGCCATGGTGTGTCGCTGGGTCTACTCAAAGAGTTTGGCGATTATCCGACAGCTTTTTCCGTTATTCTTTCAATGCCCGATGTAGGAAGAAGTATTTTGGAAAAATATGGCGCTTGCCATGAGCTTAGCGAAAAAGACGTACCCTTCGGAAAGCTTAAGTCGAAATGGTTCTATGTTTCTTCGCTTTCAGCAAAAAGCCACGATATTTTGGCGCCGGTTTTGAAATTTGCCGGAGAAAACAATATAAAAGTTTCTTCCAACCCGGCCGGAAGCTTGAAAACAAAAGAGAACACCGAAATATTAAAAACGGTACTCGATAAAATAGATATCCTTATTTTAAATCAGGAAGAGTCCGCGCTTCTTACCGGAGTTGATTTTGAAAATGAAAAGGAAATTTTTAAAAAACTCGATGGCATGATACGGGGGATAGCGGTGATGACCAAGGGTCCGGACGGGGTGGTTGTTTCCGACGGCAAAAACCTTTATTCGGCGGGTATTCCGGAATCGGGCATGGTGGACAGAACAGGCGCCGGAGACGCTTTTGGCTCGGCTTTTACCGCCGGATACATGGAGAAAAACGATATAATTCATGCTATCCAGCTTGGTACGGCCAATGCTACTTCCGTTTTGCAGGAATTTGGAGCTACCAACGGCCTTTTAAAGAAGGGGGAGTGGGGCGAATGGGAAAAAGTTGAAGTAAAGGTAGAAAAAATAAGCTGATTATAGTTTTTAGTACTTGCGCCCTTGAAACATTTATGTTTTGGGGGTTTTTTGTTTGCGCGAGTCTAAAATAAAGGGTTAAATAAAAATAGAACAAAAAACATCAAGAAAGCGCCTTGACAGGCGAATAAAGAGGAGGACGTGAAATGAAAAAGACAGCGTTGGTCCTTTTGTGTGTCTTTTTGTCGGGTTTTTTGTTTTGCGGGCCGGTTTTCTCGGAGAGTTTTTATTCTCCCATGAGCCCCATTACTATCACAAATCCCGGAAGGCACCTAACGGATCTTGGCAACGGCGAATTGCCCGAAATTTTGAAAAAGTGGGCAAAAAGATACGAAAAACCCGAAGGACAAGTTAAATTCAAAGACAGCCTCACGCGCAGTATAGATATTTTGAATTGGGGAATGTCTTATTACAAAGGGGACACTTTCTTTTCCAATGACGCGATTTCTTTTGTTGTGAATGTCCCGACAAGAAACTGGAAGTTTTCTATGACCTTCAGCGAATACAAATGGGAAAACAACAAAATAAATTATTACCACGACGGTCAAGTTAAACAAATATCTTCGGACGAGTTTGAAAAACTAAAATATGCCTTTGCGCAGGCCATCTGCGAGAGCTCCGAATACCTTGTCGGTTTTGTCGGGGATTTGAGGGGAAAAGTTATTGAGAATCTCAAAAAAAGACTGGTTGATTACGGCGTTCTTTCCAAAAAAGACGATTTTGAAAAGAAAATGGCCCAAGTGCCCAAATTCAAATACGAAGATGGTGCCGAAAAGTTCAACATTTCTGCCGACGAACGCATGTTTATTCCTCCCAAATTTGTTTTTAGCGATTTTTGTCCGGAAGAAGTTGTGATTACTCCCATTTCCGCCGACGGCTCCGGAGGAATAATTCTCGGGCTTACTTATCCTGATACCGGAAATGTCGTTTATCATCCGATAACGCTGGTCTACGGTTATTTAAAATTGTTTGATACTTTTACCCACGAGCTTATTCATCGGAATAAGTATTTGCAGGGCCTGCTTATGAGTCAACAGTTTGACGTAGAAATTTGGGCTTCTTCGTCCGAAAGATTTAGCGGAGGTTTCAATTTTTTGTTTCATCCATATCGAAAAATAAGCAGGGAAATAGGCACGGTAATTACTTCTTTTGACGCGGACCGCGCAAGAAGAGAGATTATCAAATTCGACAGAGGCGGTTCTCTGGATATAAATAACGCGCTGGCAAACGATTATGGCAAAGACGCTGGCGATATATCAGATTCTTTCCGAAATACAATGTACGAGAAATTTGCCGGGGCCTTTTATTCCGACCCTATTTTTTGGAGTTGTGTTAACGACGATCTTTACGACTCGGATGGCGCGTACAAAGTATTTTTCTACACAAGGTATGCTTTCAGTCTCTTGGGCGGACAGAAAAAAACGGCCGAATGGCTTGATAGGCACGAAGAAGTAATTCTTCAGGCCTACAAAAAAGCCAAGGAAGCCATTGAATCAAAAAAAGCGGAAGATAGAAAAGAAGGAAAACCCAAAGAAAGAAGTCGGGCCATCAGGACGTTTCTGGAAAAAAACAAAGGGCTTTTGAACCTTTATTCCAAACTGCTTAAACTGCCCGAGCTTACTTCCGACGAGTGGAAGGTCGAACGAATTGAAAAAATGATGGAACTGGGCGTTATTGGTATTCCGCAGATAGCGTATCCCATTTCTACGGGAGGTATGACAAATGAAGAAATCTACTAAGCATCTTTTTACGGCATGCCTTACTGTCTTATTGTCTTTCATATTTTTCTCCTGTTCAACGGTTGAAACAAAAACAAGGGAAATTTTGGAGCAAGAGTACAAAATGACAAGAGAAGAGGCCAAAACGGGAGCGGCACACGCCTTGAGGCTTGACCGTGCTAAAAAAGATCCAAACGGCAAGCTTATTGTTGAAAGGGACAAGGACGGCAAAGGATACTATCCTATAGATTATTCCAGTGTTCCTATTGACGACAAAATAGACAAACTCAAGGAAATTATAGAAATGCTGGATTATGTCCGAGACGAAAGGAAACTCGGACCCCAAGACAGGCAGTTCCTGGATCGTTTTACTCAAATAAGAAAGAGGTTTGCCAGGCAAAGAGGAATAATCAAGTGGCAGCTTAGGCGCTACAACCGAATCAAAATGTATAAAGAATTTCGCCGCAAAATCGGCTTCAGAGCCGGTGATTTGGACAAAAACAAAAAGCTGGGAGACAGTGCTTACGTTACCTGTCCCCTTGTTGACCTGGAAAAAGATACCGTTTTTAAGCCGGACTATGTTCGCTTGACTGAAAAAGAGGGAAGAGTTTACTTTCTGGAGAAGCTCACTATTGATTGGAATTATTGGGTACAGGAAAGCAACCCGGATTATCCCCAGAAAGATCCCACGAAAGAAAAGGTCTGGAGAGAAAAAACCGCGAGGCTTCTTTTTGAAACTGTTGATGTCGACGTGCCTCCCGACAGAAAAGCTGATTACGTAATGGTATACCGCCTTGATAAAAACGGCCAGCCTGAAAAATATCCCGTTATCTCGGTGTTTCATTCAATGGACAGTAGATACCTCAACTTGGCCACTCTGGATTTTTCAAAAAGTACCGATGCTTCTTTCGGCGTACCGGACCAGATAGTGAATATCGCAGCAATTCAAAAAGGAAGCGATCTTATAGAGACCCAGAGGGATTTTATAAACCTCATTCTTAATCCAGAGTGCAAGAATAGGGAAAAACTTGCGTTGAATCGGGAAAAAATGAAAGTGTATTTGGCTCATCCGGGCCAATTCAAGTCTTCTGAAGGCGAAATAAACGAGAAAGGCTGGACTGTGCCGATGGCTTACAGGATTGCCGGCAAAATGGGCGAAGTCGATAACTTCAAAGCCTTCATGAAGTACAAAGTGGATAAAGAAAAGAAGACGGTAAAAATTGATTACATTGCTCTCAAATACCATGTTACTTACAGTGAGTATATAGATGTCGCCGGAAGAGTTGTCGAATTTTACCGGGTCGGACCTGATTTTAAGGACATTAATGTTGCTAGCGCCGGCATAAAAGGAAAGGAAGTAACAATATTTCCGAAAAATAAGCCTGCGATTCAAATTTTGGTAAATTCTTTAATTTCACCAAAACCGTACAAAGTGGAGTATGATTCCGGAGACGAAAGGATTACCCTGATAGATACCAACGGTGACGGTATTTTTACTGTTAAAAAAACCGAAGCTAAATCGGCCGTTATCAATCTTAAGTATGACGTGAAGTCCGAAACCCCGTCGTACAGAGATTACAGAGACCGTTAAGAAAAACAATTAAAAATGCGAAAAGCGCAAGCTTGTCGCATTTTTTGTTTATTTTTTTGTAATGATTTATAATATAAGGTATATAATTATGGCCGAAAAAGATAAAAAATCCAAGAAAAACGGCAAAAAAGAAAAAGGCGAGAAATGGCACGATGGCTTAAAAGACGAGACCAAGCATTCTATTTTGGGCTTGGTTTGCCTTGCTTTCTCTCTTTTTCTGTTCTTGTCCATATTCGGCAAAGCCGGCATTGTGGGGGGGTATGTGGACTCTTTAATAAAGCTTCTTTTTGGAGAAACCCTTTTTCTTTTGCCGTTGATATGCCTTTTTGCCGCCGTTTCCTTTTTTGCCTCAATAAGGCCCAATCTTCTTGCCACGAATTTAATAGGCGGTATCTTGGTGTTTTTTAGCGGACTTGCCCTGGCAGAAGTTATATTTGGCAATAAGGCGGGTGGATATATAGGTTTCGGCCTGGCTTTTCCGTTTTTAAAGCTCGTCGATTATTGGGCCAGTCTTATTTTATTTTTGGTCTTGTTTTTGACGGGTGTTCTTATAATGTTCAATATTCATCTCAATTTTGCATTTTTCAAAAAATTGCTTTCAAGGGAAAATATTTCCGTGGAAGGGAACGAAGAATATGAAAGCGAAGAAGAGGCAGGGGAAGAGGCCGAAGAAAACAAAAAAGTTTTAAGTTCAGTGGATGATTATGAAGGAAACGACAATCAGCAGGAAAACGAAGAAGACCAAGGGGGGGAAGGCGCGGGAGGAGAAGCCGGAGAGGAAGGAGGCGAGCAATTTAAAGGTAATCCCGGTAAAAATCGTTTTAAAAAATTATTCGGCAAGAAATTTGAAGCGCCACCTCTGGAGCTCTTGGAGGGGGATAAGGGGAAGCCGTCTGCGGGCGATATAAAAGCAAACGCAAACATTATAAAAAGAACATTTCAAAATTTTGGCATTACGGTGGAAATGGACGAAGTAAGAATAGGCCCTGCCGTTACTCAGTATTCGTTCAAGCCGGCCGAAGGAGTAAAGCTTTCGCGGATTACTTCTTTGAACAATGATCTGTCGCTTGCTCTAGCGGCTCACCCCATAAGAATTGAAGCGCCAATTCCCGGTAAATCTCTCGTGGGTATTGAAGTTCCCAATCGCTCTGCTTCGCTTGTGGGGTTAAGATTTTTGATCGGCGAGTCGGAGTTTCAAAAATCCGAATTACCCCTCCTTCTGGCTTTGGGTAAAAACGTTGCAGGAAAGCCTGTTTTCGCTTCCATTTCAAAAATGCCCCACCTCTTAATTGCCGGCGCCACGGGTTCGGGAAAATCCGTTGCCATTCATTCTTTGATAATGAGCTTGCTTTATCGCCATTCACCTCTGGACCTCCAGCTTCTTTTGATAGATCCCAAAAGGGTAGAGCTCAATATTTACAACAATCTTCCTTATCTTTTGTCGCCCGTAATCACCGATGCCAAAAAAGCGATAATGTCTTTAAAGTGGGCAACAAAAGAAATGGAAAGGCGCTATGACGTGCTTTTAAGTGTCGGAGCAAGGGATATCAATTCATTTCACAAAAAAAAGCCGGGTGAAAGCATGCCATATATAGTTATTGTAATTGACGAGTTAGCCGATATTATGGCTACTTATCCCAGAGAGTTTGAATCCTCCATTGTAAGGCTGGCACAAATGTCGCGCGCCGTTGGTATTCATCTTGTGGTCTCTACCCAGCGTCCGTCAGTTGAGGTAATTACCGGCCTTATAAAGGCGAATATTACCAGTAGGGTTGCTTTTCAGGTCGCCTCTCAAATAGATTCTCGTACTATTTTGGATATGGCAGGCGCAGAAAAACTTTTAGGAAATGGAGATATGCTCTTTTTGTCGGGTGATGCGGCTAAGCCAAGGCGTATTCAGGGTTCTTTTGTCTCTGAAAAAGAGGTAAAAAGCGTTGTAGACTATCTGATCAACTACTACGACGACATAGATCTTGAAGAAGTGAATTTGTCCGTAAACGGAGAAATGCAGCAGGGTTCTATTTTTGAAGAGGTGGACGGCGAAGAAGACGATGTGGACGACGACCTTTATGAGGACGCGCGGGAATTAGTTATTCAGGCCGGCAAAGCATCATCTTCGTATTTGCAAAGGCGATTGAGAATAGGATATGCCCGCGCTGCTAGGCTGATTGACATACTGGAGGAGAGGGGAGTTGTGGGTCCACCCGACGGCTCAAAGCCCAGAGATGTTTTAATTAGAAGGGAAACGGAAGAAGAGTATTAAAAACTAACCTAATTAACCTAATTTCTAATTGACCTAAAAATTGGAACTTGGTGCTTGGAATTTAATTAGAATAATTGGGACAATTAAAATAATTAGAAATTTATAGAGTTGATATGCGTTCCAAGCCCTTATTTTTTATCAAAATATTCGCAGTTGTTTTTGTTGTCGTTTTGCTCGGCGTTTACTTTTTTATTCAAGCCAGACCGTTTCTTGTAGGTCCGAAAATTTCTTTAAGTACTCCTCAACGCGGTGAAGTTTTTAATAATTCATATATAAAAATAGAGGGAATAGCGCTGGGGGCCGAATCTTTTTCTCTCAACGGCAGAAATGTTCTTTTGGACTCTTCCGGTCGTTTTTCCGAAGGGTTGATTTTGGCCAAAGGATACAATATCATTGAGTTGTCTGCCAAAGATAGATTCGGGAAAACAACAAGCAAAAAATTAGAAGTAGTTTTAAAATAAAAAATGAATAAAAAAGTTACACAAAAAACAAAGGATAACGATGAGTTAGGTGCCGTTCTTGAGGGTATAAAAACAAAGTACGGCGAGGGTGCCATAATGAAACTGGGCGAGGTCAAAAAAGTCAACGTGGGATCAGTGTCCACCGGCTCAATTGCCCTGGATTATGCTCTGGGCGTGGGGGGTGTTCCTCGCGGCAGAGTTATTGAAATTTTTGGACCCGAATCTTCCGGGAAAACGACGCTTGCGCTTCATATAATTGCCGAAGCGCAAAAAAAGGGTGGACTATGTGCCTTTGTTGATGCCGAACATGCTATGGACCCGGAATATTCAAGAAAACTCGGGGTGAAGGTAAAAGACCTACTCATATCCCAGCCGGATAATGGAGAGCAAGCTTTGGAAATTACCGAAAGCCTGGTTCGTTCCGGCAAGATTGATGTTGTAGTTATTGACTCGGTTGCCGCATTGACGCCTCAAGCCGAAATTGAAGGCGAGATGGGAGACAAACACATTGGCCTGCAGGCGAGACTTATGTCGCAGGCCCTTAGAAAACTGACCGCCATTACTGCCAAATCAAAAACTATGGTTATTTTCATAAATCAAATACGTATGAAGATAGGTGTAATGTTTGGAAGCCCGGAAACAACTCCCGGTGGGAAAGCGCTCAAATTTTATTCCTCGGTTAGAATGGACGTAAGAAGAATAGCTCAGATAAAGAAGGGGGAGGATGTTATTGGTGGCAGGGTTAGAGTGAAGGTTGTAAAAAACAAAGTCGCCCCGCCATTCAAGAAGGCGGAGTTTGACCTCATTTACAACGAAGGTATTTCCCGTACGGCAGAAATTTTAGGCTTGGGGGAAAAATTCAAAATAATAAAAAAGGCAGGCGCGTCATATTCTTATGGAAGCAAAAGATTGGGTGTAGGCTACGATAAAGCGCGCTTATTTTTGAAAGAAAACCCCGACATTGCCGGGGAAATAACGAAAAAAATAAAAGACGAGTTTGCGTCTATTGTCGCACAAACTCAATAAGACCCAAAAAGCGGGCTCTTTTTATTGCTCTGGCGAGCCGGCGCTGGTGCTTTACGCAAAGTGCCGTTTCTTTTCTTGGTAATATTTTTGCCTGGGAGTCAACAAATTTGTTCAAAGTTTCAGTGTCCTTGTAATCTATCGCTTTAACTCCATTTGTGCAAAAGTGGCAATTTTTTGTCATGTTTCTTTATAAGTTTTTAAAAGGGTATGTCGTCTGGATTCCCGTTATCGTCCGGATATTCAATTGTATCTAAGGTGTCATCGCCTGATTTTTTTCCGGATTGGCTTGCGGGCGAAGAGGAGCTGTTTCCTCCAAAACCGCCGTTTTTCCTGGGGCCGAGCTGAAGTCTTTCAGCTACGATTTCCGTTCGGCTTCTCTTTGTTCCGTCTTGAGCTTCCCAGTTTCTTGTTTGTATTCGGCCTTCTATCATGGTCATGCTGCCCTTCTTGAGATATTGGCTGGCAACTTCGGCTTGTCTGCCGAATGTAACAATATTGTGAAATTGAACCTCCTCCTGTTTTTCACCTGCCTGGTTTTTCCATGTACGATTTGTTGCCACGCCAAAAGTAGCGACCGAAGTACCGGAAGGAAGGGTTTTCAGCTCCGGGTCCCTTGTTAAATTTCCAATAATAAATACTTTGTTTAAATTCATGCGCCAAATTTATATGAATGATAATTTAATCTCCAAGTAATTCTTCTATTTTTTTATCAATTTCTTCTTCTTTTATTTCTTCCTTCTTTTCATCCGGCCTGCCTGCGGGGAAATCTATGCCGGGAACTACCGGAGCCACCCCTTCTTCTCTTTTGGTTCTTATTCTTCTCGCTTTCAGCGATCCCGGCTTGGGTGTTTTTTCTTTTTCCGTTTTTATGATCAGGAATCTAAGAACTACCGACTGATCTTCCATGTATTTTTCAACTGTGCTTATTAGAGAAGGCTTTGCCATAAAATTCAGCCAGTTGAAGGTTGCAAACGTTTCCCCTTTGATAGGGTAGGCCAAATTTTGCCTCCTCGGCTTTCCGTCGGAGGTTATGAGCCCGCTTTTGTCGGTAATTGTGTTTCTCAATTTTTCGGAAAAAGACAAAACATCCTCGTCTCCGAGGTCGCTTTTAAGCAAATATCCTATTTCATATAATTCCGCATCCTTTTCCATATATAGGGATTATATTACCATTTTCTTCATTTTATGCAAGACGAAAGCCTATATTTTGAATTCTATGATGTCGCCGTCTTTTACTATATAATTCCGCCCTTCCGTGCGCAAAAGGCCTTTTTCTCTGGCTCCGGCCCAGCCGCCGGAAGCCACAAAATCGTTGTAGCTTACCACATTAGCCCGGATGAATTTGTCGGCAAAATCGCTGTGAATGGCTCGGCCGGCTTCAGGCGCAGGAGAGTCTTTCTTTGTTGTCCAGGCGCGGGTTTCGTCCTCGCCCGTGGTTAAGAAAGTTATAAGATTCAAAAGCTCGTACGATTTTTTTATAAGGCTATCAAGAACAGGTTCGTCAAGGTCCAAAAGTTTTCTTTCCTCCTCATTTAGTCCCGAAGATTCAAATTCCTTTAGAATATTTAAAACAATGTATGGCCAATTGTTTTTTTCAAAAATACTTCTTGTTTCATCGGGGATTTCTTCCTTGCTTCCGTTTAAAACAAAAAGCCTCTGCTTTAAGCTTAGAAGCTGGAGGCCTTTTAAAATTTTTGCTTCTTCCTTTTGGAAAAATGCCTCGGCCAATACTTTATCACTTTCCATGGTTTGTTTTACCTTGCTTAAAACTTCAAATTCCTTGATTGCGTTTTTGTCGCCGGCTCTCTTTTCTTTTTCAAGAGACGACAATCTTTTGTTTATTGTTTCAAGATCTTTGAGCATCAATTCTGTTTCAAGAAGCTCCTTATCCGCCGCGGGGTCTATATCTTTCTGCACGTTGATTATTTTCTCGTTTTTAAAAGCCCGCAAAATAAAAACAATGGCATCGGTCTCCCGTACATGTGAAAGAAATTTGTTGCCCAGACCCTCTCCCTCGTTAGCTCCCTTTACCAAGCCGGCAATGTCTACGAACTCAACAGCCGCGTAAATACTCTTTATCGAATTTGAAATTTCCGCCAGTTTATCCACTCTGGCATCGTAAACGGGGGCTATGCCCACGTTCGGATCTATGGTGCAAAAAGGATAGTTTGAAATATCCACCTTCTTTTTTGTGATGGCCTCGAAAAGTGTTGATTTTCCAACATTTGGCAGACCGACAATACCGATTTTCATGAACTAATGTTATAATGAATAGCAATGAATGTAAATGTAAATCCGGAAATTTTTAGAGAATATGACATAAGGGGTATTTATCCCGCAGAAATAAATGAAAGCGTTTTTTACGAGATGGGGAAAGCGGTAGCTTTTTTCTTAGACAAAAATCAAAAAAAGCCGGAAAAAGGCAATCCAAAAATTGTTGTTGGCCGGGATGTCCGACTAAGCTCCGAAAAGCTCGCCTTGTCTTTTATTGAAGGGGTAAGGGATTATGGTTTTGACGTTGTAGATATTGGCCGGGCCACGTCTCCGATGTTTTCTTTTGCCTCCGCCAAGCTTGAATCTTTTGGTGGGGGTATGATAACCGCTTCCCATAACCCGCCCGAGTATAATGGCTTAAAGATAGTCAAAGACAGAAAACAATGGGTAGGCGACTGGGTTGGGGGAGAAGAAATACAGGATATATACAAAATATTTGTCGGCGGTGATTTTAATTCAGGCGCAGACAACAAAAGTAAAGGCGGATACGAAAAGGCGGATGTAGCAAAAGATTATATAGACTTTGTAACTAAAGATTTTAAGATAAAAAGAAAAATAAAAGCCGTAATTGACGCTTCCGGTGGGGCGGCGGCCCTGCTTTTGCCCGGGTTTTTGGAAAAAATGGGCATAGACTATATTCCTTTGTTCTTTGAAGCGGACGGCTCTTTCTCAAAACACAACCCCAATCCCACCCTTGAAGAAGCCCAAAAATTTGCCAAAGAAAAAATAAAGGAAACAGGCGCGGATTTTGGGGTTATTTTTGATGGAGACGCCGACAGGATGGTTGTTATAGACGAAAAATCGGAATATTTCAGGGGAGATGTGGCGGGCGCCATTATCGGGGGCACTTTTTTAAAAAAAGGAGATCTTTTTGTTTACGACACTGTTTCTACCCGTTCAATAAAAGAATTCTTCGAGAAAAAAGGAATCAAGCCTTTGAGGGGAAAGATAGGCCACTATTTTATAAAAAAACTTATGGAAGAAAAAAACGCTGTTTTCGGCCTGGAAACATCCTCGCATTATTACTACAAGAAGCTCTTTACCGCGGAATCTTCCCTCTATTCATTCAGGCTTCTTTTGGAAGCTATGGATAAAAATCCGGATTTGAAAATTTCCGACATGGGAGAGCCATTTTTAAAATATTTCGATTCGGGGACAATAAACATCCCCGTAAGTTCCGAAGAAAAATGGAAAGAAATTTTGGAAGAAGTGAAAAAGACCTACAAAGACGGCAGACAAGATTTTGAGGATGGAATTTTGGTTGAATTTGAAAGTTGGTGGTTCAACGTTCGCCCCTCGCACACGGAGCCTCTAATAAGGCTGTCGGTGGAGGCAAAAGATAAGGAAACAATGGAGAAAAAAAGAAACGAAATTTTGAATCTTTTGAAAAAATTTTCCTAAATCTCAATAACCACCGGTAGCACCATCGGCCTGCGCTTGGTTTTTTGGAATAGAAATTTTCCTATTCTTTCTTTTATCTGGTCTTTAACGTAAGTGATGTTTATGGGGTGCATGCGGGTTGTTTCCGAAACGGATTTCTTTATTATTTGCCGGGCTGATCTTAAAAGTTCCTGCGATTCCCGAAGATAGACAAATCCTCTCGAAATAATGTCCGGCGAGCCAACTACTCCTCCGTTTTTCGTGTCAACTACGGTGATAATTACGAATATTCCGTCCTGGGCCAGCATCTGCCTGTCTCTTAGGACGACTTCCTTTACGTCGCCCACCCCAAGGCCGTCTACCATTACGTAGTTTGAAGGCGCAGTCTCTTTTATCGCCTGAATTTTTGTGCCGTCGGTTTCTATAATTGTGCCGTTTCTTTGCGGAACCACTATATTTTTCTTGGGAATCCCCACCGATTCGGCAAGAACTGCGTTTGTTTTCAGCATAAAATAATGTCCGTGAACCGGCACGAAGAATTTAGGCTTCATTGCTTTTATAATCATTTTTAGTTCTTCCGAGTAAGCATGTCCGCTTGCGTGTACGTCGGCTACTTCATAGTGTATTACTTTGGCACCCTGGCGCGCCAAGTTGTCCTTTAAATTTTGTATGTTTCTCTCGTTTCCGGGTATAACGGACGAAGAAAGAACCACGGTATCGTTTTCGTGTAATTTTATATGTCCGTGCTTGCAACTGGCGATTCGCATGAGAGCTGCGTATTCTTCTCCTTGTGCCCCGGTGCACAATACTAAAATTTTGTTGTCGGGGTGGCGGTCTATTTCTTTTATAGAAATTATCGTCCCCTTTCTTGGCTTGAAATAACCGAGTTTTTCCGCTATATCAAGGTTTGTTTTCATACTGAAGCCGTCAATAACAACTTTTCTTTTGAGCTTTTCGGCGATTTTTATAATTTTCACTATTCTTTCGATTTGAGAAGAAAAAGTGCCAACTATTATTCTACCCTTCGCTTCGGAAAACACCTTTTCAAGGCTCTTGGAAACGGTCTCTTCCGTAATTGAAAAACCGGGTTTTTCCGAGTTGGTGCTTTCAAGAAGAAAAACAAGATTTATTTCTCTGCCTATTTTGGTGAACTCGTCCATTTTCAGCGGCTTTCCGTTTTTGTCACGGTCTATTTTGGCGTCGCCGGGGTAAATAATGTTTCCCAAGGGTGTTTTTATAATGGTACCTATTGCGTCGGGGATGGTGTGTACTATGTCAAAAAATTTCAAAGTTATACCGGGGCTAAGTTTTATTACGTCTTTGGACTTGGTTTCCTGAATGCGCAGTTTGGCGGCATGCGGAAACTCTTCCTGGCGTTTTAAAACCATTGCCTTTGTTAATGTATTTGTGTAGATCATAGGGTTGCCCAGTTTCTTTATGAGGTAGGGAATTCCGCCTATGTGGTCCAAGTGTCCATGACTCAAAACCAGAGCTTTTATTTTGTGCTTTCTGTCTTCCAGATATTTGCTATTGGGCAATATGTAGTCTATGCCCGGCGTGTCTTCTCCGGGGAACTGCAAACCGGCATCAACGATTACAATATCGTTCTTGTATTCTATGGCTGTCATATTGCGGCCAATCTCTTCAACTCCTCCAAGCGGAATAATTCTTATTTTGTTTTTTGTACTCATGTTTTATTTTTTTAATTATAGTGCCGAGGGGGGGATTTGAACCCCCAAGTCTTGCGACATACGGCTCTGAACCGTACGTGTTTACCAATTTCACCACCTCGGCGTTGTTTAGATTTTTGTGTAGCAATTTTTGATGGTAAAAATTTCTTTATAGTCTTCTGGCCGTGTAAGAAAATCTAATTTTCCCGGAGTCTTTATCATGGAATAAAGGGACTTGTCGAAAGTTATGTTCATTTCGGGAATTTCTTTTGGTACCAGCTGAATTAGGGCGGGAACATCTTTGTACTTTTTGTTTTCTTCTCTCATTATTTCGTCTCTTTCGTTTTTGTAAAAGTAATAGCACGCGCCTTGAAGCTGTTGATAAGGGATATAATCACTTTCGGTCTTCGCGCTTATCCAGTTTGAAGTAATAAGCTCCGTTTCTTTATCGGGATTGATGGTGATATGTCCAAAGCCGGGAGGATAAACTATTTTTTCTCCTTCTTTTACATGAACAATGTAAGCTTCTGTTATAAATCGCGGATTTGTAGCATATTTTTGCAATACAAACCATGCGTTTCCTTGTATTACCTCCGAAACTTCAAGCATATTGTCCTTATGATAGTGACCGTGTGTTTTCGTAAGCTCATTTGCCAAAATATTCGGATGGATTATTGTAACATCAAAGCGCAGTCCGTGCCTTTTTATAGTTTCGCGGTCCTCGTCCCGGGAGAGGTCTCTGTACATCTCGTAAACAACGGTTTCTTGGGGAAGCTCAGGGTTGTGGCCGGTTCTTAAAACGGACAGAAGCTCCTTTAACGGCCGTATGGCCGGTTTTTTATCTTTTATAAATTCTTCTAAAGAAAAATTTTCCATATTCTTTTTGTGTTTATATACCAATCATAAATTTGAGAAAATCTTTCGGATGGGATTGTTATGGAGCTTTCTTGTACGCCTCTTACAGACTTTGGTACAAGATATATGAAGTGCGGGGAGTAAAGAAAAACTGCCGGTTGGTCTTCTTCTATCTCATTTTGAAACTCAACATATTTTTCTTCTCTTTTGCCGGCATCAAGCGTTGTCCTCGCGTCTTCTAGAAGCTTGTCCGTGGTGATGTTGGCGTATAGCGCTATGTTGAGGCCCGGGTCGTTTCTTTGCGACGAGTGCCAAAAGGCGAAAGGATCCGGGTCTCCGCCCATGATTTCTCCGAAAAGAAGCGCGTCGTATTGCCTGGGTCTTATGGCATTTTGTTCCAGGTCTCCTATTTCATAAATTTTTACGTTAACTTTGGCTCCTATTTTTTCCCACATGTCTCTAAGAAGTTCCGAAGTTTTTACCAAATCATCAACGTTTGAAGTAGAGAGAGAAAATTCCAACCTCAGTGTTTTGTTTTTTGTTTTCTTTTCAAGAACCCCGTCTTCTTTGCTCGCCTGCCATCCGTTTTTTTTAAGAATATCTTTTGCTTCGGCAACCCGCTGGTCGTATGTTTCCTCAGAGCTGCTGGCTTTTTTGAATCCGAGGCTACCCGGCGGGATGGGCCCATTGATGGCTACCCCGAAACCATGAAGCACGCCACTGATTATTTCTTCCTTGTCTACGCTCAAATTCAGCGCTTCCCGCACATCTTTTTCCGCAAACAGGGACGACTGGTCCTGATTGAAAAAAACAGCAAAAATTCTGGGGAGGAAAAATTGTTTCAAAGAGGAGCTATCTTTTTCGTTTGCCAATACATTTGCGGGAGATATGCCGCTCAGGCTGCTTACCTCTCCCTTTGTGTAAGCATCAACTAGTGCCTTCTCCGATGGGTAAAACTTTAAAATAATTTTTTCGATGTACGGTTTTTTGAGCGCAAAATTTTTGTTTGGTATGAGGGTGTAAGAAGTGATGATTCCCGATGAATTTCTTGAAATTTTTTCTATTTTGTAGGGACCGGAACCTACGGCCCTTATATTGAAATCGCTTAAGGCCATTTGTTCGGGCAGAATATCTTTCCAGAGATGATAGGGGAGAATGCCCAAAGTGGTGTTTTCTATGAAAGGTGCGTAGGGCTTTTGAAGGCAAAAGCGCACGGTCTTGTCGTCTATTTTTTCGGTGCCCACTCCTTCCCAGCTGGCTCTTTTGGGACTTTTTGTCGACGGGTTTTTTATTTGCCCTATTGTAAATACAATGTCGTCGCTTGTTATCGGTTCGTTGTCGGGCCAGAAAAGATTATCCTTCAAGGTAAATGTATAGCAAAGACCGTCGGCGCTTACTTCGTATTTTTGGGCGAGGTCCGGTACAAGGGATCCGTTCTCGGAGCGCATTAGACCGGAGTAGACAAGAGACGTAAGGTCTCTGTCTGCGTCGGAAATTGTAAGAATGGGGTTTATGAATCGCGGTGTTCCTATAATCCCTTCCGTTAAAGTGCCGCCTTCCGTAGGAACATCCACACTGATTTTTTTGTCCAGCTCATAAAGAAAAACAACTCCGCTTACAAACATGGAAACGATAAAAAATAAAAGAAGAACCTTAAAGAAAACCGGCAGTCTTCCTATTATGTACCGCAGCCTCAATTCATAAAACAGAATCTTTGCTCTTATTGATTTGAGAAATTTTGCCAAAATTATGTGAAGCTAGTGAATAAGAATTTTGGTGTATTTTAGATAAACAATGCGACAAGAGTGGACAAAAGGAAAAGCGCCGCCAAAACAATTGTTGAGTTGAACAGGATTTTTTCAAACCCTCTTTTTGTGTGATAGCTTTCTCCGCCTCCCCCAAAAGCGCCGCCAAGGCCGGTTCCCATTTGCTGAAGAATAATGGCCGTTACCAGAAGCACGGAAACAATTACCTGAAATATCGGTAGAATAATGCTCATAATTGAGAATTAAAACTTATTTCTAATTATATATCAAGGGGTGCGGGTGTCAATAGTTTTAAGCCCTTGCTCTTTTGGGGGATTTTGTTGTATGTTTTAGGCAGAACGATTATTCTTTGAGACGTTTTAATAAAGATACTTTCGCGAAAACAAAAGCAGAAGGAGGCCCTGTGGCTAAAACCAAAAAAGTCTATTTTGTCGATACCAGTGTTCTTATCCATGACCCCGGAGCTATTGATAAGTTGGGCTCCGATGGCAATACGGTTGTTCTGTATATCCATGTTCTTTTTGAGATAGACAAAAGTAAAAAATTTCAAGACGGTGAAGGTTTTAATTCTCGTACCACATCTAGGATACTGGACGAATATAGGAAAAAAGGCCACCTTGACAAGGGAGTTCCAACAGAAAGCGGTGGTTATATTATGGTGGATTGCGACGGACACGAGAGAATTTTTAAAAAAGAGCTTTTGGGCGTTGAGAGAACGGTTGACAACAGGATAATAGCTTCTGCTATTGCCTGGAAAAAGAAACTCGAAAACAAAGGGGAGAAGGTTATTATAGTAAGCAAGGATATAAATCTTCGGGTTGCTGCCAATGCTTACGGCGTCTTTTCCGAAGACTATGAAAGTGATAAAAACATCCGGAATATAAACGAACTTTATACTGGACTCAAAGAAATTTCTCTACCCGACCAAGACTCAAATCGTCTTCTTGTAGATTTTCCTCAGAATCAAAATTTACACTTGTCCGAATTGTCTCCGGAGAGCAATGAATTACTAAAGGACCTTTACCCGAATCAATGCCTTGTTATAAACGTGGCGAAAAGGACCATATTGGCTATTTATAAAAAGCAAAGGAAAGAGTTGGTGTGGGTTAAAAAACCTCATCGCAACGGCGACTGCGAAAAAAACAAAAACGACGATATAACGCCAAGAAACATAGAACAAGCATTTGAATACGCTCTTCTTTGCGATAAAGAGATTGCCATCGTGGCTCTTTCCGGAAAAGCCGGAACGGGGAAAACTCTTGTAAGTCTTTTGGCGGCAACAGAACAGCTGGGCGATTATAATCAAATACTGGTATACAGGCCTAATATAGAAATAGGGAAAGAACTTGGATTTTTACCCGGAGACGTAGGAGAAAAATTCTCCCCCTTTACCAGGCCCATATTGGATAACTTGGAACTTATTTCTCGGGAGTTCGTTAAAAAACCGGAATATACTCCGGACGGCATAGCTCAGTATTGCAACGGTAAACTGGAAATTCATCCTATAAACTTTGCTCGCGGAAGAAGTTTGCATACCATGTACGTTATTATGGATGAAGTGCAAAATTTAACCCGCATTCAAACAAAGTCCCTTCTCACAAGGGCCGGAAAGAATACAAAATTTGTTTTAACGGGAGACTGCTCGCAAATAGACAACCCCTATTTGGATGCGGGTTCCAACGGGCTTGCTGTTACAATAGAGCGTCTAAAGGGGCAGGAGTTTTTTGGGTGTATAATGCTCAAAAAAAGCGAAAGATGCGATGTTGTGGACATAATAACAGATTTGATGTAGCCAAAGGCCCTGTCAATATTGACAGGGCCTCAATATTTCTTAAAATTAAGATAACATTATAAAACTTTCTTTATTATTATTTATAACTTTTTGATATGACCAAGAAAATAAACATTAAGCCCTTGGGCGACAGGGTTATTATCCAGGCCTTGTCTGACGAGGAGCGCGTTAAAAAAACAAAATCGGGAATTGTTATTCCCGAAACGGTAGGCAAGGAAAAAGTGGACAGAGGCCGGGTTGTTGAAGTGGGCCCGGGAAAAATTGACGAAAAAGGGAAAAAAATACCCATGTCCGTAAAAAAAGGCCAGCTTGTTATTTTCCCCGAATTCAGCGCGGAAAAAATTAAAGTAGGCGATGACG
>CAZWRF010000001.1:0-4260 GCA_964636095.1 uncultured Candidatus Saccharibacteria bacterium | reverse complement strand
GAGTACCATATAGTAGGAGAAGGAAACATACTTGCGGTTATCGAATAATCGCTAAGTTTTCAATTATCAATTTTCAATTTTCAAACTATGGCAAAACAAATAATTTTCAACGAAAAAGCCAGGGAAGCCCTCAAAAGGGGGGTGGATACTTTGGCCAACGCGGTAAAGGTAACTTTGGGTCCAAAGGGGCGGAATGTTGTTTTGGGGAAAAGCTTCGGATCCCCGGACATTACCAACGACGGCGTAAGCATCGCAAAAGAAATTGAGCTTGAAGATAAAGTGGAAAATTTGGGGGCGGAAATAATAAAAGAAATTTCCAGTAAAACCAATGATGTTGCGGGTGACGGCACTACCACCGCCGCGGTTTTGGCGCAGGCCATTATAAAGGAAGGTCTCAAGGCTGCAACCAAAGGGGTAAACCCCGTCGGTATAAAGGCCGGAATAGAAACCGCTTCGGCTCACCTTGTTGAAGCGTTGAAGAAAATGGCCAAGCCTATAAAAAGTCCCAATGAGATTTTACAAGTTGCCACCATTTCCGCCGAGTCGCAGGAGATAGGCGAAATAATTGCTAAAACTTTTGAAAAAGTAGGCAAGGATGGAGTTATTACCGTTGAAGAATCGCAGTCCTTCGGCGTTGAAAGCGAAATGGTAAAAGGTTTGCAGTTCGACAAGGGCTACTCGTCCCATTATATGGTTACAAACGCGGAAAGAATGGAGGCGATTTATGAAAATTGCAGCGTACTTATAACGGACAGGAAAATTTCCTCCATAAACGAAATTTTGCCTCTTCTTGAGAAGCTGGCTCAAACGGGAAAAAAAGAAATAGTAATAATAGCGGAAGACATTGAGGGGGAAGCGCTGGCCACTTTGATACTTAACAAAATAAGGGGCACTTTCAACGCCCTTGCCGTAAAGGCGCCCGGATATGGAGACAGAAAAAAAGAGATGCTTGAAGATATTGCCATAGTTACCGGGGGAAAAGTTATTTCAGAGGAAACGGGGATGAAGCTTGAGACCGCCGAGCTCAATGTTTTGGGGGGAGCCAGAAGAATAATCTCCACTAAAGACAACACCACGATAGTGGGCGGAAAAGGCAAAAAAGCGCAAATTGACGAAAGGATTAGCCAAGTAAAGGCGCAGATTTCCCATACCGATTCAGATTTTGAAAAAGAGAAGCTTCAGGAAAGGTTGGCTAAGCTTTCCGGAGGAGTAGCGGTTATAAAAGTTGGCGCGGCTACCGAAACGGAAATGAAATACAAAAAATTTAAGATAGAAGACGCCAAAGAAGCGACCAAGGCGGCGATTGAAGAGGGAATTGTTCCCGGAGGAGGTACAGCTTTATTGAAGGCGGCCCTTGCTGTTTCCGGTGATTTTTCGTCAGGAAAAATAAAGCCGCCGGTAAAAGATATTGCCAGAGAGTTCGAAACGGGGACGGAAATTTTACTTTCAGCCTTGGAAGAGCCCCTAAGACAAATTGCCGTAAACGCGGGGAGAGAGGACGGCACAGTGGTGGTAAACACCGTAAAGGAAGGGCTTTTTGAAAACCCAAGGTCCAATATGGGTTATGACGCGCGTGCGGACAAAATTATTCCGGATATGTTAAAGGCAGGTATTATCGACCCCATGAAAGTTACCCGCTCGGCCCTACAAAACGCGGTCTCCGCTTCAGCCATGCTTCTAACTACCGAAGTTGTGGTAGTGGACTTGCCGGAAAAGAATGACGACCATGCTCATGGCGGAGGAATGGGCGGGGGTATGCCGGGTATGATGTAGAAAAGAAAAATCCCCCAATCAAATTGGGGGATTTTTAATTTGCTTTTTTGTCTTTTAAATACTTTTCTATAAGGTATTCGGCGATTTCTTTAATTTCGTTAACCTTCATTCTTTCTACAAAGTTTCTTGCCTTGTCTCTCACTATTTTTTCGTCGCGCACATTGCCGCCAAGCTTCGGATTTTTCGCATGTGTGAATTCGTGAACCAAATGTTCTACAAGAAGAAGATAAATATTTACGATAATTTTTTCTTTTTTTGTAGAACATTGGAAAATTGCCCAGGTGTCCTTGTTTATCCAGTCGACTTTTATTTCGCTGTCCCAAATTTTTATAAGTTTAAGTAAGTGCTCGTACTGCTTTGTCTTTTTTTCCATTTTGCCAAGTCCTCCTTTTGTCAAATTTATCTCTCTCCATTATACAACAAAATTGGTTGTCTTTTAATTGGCGGGTGTTTTGCTATAATGGACTTAATAAAGTCTTTTATTATTAGGTGTATACAAAAATTATGTCTATTTATTGGATAATTTTAATAATAGTTGCCGCGATAATCGTTTGGATGATTTACGCTTTCAACCGGCTTGTGGTTTTGCGCACCCGCTCCAACGAAGCGTTAAGCGATATAGACGTGCAAACCAAGCGTCGATATGACCTTATTCCCAACTTGGTAGAATCGGTAAAGGGATATATGGCGCACGAGAGAGGCGTTCTTGAAAATGTTACCAAGGCTCGGGCGGAAGCAATGTCCGGCGAGGGGAATCCGCTTGAAAAGGCGGAAAAGGAAAATGCCTTGTCCAACACGCTAAAGACGCTTTTTGCCGTGTCCGAAAACTACCCGGACCTGAAGGCCAACGCGAATTTCCTGGACCTCCAGAGGGAATTGGCCGATACGGAAAATAAAATTCAGGCCTCAAGAAGGTTTTACAATACCAATGTCCGTGACCTCAACATAAAGATAGAAACTTTTCCGACAAGATTTATTGCCGGCATGTTTGGCTTTTCCAAAATGAAATTTTTTGAAGTTTCATCCGAAGCCGAAAAAGAACCGGTAAACGTTAAATTCTAAGGGCTTCGAAAAACCAATGATTTCTTTTGTTCCCTCGCTCGCTTGGGAAAAGCTCGCTCGGGGGCTTGCCCCGACAAGCGAGACTGCACAACTCGCAAAAGAAACCATTTTTTTCTGCGCCAAGTGGAGAGAAACAAATTTTTGAAATGAGCTTATATACACAAAGAGATTCAAATATAAGAAGGACATGGATTTTGATGTCCATTTTCTTGGTTGTTATTATTGCCATCGGCTGGGTGTTCGCGCAGATTTACGGCAATTCCGCCATTTTGTATGTGGCGGTGGCTTTCAGCTTGCTTATGAACTTCGTCAGTTATTGGTATTCGGACAAGATAGTTTTAAAGATAAGCAAGGCAAAGGAAATAGAAAAGAAGGATGCCCCCGAACTTTACAATGTCGTTGAAAACCTGGCCATTACCGCCGGCTTGCCGATGCCAAAGCTTTATTTGGTGAACGAGCAAGCGCCGAATGCGTTCGCCACCGGCCGCAATCCCGAGCACGCCGTGGTGGCGGTTACCCGTGGGCTTTTAGAACGCCTGGATAGAACGGAGCTTGAGGGAGTGCTTTCGCACGAGTTGTCTCATATAGGCAATCGTGATATTCTTCTTTCAACGGTAGTTGTTGTTTTGGTGGGCTTTATCGCCCTTCTTTCGGATTTTTTTCTACGCTCCATGTTTTGGGGAAGGTTCGGCGGGAGCGATAGAGGCAGGGGAGAAGGAGGTGCCATTCTTATGCTTGTAGGCATTGCTTTAGCCATTTTGGCCCCCATTGCTACCACCTTAATACAGCTAGCCATTTCAAGAAAAAGGGAATTTTTGGCCGACGCTTCGGGTGCGCTTTTAACCAGGTACCCTGACGGGCTGGCCTCAGCTCTTGAAAAAATATCAAAGGACTCCACTCCCATGCGGGTGGCGAACAAAGCCACAAATCATTTATGGCTAAGCGAACCTCGCCGGCCGGGTATTAAACAAAAAGTTTCCGGCTTGTGGGCCACTCATCCGCCGATAGCGGAGAGGATTAGGAGATTAAAAGAAATGGATATATAGTGGAAAGCTTTGAAAAAAAATTGAAAAAAGAAACAGATACTGAGTTTGTGCTTGAAGAATTCAAAAAGTACAAGCTTGAGCAAATATCTTTTGAAGATTTGTTTGCCGAATTAAGTGTTCTTAGAAAAGAAGCCATAGAGAAGGAAAATCCTATTTTGCTAAAAGTAATAGATAAGGTCGGCGAAGAGATGCAGGAGGAGGAGAAAAAAAGAATGGAGGAAGCCGAAGCGGCTTAAAAATAAGGAGAGGTGTCCGAGCGGTTTAAGGAGCACGCTTGGAAAGCGTGTGTGCAGCAATGTACCGCGGGTTCGAATCCCGCCCTCTCCGCATCATAAAAACATGAACAAAAAAATATTTTTTATTATTATCGCAATTATTG